>JAKAYQ010000173.1 GCA_021826725.1 Actinomycetes bacterium
CGATCTGTCGTGCTCGCCACCAAGTTCGGCAACGAGCGGGCCCCCGACGGCACGCGCATCGGCGTGAACGGCCGACCCGAGTACGTGCGGCGGTGCTGCGATGCGTCGCTCGAGCGCTTGGGCGTCGACCATGTCGACCTGTACTACCAGCATCGGGTGGACCCCGACACTCCCATCGAGGACACCGTCGGGGCCATGGCCGAGCTGGTCGCCGCCGGCAAGGTCCGCCATCTCGGTCTGTCCGAGGCGGCACCCGACACCATCCGGCGCGCCCATGCAACCCATCCCATCACGGCGCTGCAGACCGAGTGGTCCCTGTGGACCCGGGACGTCGAGGAGAACGGCGTGCTCCAGACGGTGCGCGAGCTGGGCATCGGGTTCGTCGCCTACTCGCCGCTGGGGCGGGGCTTCCTGACCGCGGCCATCGCCAGCGCGGACGACCTCGCAGACGACGACTTCCGCCGGCACAACCCCCGGTTCGCAGCCGAGAACCTGCAGCGCAACCGCAGCATGGTGCAGGTGGCCGCCGAGATCGCCGCCGCCAAGGGCGTCACCCCCGCCCAGCTGGCGCTCGGGTGGGTGCTCGACCGCGGCGACGACGTGGTCCCCATCCCCGGAACCAAGCGGCGGCGGTACCTGGAGGAGAACGTCGCCGCCGACGACGTCCGCCTGACCGACGAGGAGCGGGCGCGGCTCGACGAGGTCTTCGCCCCGGGTGCGGCCGCCGGGGACCGCTACGGCGACATGGGCCCCGTGAACCGCTGACCGTGGCCACCAGCTCCGCGGGCCGCCGGCCGTGGCCGTGGCCGTGGCCGTGCCCGTGAGGTCCGTGGACCACGGGCCGTCGCCACCACCAGCCCCGTGGACCGCCGGTCCCGGCCATGAGCCCCGTGGACCGCTGGGCAGGCGCGCAGGTCGGCACTGCCGGGCACGGGTGGGCCGGCGCACCGCCCGGCGAACGCTTGCGTCAACGTTAACGTTAACGTACACTTATGCGGATGCCTTCCTCCCCTCGTACCCCCGCCAACGGTGGCCGACCCCGGTCCGCCACCTCGAACGGTCGACCAGCGGAGACCGGCGGCAACCGCACCAATGGCATCCCGCGCCCCGGCGGCGGCGGGCCTGCCGCCAGCGGGCACGGGCACGGGCACGACGACCGGTACAAGTGGATCGCGCTGTCGAACACGACGCTCGGGATCCTGATGGCCGTCCTCAACTCGTCGATCGTCCTGATCGCCATGCCCGCCATCTTCCGTGGCATCGGCTTGAACCCCCTCGCTCCCAGCAATACCAGCTACCTCCTGTGGATGCTCATGGGGTTCATGGTCGTCACCGCCGTTCTGGTGGTGAGCCTGGGGCGGATCGGCGACATGTTCGGCCGGGTCCGGATGTACAACCTCGGCTTCGCCGTCTTCACCGTCTTCTCGATCCTGCTGTCGATCACGTGGCTGCACGGCACGTCCGCCGCGCTCTACCTGATCGTGCTGCGCATCGGCCAGGGCGTCGGCGGCGCGCTGCTGATGGCCAATTCCAGCGCCATCCTCACCGACGCGTTCCCTTCCCACCAGCGTGGCCTCGCCATGGGGATCAACAACGTCGCCATGATCGCCGGCTCGTTCATCGGCCTGATCCTCGGTGGCGTCCTCGCCCCGGTCGAGTGGCGCCTCGTCTTCCTGGTGTCGGTGCCCTTCGGCCTCTTCGGGACGGTGTGGGCCTACCTGAAGCTGCGCGACACCGGTGTGCGCACGAAGTCGCACATCGACTGGTGGGGCAACCTGACCTTCGCTGCCGGGCTGATCATGGTCCTGGTGGGGATCACCTACGGCCTGCTCCCCTATGGCGGTCACACCATGGGCTGGACCAGTCCCTTCGTGCTGGTCATGCTCTTCGGCGGTCTGGCCATCCTCGTCCTCTTCGGCTACATCGAGACGAAGGTGGCTCAGCCGATGTTCCACCTCGACCTGTTCCGGATCCGGGCCTTCGCCATGGGCAACGCCGCGAACCTGCTGGCATCGCTCAGCCGCGGCGGCCTGATGTTCATCATCATCATCTGGCTGCAGGGGATCTGGCTGCCCCAGCACGGGTATGCCTTCAACATCACCCCGCTGTGGGCCGGCATCTACATGGTGCCGCTGACGGTCGGCTTCCTCATCGCCGGACCTACCAGCGGGTTCCTCGCCGACCGGTTCGGCGCCCGGCCGTTCGCCACCGTCGGCCTGCTCCTGGCCGCCGCGTCGTTCATCCTCTTCCAGATCCTGCCGGTCAACTTCCCGTACCCGGCATTCGCCGGCATCCTGCTGCTCACGGGGCTGGGCATGGGCATGTTCGGTGCCCCCAACCAGACCGGCATCATGAACAGCCTGCCGCCGAACCAGCGGGGCGCCGGCGCCGGCATGACGGTGACGTTCATGTCGTCGGCACAGGTGCTCTCGATCGGTGTGTTCTTCACGCTGATGGTCCTCGGACTTGCCGCCAGCCTGCCCAGTGCCCTGCTGCACGGGCTCCAGGCGCAAGGCGTCAGCACCGCGGTGGCGACCCGGGTGTCGCACCTGCCGCCGGTGGGCAGCCTGTTCGCCGCCTTCCTCGGCTACAACCCGATGGCCCAGCTGCTCGGCCCGGCCGGCGCCCAGCTACCGCACCACACCTTCGTGTACCTGACCGGTCGCTCGTTCTTCCCCAAGCTGATCAGCGGCCCGTTCGGCAAGGGCCTGCACGAGGCGTTCGACTTCGCCTTCGGGGCGTGCATCGTCGGAGCCATCGCGTCGCTGCTGCGGGGCGCCAAGTACATCCACGGGCAGGAGCAGCCGGCGCAACGCGAGCCGGCACAGCAGGCGGTCGCCGAGACAACCATGGGCGCACTGGTCGACTGACCGCTCACACCGGGTCGGCGACCGGTGCGCACAGCAGTGAGATCCGGTCCGTTCGACTGACCCCCACCGTCGGGCCGCTGCGTCACGACCACCGCGCCGCACCCCGTGATCCCCCAGGCGTCACGCCACGGCATGGCGCACGGCACGGCGCACGGCTCCTCCGCCTCCGCGCTCGGGTGAGATGGGACGCGGCATGACGTCAAGCCCGATGGTCGCGCCCGGGAACGCCAGCGTCGCCCGACCGCGGTCGTGCCTGGCTCCCGCCTGGCCGGTGGAAACAGCACAGGAATGCTGGGAAATCGTTACCGCTAGGAGTACCGTGACTGGTAGGGAGGGGTATTGACAATCAGATGTTCACTCGAGGGGGGCACGAGCCGCCGCTCGGGCGTCGTCGGGCACCCAGGCGGTGCCGAGCGCCCGATCAGCGTCGCCTGCCTCCTGGCATCGACGGCGCCACCCGCTGGCCCCGGTGCGACGGCATCTGGCATCGCCTCGAAAGAGCAGGTGCCGGCCACCCACTGCCGATCCCGTACGCGACGCGTCGGATCCCGCCTGCCCAGCGACAGTTCCCCAACGCTCGGCGACGATTCCCCAACGTGCGACGACCACCGGGGATCAGCAGGCCAGCGCCAGCGTCACCCCCAGCGATCGCGCCGCTGAACCCCCAACCAACCGACGATCGACGACCCGGAAGGAGCAGTACCCCGTACCAGGCAACGATAAGGAGGAGCACACCATGACCACCGATGCCACGTCCACCCGGAGCGATCCGTCGCCCAGCGAGCGAGCCGCAGCGCTCGTGCAGCGAGTCGCTGATCCGGCTCCGCTCGGTCTGGCGGCGTTCGCCATGACCACCTTCGCTCTCAGCATCTCCAACACCAATGTGTGGGGACCCGGTGCGGACGCTGCTCTGGCCTTGGCGCTCGTGTACGGCGGGGCCGCTCAGCTCCTGGCCGGGATGTGGGAGTTCGTCCGGAAGAACACGTTCGGGGCGCTGGCCTTCACCTCGTACGGGGCCTTTTGGATCGCCTACTACGTGTTCGTGAAGTTCGTGGCCCCAGGGGTGAAGCCCACCGACGCTCCTGTCGCCGTGGGTGTGTTCCTGCTGGGCTGGACGATCTTCACGGCCTACATGACGGTGGCCTCGCTCCGTGTGTCGGCTGCCATCGTCGTCGTCTTCGTGCTCCTGACCGCCACCTTCGTGCTGCTCACGGTCGGGGCCTTCGACTCCCTTTCCGGCTGGACCAAGGTCGGGGGTTGGGTCGGCGTGGCCACTGCCGCGGCTGCCTGGTACACGTCCTTTGCCGGCGTGACCAACGAGACGTTCGGCAAGGTCGTCCTTCCCACCATTCCGCTCTCTCGTTGACCCGGCGGTGAGCGGCGTGCACGACGCCGCAGCTGGGGCCACGGGCCGGTCCGGCGCCCTGGCTCCAGCTGCGCGGCAGTGCTCGCACCTGGGTATCGTGATGTGCTGCGGTGGTGTCCGGAACCGCGCACCACCGCAGCACCGCTTCGTCGTCTCGTGCTCCGGTGCAGCACCGCACCACGCTCACTGCATACCGCCAGTGCACCACAGCACCACGAGCACACCGCTCTGCCGCTGCACCACCACCCCCCACCGGCGCACCGACCACGGTGCACCGTCCGAGCACCGACTCCACGAGGCACGAAATCCATGACCGACACGAACGCCGAACAGAGCGGACCCGCACTTTCCGCACTCCTGCAGGAGCGCCGCCAGTTCGCTCCCCCGCCCGAGCTGGCCGCCGCCGCCAACGCCCAACCGGGGATCTACGAGGAAGCCGCCGCCGACCCGCTGGCCTGGTGGGAGCGCCAGGCAGAGCATCTCCAGTGGGAGCGCCCGTGGGACCAGGTCCTCCAGTGGGACCTGCCGTACGCGAAGTGGTTCGTCGGAGGCAAGCTCAACGCCTCCGTGAACTGCGTCGACCGTCACGTCACCGCCGGCAACGGCGACCGGGTTGCCTTCCACTGGATCGGCGAACCCGAGAACGACACCCGCACCATCACCTATGCGGAACTGCAGCGCATGGTGTGCCAGGCCGCCAATGCGCTCGTCGAGCTGGGGGTAAAGGCCGGTGACCGCGTCGCGATCTACATGCCCATGGTCCCCGAGGCAGTCGTGGCCATGCTGGCGTGCGCACGCCTGGGAGCCCCGCACTCGGTGATCTTCGGCGGCTTCTCGGCCGAGGCCCTGGCCAGCCGTATCCTCGACGCGGACGCCCGAGTAGTCATCACCGCCGACGGCGGCTACCGGCGGGGCACGGCATCGGCGCTCAAGCCGAGCGTCGACCTGGCCCTCGAGCAGTGCCCGGACGTCCGGGCTGTGCTGGTCGTGCGGCGGACCGGCCAGGACGTCCTGTGGCGTGAGGAGCGCGACCACTGGTGGCACGAGCTGGTCGAGCGCCAGCCCGACACGCACCAGGCCGAGGCCTTCGACGCCGAGCAGCCGCTCTACATCATGTACACGAGCGGCACCACGGCCAAGCCCAAGGGAATCCTGCACACCACCGGCGGGTACCTCGTCCACACGTCGGCCACCCACCGCCTGGTGTTCGACGTCAAGCCCGAGACCGACGTGTTCTGGACGGCGGCAGACATCGGCTGGGTCACCGGCCACAGCTACATCGTCTACGGCCCGCTCGCCAACGGGGTGACGTCGGTGATGTACGAGGGCACGCCCGACGCTGGCGGCCAGGACCGCTGGTGGCGGATCGTCGAGCAGTACAAGGTGACCATCCTCTACACGGCGCCCACCACGATCCGCACCCTCATGAAGTGGGGCGAGGAGCTCCCTGCCGCCCACGACCTTTCGAGCCTGCGACTGCTCGGCTCCGTGGGCGAGCCGATCAACCCCGAGGCGTGGATGTGGTACCGCACGAACATCGGCAGGGACCGATGCCCCATCGTGGACACGTGGTGGCAGACCGAGACGGGCGGCATCCTGATCTCGCCGCTGCCCGGGATCACCGCCACCAAGCCCGGGGCGGCGATGCGCCCCCTCCCGGGGATCTCGGCCGACGTCGTCGACAATGAGGGAGCCAGCGTCGCCAACGGGGAGGGTGGCTACCTGGTGATCACCGCCCCGTGGCCCGGAATGCTCCGCGGCATATGGGGGGACCCCGAGCGGTACCAGGACACCTACTGGAGCCGCTTCGCCGGCAGCTACTTCGCCGGCGACGGCGCCAAGCGGGACGACGACGGCGACCTGTGGCTGCTCGGCCGCGTCGACGACGTGATGAACGTGTCGGGGCACCGCATCTCGACCGCCGAGATCGAGCACGCATTGGTTGGGCACCCCCGGGTGGCCGAGGCGGCGGTGGTGGGGGCGAGCGACCCGACAACCGGCCAGGCCGTCGTGGCCTTCGTCACCGTCAAAGGGGAGATCGCCGGAGAAGACGGCGAGGCACTGGTTGCCGAGCTGCGCGAGCACGTCGCCACGACCATCAGCCCAATCGCCAAGCCGCGCCAGATACTGCTGACCCCGGACCTCCCCAAGACCCGCAGCGGCAAGATCATGCGACGCCTGCTACGCGATGTGGCCGAGCACCGCGATCTCGGCGACGTGACCACGCTGCTCGACTCGTCGGTCGTCCAGATGATCGACGACAAGATGCGCACCGCTCCCGGCGGGGCCGGCGACGAGTGAAACCGGCGAGCCGGGGATCGCACGCCCTCGGGCCGCGATCCCCGGCCCGCCGGCACCGTCGTCTGTCGCTGGGACCGCTCGGCCCGCCCCCTCCTTCGATCAGCGTGGGTCTCATCGGCGCCTGGCACGGTTCGATGAAGCACACGTCAGTGGGAGGGACCGCTGGGGCCGCCGGCTCTGGGGACTTCGGCAACGGTTCGAGCACGGAGAACCGACGGTGCCCACCGGTAAGATCCCCCGATGGGCACCGTCGGCCCCGGCACGCAACCCGCTGGCGCCTCCGAGGCCGATCCGTCATGTCCTTGCGCTGTGCGCAGATCCTCCGCTCCGCAGCCACCGGGCACCCACCACACCGGGGGACG
>JAKAYQ010000174.1 GCA_021826725.1 Actinomycetes bacterium
TTCCGATCTTGGCGGCAGCCGACCTGGTGGGGAACCGTGGGCCGCTGCTGTATCGCCAACGCCGGGTCGGTCGGGGCGGTCGCGAGTTCACCATCGTGAAGTTCCGCACCATGGCACCGACCAGGGGTGGCATCGGGGCTGGCGAAGCAGGCAGGGGCGGTGCCGGGGCTGGTGGGATCGGCAGTGGCGGAGCCAGGATCGGCAGTGGCGGAGCCGGGATCGGCAGTGGTGGAGCCAGGATCGGCAGTGGCGGAGCCAGGATCGGCAGTGGTGGAGCCGGGATCGGCAGTGGTGGAGCCGGGATCGGCAGTGGTGGAGCCAGGATCGGCAGTGGTGGAGCCAGGATCGGCAGTGGTGGAGCCGGGATCGGCAGTGGTGGAGCCAGGATCGGCAGTGTCGAGGCTGGCGGCACCGGGGCTGGCGGTGGTGGGGCTGGCGGCACCGGGAGATGGTCCGGTGACGGTGTGGCCGGCGCCGAACCGGCGTGCGGTGGGCCAGGTGCCGACGGTGGATCAGCGTGGACGGCCATCGACGATTCGCGGCTCGGACGGGTGGGCCGGTGGATGCGCAGGGTCCACCTCGACGAGCTGCCGCAGGTGCTCAACGTGCTGCGCGGCGACCTGTCGGTGGTCGGACCCCGGCCGGAGCAGCCCTGCTACGTGCAGGAGCTACGCGAGAAGATCCCCTTCTACGACGTCCGGCACCTCGTGCACCCCGGGCTCACCGGGTGGGCCCAGGTCAAGTTCCACTACGGCGCCTCGGTCGGCGACGCGCTCGAGAAGCTCCAGTACGAGTTCTTCTACCTGCGCCACCAGGGCCTCGGGCTCGACGCCCGCATCGTCGCCCGGACGCTGCGCTCGGTCCTCGGCGGTCGCGGGCGGTGACCGGTCCGACCTGATCGTTCCGTGGTCGGGCTGGCCGGAACGCCAGCCGGAGACCGGAGAACGGTGACGGGCGTGCGGCTCGCGCTCGGGGGTGCGCCGGCATCCCTTCGGCTGGAGTGGGTTTCGTGAGGAAGGTGCTCGGCTGCGCAGCAGGGTGAACGTGCGTCGTGGGACCCACTCTGATCGAAGGGGGGCGCCGGCTCTGCTGGTCACTCTGGTCAGGGTGGCCACGGTCCCACCGAGCCCTCGTCGCAGCGCAGGAGAGCGACGACGACGCTCGGTGACAGGCCGTGGAAGCGACCAGCGGTGCGCGCACCGGGCTGTACGCAGCGGGCTACCGCGACGTCCTCAGCCAGGACCGGCCGGCATGGTCGTCCCTGGTGCAAGCGTGCTCAACGCGCGCCTCGGCACTGGTGACGTTCACCACGAGCGAGGGTGAGCTCCTGTGATCCGTGGAGCTCATGCCCGTTCGGATCTCGAACACCGTGACCGACGTCGTCCAGATCGACTCCGATGGCTGGGTGTCGAGCCAGTCGACCACGACCGTCTCGGGCTCGGATCGCATGAGTGCCGACAGCACGTTGGTGTCGAGCACGATCATGGCTTCGAGAGGTCCGCCTGTTGCGCCGGGTGGCCACGCAGCTCGGCGAAGTCGTGTTCGGCTCCATCGCCTCGGAACCGCGACGCGATCATCAACCCAAGTCGAACTGGCCCGGCCGGTCCCGTGCGCACGGCATCGCGCAAGATCTCCCGGGCTTCCTCCTCAGTGGAGCGCCCGTGGGCTCTGGCCCTGGGTCGGAGCGCGTCCTTCACGTCCTCATCGAGCTGGCGAACCAAGAGCTGTGCCGTGCAGGAATGCTGGCGTGATATCACTCCGGCCGGTGGAGGCGATGGGACTCGAACCCACGAACCTCTTGACTGCCAGTCAAGCGCTCTACCAACTGAGCTACGCCCCCGGGCGAGGCATCACGATATCAGGCTGGCTGCCGGTCCGATACCGGCGGCTGCTCCCCATGTTGCAGGGTGCGGACCGCTGTCGGCAGGAGGTCGGGATGGCGGTGGTGACGTGGAGCGTTGGCGGTCGCGGGTCGAACCGGCGGGCCCCGGATGGCCAGGCCAGGAGGCGAGGCCAGGGGGCCACGTCGGGGTCCAGGCCAGGGGGCCACGTCGGGGTCCAGGCCAGGGGGCCACGTCGGGGTCCAGGCCAGGGGGCCACGTCGGGGTCCAGGCCAGGGCGGCGAGCCGGGGGGGCCATGTCGAGGGGCGAGCCCGGGGAGGCGAGTTGTGGGGCGAGCCCGGGGGCGATCTCGAAGGGTGAGTGGGTGGCCAGTCGGGTGGGGGCAGCCCCCGGCGGAGGTTCCTCAGGCCGTGGCGAAACCGGCTATCACCTGCTGCCAGCGCTCGCGTGCCATCGGGTACGGCGCGTAGAAGCTGACGCGGTCGACGACGTCGCCGAACCGGCGGGTGAGCAGGGCCGGTACCTGCTCGGTCTCGCCCACCACAGCGAAGGCGTTCAGGACGTCGTCGTCGATCAGGGTGGCCATCTCGGCCCAGGCGCCCTGCTTGGAGAGCCGGTTCAGTTCGCGGTGCAGGTCACCCCACCCGTGTAGCTCCAGCACGGGAAGGTAGGCCGGCGTCGACCCGTAGAAGGCGATCTGGCTGCGGACGGCCTGCGCAGCGGCAGCCGTCCCCTGCTCGTCCGCGCCGGTCACGACGAAGGCCGGGTAGGAGATCTGCAGGTCCCCCCGGGTGCGGCCCGAGCGGGCCAGGCCCCGGTCGAGGGCAGGCAACGTGACCTCGCGCACGTACCGCTCGGTGGTGAAGCCGTGCACGATCAGCCCGTCGGCCACCTCGCCGGCGACCTCGGTCATGAGGTTTCCCACCGCGGCCAGGAACACCTTGGGCGGCCCGTACGGGTTGGGGCCGGGGTTGAAGAACGGGGTCATCAGCCGGTGCGTGTAGTAGTCGCCACGGAAGTTCAGCTCGGTCCCTTCGTTCCAGCAGGTCCAGATGGCCTGCATGGCCGAGATGTACTCGCGCATGCGGGCAGCGGGATGCGACCACGGCATGGAGAACCGCTTTTCGATGTGAGGCTTGATCTGGGAGCCGAGCCCGAGCAGGAAACGACCCTTGCTGTAGAGCTGCACGTCGTTGGCGACCATGGCCATCGACATCGGGTTGCGGGCGAAGGCCACGGCGATGCCGGTGCCCAGCTCCAGGCGCTCGGTGTGCGGCGCGGCCAGCGCCAGTGGCAGGAAGGCGTCGTGCCCGGTCTCGGGGCACCAGACCCCGGTGTAGCCGTCCTCCTCGGCCTGGCGGGCGCGGGTGGCGGCGTCCGCGGGGTCGAACCCGATGCCTCCGTCGACGAGCATGCAGTGACTCCTGGTCGGCTGGCCGGCGAGCCACGCTGGCGTCCGGGCGGTGCCGACCCTATCCGGCCTGGGACGCTGCCCGCCGGTTGTAACCCCACGAGCGGGATGGTTTCACCCAGCCAGGAAGACCGCGGAAAGCGCTTGAACAAGTGCTGTACGTAGTTTATCGTGCTCCTGTGGAGCACATCCCCGGCGGAGCGCCCCTGCTGGCTGCCCGTGATCGTGCGGTTGCCGCCGTGGTGCACGCCTATGGGCGGAGCCTGCTCGACGAGGCGTCGTGTGCCGAGCTGCTCGACGAGATCCAGGCCGCGCCGGATGTCGACGCGGTCGACTCGGCCGTCCGGCGACTGGCCCAGTGCACGGCTTTGAGGTCGGCGAGCATGGTCGATCTGGCGCGCGCCATGCGGATCCCGGCCGACACACCGCCGCTGACCGTCCCCGAGCCAGACGAGCTCCCGACACGAGGGTCGCCACCGCAGGCGTCGATGCCCCCGGGAGCGTTCGACGGTCCGCCACCCGGCGCCATGGGGCTCGATGCCGGGTGGTCTGCGGCGCAGCTGCCGCCGCAGCTCGGCGCTGGCGGACCCATTGCAGCCCGGCGTGGCCGGGCGATCACCGGGCCGAGGCGGCTGGACGCGGTGGACCTGGCGCTCGCGGCCAGGGCGGTGCAGGGGCAGCGAGCAAGTCGCAAGGATCCTCGGCTCGTCTCGCTGGCACTGGTGGTGGCCGTCCTGATCGCGTTGCTGGTCCTCGGCATCGTGCTCGTTGGCGCGGTCCATGGTGCCGCGCCGTCCGGTCCTGCTCCGTCCGGAGCGCCGGTGTGGACGAACGGTGCCGCGGCACAGGGCGTGTGAGGAGCTCGGATAGCGCGGGTGCATGCCGGGTGAGGAGTCCCGGGGCCCGGCACGGAAGACCCTCGGTTCCCGGCTCGTGCGGGCCTGGCACGCAGACGGTCAGTGCCCTTCGAACGGCTGGTCCGGTCCCGAGTCTTCGGGTCCGGGGATCTGCCGGAGGTACCGCTCGAGCTCGTCGGCCAGCTCGTCCCCGGTCGGGATGGTGCCGATGTCGAGCGGGTTGCCTTCGACCGAGTCGACGCTCTCCTCGAGCTTGCGGACCATGGCGGTGTGCTCGTCGCTCCGGGCGATCAGGTCGTCGACCTGGCGGATCGTGGTGTCGGCCTCGGCGTGCAGGCCCGCGGTGTCGAGGACCAGGTCCGCCACCTGGGCCAGCCCGTCGACGAGTGCGGCGCTGGCAGCGGGAAATGCCATGCCGGCCACGTAGTGGGGCACCCGGGCCCACAGGCCCACGGTCGGGATATCAGCATCGCCGAACGCCAGCTCGAGCGCGCCCCAGATGCCCGACGGGACGTCGAGCGATCCTCGCACCGTCCCGAGCGCGGGAACGAGGTCGGCCGACGAAGGCGGAGCGGTTGCGGCCAGGCGGACCGGCCGGGTGTGCGGGGCCGGGGCCGGGAAGGCCCCGAGACCCACGACCATGCGCACGCCGAGGCTGCGGGCCAGCTCGACGGTGTCGACGGCGAAGGCCGGCCAGTGGAAGTCTGGCTCCGGCCCGATCAGGTAGCAGACGTCGGCGCCAGAAGCGTCGGTCCCGGTCCGCATCTGGATCACCGGCCAGGTGAGCCCCTCGTTGATGCCGTCGACCAGGTGGACGACGGGTCGCCGCGCCCGCTGGTCGATGAGTGGGTCGCTGTCGAAGGTGGCCACCAGCTCGGTGGGCCGGGCAGCCAGGAGCGCACTGATGGCGCCGTCGGCGCCGAGGCCGGCGTCGACCCATCCATCCAGCGCGACCACCAGGACCGGCTGCTCGACGTGGTCGCCGCCGTGGCGTTCGTACAGGCTCACCGGCCGTCCAGCACGGCGCTGGCCCGCTCGGCCAGCGTGGCCGCGCTCGTGGCGAAGGTGTCCACGCTCGTCCGGTCGCCTGCGGCTGCCCCGCCTGCGTACCGGGCGTAGACCCCTTGCAGGATGCAGGCCAATTTCCAGTACCCGAAGGCCACGTAGAAGTCGAGGGTGGCCAGGTCCCGGCCCGATCCCTCCGCGTAGCGGTCGACGATCTCCTGGCGGGAGGGGAACCCCGGCACAGCCGTCGGCGTCACGCCAGCCAATGCAGCCTCTTCGCCGGGATCGGTCCAGTAGACCAGGAGCAGACCGAGGTCTGCCAGCGGATCGCCGAGCGTGCAGATCTCCCAGTCCAAGACGGCACGGACCGACCCGTCGTCGCCCAGCACGACGTTGTCGAGCCGGTAGTCGCCGTGCACGATCGCCGTGCCCTGCTGGGGCGGGACCGCCGCCGCCAGGCGGTCGTGGACCGACTCCACCACGTCCGGCAGTTCCTCGCCCGGTACCACCGAGCCCCGGAATTGGCCGATCCACCGTCGCAGCTGGCGATCGATGTAGCCGTCGTGGCGGGCGAAGTCCCCCAGGCCGACGGCGTCGACGTCGACGTCGTGCAGCGCGGCGAGCGTGTCCGCCAGCGACAGGCCGGCACGCCACCGGCCGGCCACGTCGAGCACCTGCTCGACGGTGGCGGTGTCGCGCAGGATGTGGCCCTCCACCAGCTCCATCACGTAGAAGGGGCTGCCGGTCACCGCGGCATCGGTGCAGAGCCCGAAGGTCGCGGGGACCGGGACCGCGGTGGGACCCAGAGCGGTCATCACCCGGTGCTCGCGGGCCATGTCGTGCGCGGTGGGGAGCACGTGGCTGATCGGCGGGCGGCGCAGGGCGTAGCGGTGGCCGGCGGCGTCGACCACCGCGAAGGTCAGGTTGGACCGGCCACCGGCGATGAGCGTGAAGTCGAGTGGCGGGACTGCACCGTCCACGTTGGCCTCGAACCAGGCCGTGACCCGGTCGATGTCGATGCCCTCGACCGGCTCGGCTGCCACGGGGTCGGTGCCCTTGGGGCTCGCAGACGTGGTCATGGACGCACGCTACTGCGCGGCTGGCGCACGGTCCGGTGGGTGGTGCCGGTGGGTGGTGCCGGGGTGGCGGAGCCGAACGCTCAGCCCGGTCCCGGTAGCATTCACACTGTGATCGACGTCACCGATGCCAGCTTTGAGCGCGACGTCCTGGACCGTTCCGTCGAGGTTCCGGTCGTCGTCGACCTGTGGGCTCCGTGGTGCGGGCCCTGCAAGACCCTGGGCCCCATCCTGGAGCGGGTGGTGGCGGCGACCGGCGGTCGTGTCGAGCTGGCCAAGCTCAACGTCGACGACAACCCCCAGGTCGCGCAAGGGTTTCAGGTGCAGTCGATCCCGGCCGTGTACGCGGTGCGGGACCGCCAGGTCGTCGACGGCTTCATCGGCGCTCTGCCCGAGGCCCAGGTTGCGGAGTTCGTCGCTCGCCTCAATCCCGAGCCAACCGAGGCCGATCTGCTGGCAGCCCAGGGCGACGAAGCATCGCTGCGCCAGGCCCTGGAGCTTCAGCGCGACCACCCGGTGGCTGTGGTGGCCCTCGCCCGCTTGCTGGTGGAGCAGGGATCGCCGGAGGAGGCCCTGGACCTGCTGGGCCGGATCCCCGAGACAGCGGAGTCGCGCCAGGTGGCCGCCGAGGCTCGCCTGGTCAGACAGAACGTGGAGCTGTCGCCCGACGGCATCGACGCTGCGCTCGACGGTCTCCTCG
>JAKAYQ010000175.1 GCA_021826725.1 Actinomycetes bacterium
GCAGTCGCCGCTGCCCCGCGCCGACACCGCGGCGCGCGTCAGGCGACGGATCTCGCCGCGACCCGCCCGGCCTGCGGCGACCGCCCCGAGCGCATCGGCAAGAGCCGGCAGGCCGTACACGCATGGCCCGCACTGGCCGGCGCTCTCGCCTGCCAGGTAGCGCACCAGTCGGGCAGTGACCGCCAGCCCGCACGTCCCCGGAGGCAGCGGCGCGACGAGACCGCAGCCGAGCGCCATTCCCGCCGCTCGCAGCGCCGGCCGGTCGACCGGCGCTGGCCACAGTGCAGCGCCGTCCACCCACCGCCCCTCGTACCCACCGACCAGCACGGCGCTCGGCGGCCGGTCCCACCCACCATGGCCGTCCAGCACCTCCCCGAAGGTCGCCGGGCCGACGACCTCCACCACCAGTCCCGGGACCGCCACGCCACCGGCCAGCGTCAGCAGCGTCGAGCCGGGAGCCCCCACTGTGCCAGCCTCGGCAAACCAGTCCGCCCCGAAGCGAACCGCGAGGGCGAGGTGCGCCACCGACTCGACGTTGGTGACCACCGTGGGACGGCCACCCACACCTGCAACCGCCACCGGGACCTGCCGCCGCGACGGCAACGGACCCCGCCCTTCGAGGACGGAGACCACCGCGCTCGACTCGCCGGCAACGTACCGGTCCGGCGCCTCCACCAGGTGCACCTGCGGCCCCGGCCGCCGGGTGGCGGCCCGCTCGTCGAGCGCTCGACGGAGGGCGGCGACCACAGCCGGCCTCCCGACATGCACGTACACGACGACATCGGGCGCCCCGGCTGCTGCGGCGGCCACCTCGGCGCCGTCGAGGACCAGGTGCGGCCGGTGCTCCAGGAGGGTGCGGTCCTTTCGGCTGGCGGGCTCGCCCTCCGAGCCGTTGACGACCACCAGGGGAACGGCTGCGACCCCGGCGGCGGCAGCCGCCGTGCGAAGCTTTGCGGACAGCGGGAACTCCCCACCGCCACGCCCGACCACGCCGGCAGCGACAACCTCCTCCATCAGCTCGTCCCGGCTCGCCGGCAGGCGCATCGGCCCGAGCCGCTGCTCGTGCGCAGCCAGGTCTTCGGCACCGTGATGCGGCGCCGGCCCGGCCAACAGGCGGCCCCACGGCGCGCCCAGCGTGGCCAGCGACGGCGCCCTGCTGCCAGCCAACGCCAGCTGGGACGAGACCGGACCGGCCGGGGGCTCGCTCGGCTCGGGGTGGCTTCCGGAGCACGGGCGTTGCGGACCAGGTCCCTGACCGGGACCCGAGCGCCCCCCGGGCACCAGTCGCAGCGCCGGGGCGCCACCGCCGTGTCCGGGTCGGATCACTGCCTCATCCACCGTCGCCGGGACCCGCTGCTCCCGCCCCCGACGACCGCCGGGCGTGCGAACACGCGGGAAAGGGTGATGCCCACGACCAGCACACCGGACAGGGCGTACACGACCCGCAGGCGCGGCGCATCGGTCCCGGCGAGCACGGCATGGAACCACACCAACGCGAAGACGGGGACCGTGACGCGATGGACCGTGAGCCAGTGCCGCCCGACCAGCCGCCCCCCCAGGGCAGCGGTCGCGACCACCGCAACGAGGCCGTAGGCCGCCACCACCCCCGCCGCCACCGCCCAGGGCCGGTAGGACGCCACACCAGGAAGCACCGCACCACTCCAGCCGACTCCGGCATACCGGTCGGCTGCCAAGGTGCCGATGTGCCCGACCAGCAGCACCACGGTGGCCATGCCGAGCATGGCGTGCAACCGGAGCTGCGTCTCGGGATGAGGGCCGGGCCACCGGCGCCGCGACGGGTGCCGCATCCAGGTGCCGAGGACGACCAGGAGCACCATGGCGGTGTAGGCGGCCAGCCCGAGCGCCCGCCCGGTGATCCACAGGAACGAGCGACCGTGGACGATCGGGAGCGCCAGGCGCGCCAACAGGAACCCAGCGGAAACGGTGAGCACCACAACGACCAGGGCTCCGACTGCCGGCACCCGGCTGCCGGCAGCGGTGCGCGTCAAGGCGCTCCCCGCCGTCGACCCGTCACCGGCCAGCGCTCCGGCGCGGCTGGCGACCGGGGAGCCCGCCAGCTCCGTGTCGGATCTGGCTCCACCGGCCGGCGCGCCCGTCACGAGCGGCGCCACAGGACGTGGGGCTCGATGGCCGTGCTGAACGATACGACACCGTCGTCGGAGACCCAGCACGCGGCAATCCCGTGCCGCTCTGCCTGGGTGGCGACCGCATGGCGTCCTGCGAGGAAGAGCGTCTTGCTCCAGACCTCGGCCATGGCCGGGTCCGGGCCGACGACGGTGACCGAGCGCATCCCGCGCCCACCAGGAAGCCCGGTCCGCGGGTCGACGATGTGGTGGACCGGTCGTCCTGCCGCCGTCCAGTGCCGCACCCGCGTCGACGACGTGGTCGCCGCCAGGTCCGACAGGCCGAGAACCGCCACGGGGGCCAGGTCCCCGGCCGGGTCCTCCACACCGACGTGCCATGGCCCCCCGTCCGGAGCGCGTCCCGACGCCATGCAGTCGCCACCCGCCTCGATCAGATGGTTGCCACTCGCCGCAGCGAGCAAGCCTGCCGCCCATCGGACCGCCAGTCCCTTGCCGATGCCACCCAGTTCGATGGGCAGGCCGCCCAGGAGGACAGCGAACGTCCCTGCCCGCACCCGGAACTGCGGGCGCCAGGGGGGCAGGGCCAGCCGGCGCCTGACGACCGCTCCGTCGGCCACCACCGGGCCACCGGAGAACGGCAGCGTGGCCCGGTACCCCAAGGCGA
This sequence comes from Actinomycetes bacterium, assembly GCA_021826725.1. Taxonomy (GTDB): domain Bacteria; phylum Actinomycetota; class Acidimicrobiia; order Acidimicrobiales; family UBA8190; genus JAJZYI01. Next base: position 2,770 of record JAKAYQ010000175.1, read on the forward strand.
CGAGATCGCCGAGGACCCGCGGATCGAAACGACCACCCGTCTCCTGGTAGGCGCGGTGCGCCTCCGACACCGCCTCGTAGCACCGGCGCGGCACTGCGCACCACCCGGACGGGTTGGCGTTGGCCCGCATCAGGGGGCTGGCCGGATCGAAGCGGGTGCAGGCAGCCTCGACGTCGCCGAACTCCTGCAGTGCGGCGGCCACGGCCGACAGTGCCCGCTCGTCGTCGCGCCCCACCAGGCAGATGGTGACCTCGGTGGCCATGTGCCGGGCGGTCCCCGACGTGCACCCCTCGAGCAGGTCAGGGGACGACATGGGATGCCCCCGTGGTGGTGTGCACAGCCGGCGCGGGCAGCTGCACCGACGGCAGGGGCGCCAGCGGCGGCACCGACGCCATCGGCGCGCCAGCAGCAGGCGCCGCACCACCGACCGGGGCCCCTGCGACCGGCGCCGGACCGCTCGGCGCCCTGAGGGCGCCCAATGCGGCGATGGCGGTCACCGACTGGGCCAGCTCCTGGCGCGCCCGGGCCAGATCGGCAGCGGCCGAGGCCGCTGCACCAACGCCGGTCCCCGCCGTCGCCCCCCGTGCCGATCCCGGCGCCGGCGCGGCCGACACGGCGGACGTGGCCGTGCTCGCCGGCGTCACGCCAGCATCGACCCAGGCTCCGGCGGCTCCCGCTCCGATCAGGACGGCGGAACCGACCGCGAACGGCGGCACCAGACGGCGGCGAGCGCGAGCTCGGGCTACCGAGCGTGCCGCCGCATCGCGCGCCGCCGCCACCTGCCGCTGCGAGACCATGAGGTCGTCAGGCAGCGGTACAGGCACACCCCGTCCCTGGGCGCCCGACCCTCCTGCGGGTGCGGAGCCCGGACCGGCCACCGGTTGGTGACGCGCTGGACGGAGAGCGCCATCAGTCACCGCCGGACCCATCGCCGCCGGACCCATCGTCGGAACCGTGGCCGGCGCTCGACGCTCCGGTCGTCGCGTGCGTCGGCGGTGCGGCCTGCTGCTGGGCCCCGATCTGCGCCGCCTGCTGCTGCAGGGTCGCCGCCTCGCCGGCGAGCTGCTGGCGCTCGGCTGCCAGGGCCGAAGCCTCGCTGGCCAGCTGCTGGCGCTCCGTGTCGATGGACGCCTGCTCCTGTGCCTGCTGGGCCGACGATGCCGAAGCGGCCTGCTGGAGCTGCTGCTGCAGGTGAGCCCGAGCCGCCGCCACAGCCGCCTGCAGCTGCGCGGCCTCGGCGTCCACCTGGTGCGCCACCTGCGCTGCCCCGGAGAGTGCTGCCCCCCCGCTGCCCGCCGGGGCGGCAGCACTGGCCACCAAGGCTGCCGGCACAGCCGTGCTCGGTGTGTGGGCGAGGGCCGTCGCTCCGCCGGCCAGGACACCGCCCGAGGCAAGGGCGGCCAGCACACGAGTCGATGCGGTCATCGGTCATCCTCCGGGTCGTCTCTCCTGGAAGTATCGGCAGCAGCTGTGACTGCACGATGAATGGGCCATGAGACTTTTCTCACCTTCCCGATTCCCGAGCCGCGAGCCGCCGGGCCGGTGCGACCGCAGGCACGAACTTCCCGGGCACGAAGCGCACAGGCACCAGGCGCACAGGCAGGTGCGCTGGTCCGTTCGCCCACTGGGCGGCGGCTGGTCGGGACCGCCGACCGGTGTGCCCGTACGCCCGACGGTCTTTGCGCCGGGCATGATGGGGGCCATGGCGCACTACGAAGATGCCATCGTGGAGGTCCACCGCGTGGTGGTCGGCCCGGTGGACAACAACGTTCACGTCGTGCGATGCCGCCAGACCGGCGACGCCGTGCTCATCGACGCCGCCAACGAGCACGAGCTTTTGCTCGACCTCTGCCGTTCGTTGGGCGTGCGGCGGGTGGTCGAGACCCACGGCCACTGGGACCACATCCAGGCCGTCCCGGCGGTGCGCGACGCCGGGCTCGACGTCGCGGTGACTGCGGCCGATGCCGACATGCTGCCGGCCTACGACCAGATCCTGGAGGACGACGAGGTGCTGGCCGTTGGCCGGCTCCGCCTCCGCACCATCGCCACGCCGGGCCACACCCCGGGGTCGATCTGCTTCGCGGTGGAGGGAACACCGCTGCTGTTCAGCGGCGACACCCTCTTCCCAGGCGGGCCGGGGGCAACCACGTTCCCCGGCGGGGACTTCACCCAGATCATCGAGTCCATCGACCGTCGGATCTTCACCTCGTTCGACGACGCCACCATCGTCCTACCCGGGCACGGGGCGGACACCACGGTCGGCGAGGAGCGGCCGCATCTCGACGAATGGGTCGCACGGGGCTGGTAACCGGTCCGGATGCCGGCGCTGCCGGGATGTCGGGCGATTCCGGACGCTCGGGCACTTCCGGAAGGTCGGGCACTTCCGGGAGGTCGGGCGCCAGCGGGGGTGGGGCACGCTTTGGCCGCGGCGCCCACTCCCAGGGGGCAAGTTCCTGCAGCCGGAGGCCAGCCACGTTCCTCGCCGCAGCCGGCATCGCCGCCGCCGGCATCGCCGCCGGGCTCGACCCGGCCGGAGCATCCGCTGCCGCGGGCCAGGACTGGTCGCCGTTCACCCTGGTCGCCGGCCTGCTGCTGGTCGGTCTGGTCGCTGAGCACGACGGGCTGTTCGCCGCCGCCGGCGACCGCCTGGCCAGGACCGCCGGCCATGACGCGGCCCTGCTGGCCTGGGTCGTGGTGCTGGTCGCCGCCGTCACCGCTGTTCTCAACCTCGACACGTCGGTGGCCTTCCTCACCCCCGTGCTCGTCTACACGGCAGGTCGACGCCAGACATCGGGCCTCGTACTGGTCTCCGCCTGCCTGCTGCTGTCGAACGCGGCGTCGCTGCTGCTCCCCGGGGCGAACCTCACCAACCTGATCGTGCTCGGCCACGACCACATCGTCGGAGGGCGGTTCCTGACCAGCGTCGCTCCGGCCTGGGCCGCAGCCGTGGCCGTCACGACCGCGGTCGTAGCCGTCGCCGGGCGCCGCGAACGGGCCCGCTGGAGCAGCACCGGCCACGACGGCGAGCCGGTGGCGGATGCCGGGAGCGACGCCCCTGCCCGGGCTACCCACATCGGTGCAGGTGTGCTCGCCGTCGTCGCAGTCACCGTCCTGGTGCTCGTCCTGCGCTCGCCAGCGCTCCCCGTCCTCGCCGTCGGCATGCTCGTGACGGTCCTGCGCGTGCGCCAGCACCGGGTGTCAACGGCGCAGGCCGTCGCCACGCTGGGCCCTGCGGTCCTCGCCGGCCTGTTCGGGATCGCGGTGGCGCTCGGCACCGCCGGCCGCGCCTGGGACGGCATCTCCCGGTTCCTCGCGCATCTCGACCCGCTGGCCACAGCGGCCGTGGCCGCCGGGACATCCGTGGCCGTCAACAACCTGCCCGCAGCCTCTTTGCTGGCCGCCCACCGCGTGCCGCACCCGTTCGCATTGCTCGTCGGCCTGGACGTGGGTCCCAACCTGCTCGTCACCGGATCGCTGTCCTGGATCTTGTGGATACGCGCCGCCCGGCAGGCCGGCGGCAACCCATCGGTCCGGACTGCCACCGTGCTCGGGCTGCTGTCCGCACCGGCGGCCATGGTGGCGGCAGTGGCCGTTCTCGGGCTCACGGGGCACTGAACCGCCTGCACCCGAGCCACACGCCGTGGCTCGGCGACCGCCTGCGTCGCCCCTGGCGCCGCCAGGGGAACTGAGCCGCCAGGGGCTCCCGCAGCCGCCAGCGATCGCGATCAGCTCCTTCTTGCCATACAGGCGAACACCGCCGCCGAGACAGAGCGGCCGGTTCCGGCGGGCACCACGGCGCCGGTCGCTGCGCACATCCATGGGCGGGAGCAGGGGATGGGGGATCTTCAGGTCGAGGTCGGGTCGTTGTGGAGCTTGGCGCGGGTTGTCGAGCGTGAGTCGACGACGACCGCCGACGTGGCGCGGCTGCCGGTGGCTCGCAGCGGCAACCCCGAGGTCGATGACGCGCTGCCCCGTGTTGTCCGGGACTGGAACGCGCAGACGGCGGCGCCGTCGCAGGTGAGCGGAGCGCTGGCGCTGGCCCTGGGGGGTCGGCTCTCAACTATCTGAACACCGGCCAGTCGGTCGGTCGGCAGTTCCGGGGCCGATGAGCCTGG
>JAKAYQ010000176.1 GCA_021826725.1 Actinomycetes bacterium
CTCCAGCACGTGCGTGTTCGTGAGCAGCTGCGCCAGCATGATGCCCTGCGACGCCTCGTGGGCGCAGACCTGGTCGACCGGTGCGCGCCCGGGCATGCCCAGCGCGACGACGATCCGGCAGCCGTCGTCCTCGATCAACCGCTTGCACTCGACGCCGAGGTCCTTGAACCCGGGCACCGTCCGGTAGAGCACCTCGAACCGCTCCCCGTGGCCGGGGCACGAGTGCAGCTCGTCGAGTGCTTCGGCGCCCATGTCGTAGCGGGCGAACATCGTGTCTACGACCCCGATCCGGTCCATGGCGCGATCTTCTCACGGTGGCGGACGGCAGCGGGTGCCGACACCGCGGTTGGACGGCCGGTGGCAGCGCGTCAAGACTCCCCGTGTGCCCGCCTACCCCCATCCCGGCGCCCGAACCCCCGCCACCGACCGTCCTGGCGGTGGGAGCGCCGGCGCCCGCACCCCGGCTGTTGCCCCCGGCGCCCGCACCCCGGCCGTTGCCCCCGAAGACCTTGCAGCGGAGTGGGTCCGGCGCGACGAGGCGGTGGTGTGGCATGGCTTCACCCAGATGGCGACCTACGCCCAGAACGCGCCGATCGTGGTCGACCGGGCCGAGGGCAGGTACCTGGTCGACGTCGCCGGCCGCCGGTATTTCGACGCCATCTCCTCGTTGTGGGTCACGACCCTCGGCCACCGGGTACCCGAGCTGGACGCCGCGGTCGCGGCCCAGCTCGGTCACGTCGCGCATTCGACCCTGCTCGGAAACGGCAGCCGGGTGGTGGTCGAGCTGGCCGAAGCGCTGGCGGCCGTGGTGCCCGTCGACGGCCCGCACTTCCTGTTCGCCGCCGATGGCGCGGCCGCGGTCGAGCAGGCGCTCAAGATCGCCTTCCAGTACTGGACGAACCTGGGGGTTCCGGGGCGGGACCGCTTCCTCGCGCTGGGAAACGCCTACCACGGGGACACCGTCGGCTCCGTCTCGCTCGGCGACAGCGGCTTCGGGACCGAGGTTTTCGACCCGCTGCGGTTCGCAGTGGTCCGTACTCCCGGCTACGCGGAGCCGGGCTGGGCGGCCCATGCGGTCACCGCCATCGAGGAGCACCAGGGGCGTCTTGCTGCTCTGGTGATCGAGCCTCTGGTGCAGGGAGCGTCGGGGATGCTCGTGGCCGAGCCCGAAGACGTGGGCCGGGTGGCCGAGGTGTGCCGCCGACATGACGTGCTCCTGGTGTGCGACGAGGTGGCCACGGGCTTCGGTCGCACCGGGCGGCTCTTCGCGAGCGAGTGGTGCGGCGTGCGCCCCGACCTGCTCTGCCTGGGCAAGGGCATCACCGGCGGGTACCTGCCCATGTCGGCGACGGTCGCCGCCGACCACGTCTACCGGGCCTTCTTGGGCGAGGACCTCGGTCCGCGCACGTTCTCCCACGGCCACTCCTACGGCGGGAACGCCCTGGCTGCTGCCGTGGCCCTCGCCCACCTCCGCCTGATCGAGCGCGACGGCGTGCTTGCAAACGTCCGAGCTCGCGCCGAGCAGCTCCAGGAGGCGCTGGGCGACCGGATCGCCGGTCGGCCCGGCGTGGGTGCGATCCGCCAGCGCGGGCTGATGGCGGGTGTCGATCTGCTCCCGACGGCACCAGGCCGGCGATGGGGTCGCCGGGTGTGTGCCGCCGCTGTCGCCCGCGGAGTGCTCTTGCGCCCGCTGGGCGACACCGTCGTGCTGGTTCCGCCGCTCACCACCACAGCAGCGGAGATCGACCACGTCGTCGACGTGCTGGGCGCCGCCATCGAGCTGGTCGCTGTCGAGGACCTGGTTGCCGTCGAGGATCGGTATGTCGCCGAGAGCCCGGTCATTGCCGAGGACCCGGTCGTCTCCGAGAGCAGGGCCGATCCGGTGGTTGCAGGGGATACCGCCGGCCGGATCGATGCAGCGGACCCATCGGGTCGGCTCGCAGCGGACGACGACGCCGGAGAGCCCCGTGGTTGACCTCGTGCCGGGCGGCCCGTGGCCGGCGCTGGTCGAGGAGCGCTGCCGCCAGATCGTTGCGGCCGGGCGGTGGCGGCGACCGCGGTCGTTCGATGCCCGGGGCCAGCGGGGTGTGTTGCTCGACGACGGCCGCCCAGTGGTGTCTTTCGCCGGCAACGACTACCTCGGGCTGTCGCACCACCCGGCTGTGGTGGAGGCGGCAGCGGCTGCGCTGTCGCGGTGGGGGACCGGAGCGGGTGCGTCTCGGCTGGTCACCGGGTCCCGGCCTGTCCACCACGACCTCGAGGATGCGCTGGCGGCATGGAAGGGTGCCGAGCGTGCCGTGGTGTTCCCGACCGGGTTCGCGGCCAACCTCGCCGTCCTCACCACGTTCGGCGAGCCGGGTGTCCGAATCTGCTCGGACGAGCTGAACCACGCCTCGATCGTCGACGGCTGCCGGCTGGCGCGTGCCGAGGTCCAGGTGTACCGGCACGGCGACGCCGGGCACCTCTCCAGGTTGGTCCAGTCGGCGCCGGGACCGGTGATCGTCGTCACCGACACGGTGTTCTCGATGGACGGGGACGAGGCGCCGCTCGCCGCCATCGCCGACTGCTGTCGGCGCCACGGCGCCCTGCTGGTGGTGGACGAGGCGCACGGGGTGCTCGGGAGCGATCCCGGTCCCCTGTTCGGCGGGGTCGAGCATGTGCGTGTCGGCACCCTGTCGAAGACGCTGGGTGCCCTGGGTGGCTTTGCCGTGGGCCCGCGTCGGTTCGTGGAATTGCTCGAGAACCGCGCTCGCTCCTACATCTTCACCACTGCCCCGGCGCCTGCCGACGCTGCAGCCGCGCTTGCCGCCCTCGGCGTGCTCCGCTCCGCCGAAGGAGACGCGCTCCGGGATCGGCTCGCGTCGAACGTGGCCCGCTTGTGTGCCACCTCCGGACAGCCCGCCCGTGGGTCGCCGATCGTGCCGGTGCTGCTGGGTGCCGAGGACCTCGCCGTAGCGGCATCCGACGCTCTGCTGGCCGACGGGCTGTGGGTCCCGGCCATCCGGCCACCGACGGTGCCTCCGGGCACGGCCCGGCTCCGAGTGACGCTCAGCGCGGACCACGAGCCCGACGAGATCGACCGGCTCGCCGTGCGGCTGCGCACGTTGGGCGCGACAGCGGTGCCGGGTCCGGCTTCAGAGGCGCCACGGTTCTCGGTGCGATGAGCCCGCGCCCGGCCGTCGTGGTGCTGGTGGTAGGGACGGGAACCGAGGTGGGCAAGACCTGGGTGGCAGAGCGCCTGCTGCGGGCTTGGCGTGCTGCCGGGCTTGCTGCCGCAGCTCGGAAGCCGGCCCAGTCGTTCGCGCCCGGCGACGCCACCACCGACGCCGAGCGGCTGGGCGCGGCGAGCGGTGAGGGTGCCGAGACGGTCTGCGCGCCGCATCGCTGGTATCCGGTGCCCATGGCGCCACCGATGGCCGCCGAGGTGCTCGGCCGGGTGCCCTCGACGCTGGTGGACCTGGTGGGTGAGGTGATCTGGCCGCCGCTGCAGGCCGACATCGGCTTGGTCGAGACGGCTGGGGGGGTGCGGTCACCGCAGGCCGTCGACGGCGGCGCTGCTCCTGGCGGTTGGCTCGTCCGGCGGTTGGCTCGTCGACCGAGAACGTTCGATCGTGGTCAGACCGGTGGCTCACCAGTGTTCCGACCGCGCAGTGCGCAAGGCTGGTGACCGCAGAGCGAGAAGGAACTGTGGAAGTGCGGCCCGCGTGCCGATGCCTTTACCGTGCTCGCACCGGCGATCCCGACGCGCGACGCCGCAGATGGCGATCGGATGCTCCTGGCGACCGCTCCCTGGTGGCACCTGGAACGCACCCGTCCGACCGGGGCCTGGTATCAGGCCGGAGCCATCGACCGCCTGGTGGTGGTGGCCGCCATTGTCGCCATGGTGGCGTGGGCGCCGCTGCTCCGCGTCGGCGCGTGGCCGCCCGAGGCTGCCGCCGCGCTGCTGCTCGGATTGCCGGGCATTCCTCTGCTCGTCGCTCGGGCCACCGGCCGTGCACCCGGCCGGCCGCCGCTGGAACGGTGGGCAGCGCGTGCGCTGGTCGCCTGGCTGGTCGTCGGGCTGGTTTCTGCGTTGAGCTCCGCGACGCCGGCCCTGTCGATCGTCGGCCTGTTCGGCCAAGGGACGGGGTGGCTCTTCATGGTGGTCCTGGCCGGCGCCTGGGCCCTTGGCACCGGGCTCAGCCCGGCCGGCCGGCGCCTGCTGGCATCCGGACTGATCGGCGGCGCGCTGGCCAACGGTGCTGTGGCGCTCGCCCAGGTGACGGTCGGTCTCGGTCGGTTCGGCCTGTCGCGCTACTCGGGTGGGCAGCCGCTCGGTCTGCAGGGCAACCCGGTGTTCCTCGGCGGCATCGAGGCGGCGGCGCTCGTGCTCGTAGCCGGCCGGGTTCTGGAGGGTCGGCGCCGCGTGTGGCTGCCGGTGGCGGTGGTGGCGCTGACCATCGGAGCAACGGGGGAGCGCATGTCGATGCTGCTCGCCGTCGTCACCGCCGTGGCAGTCCCGGTGATTGCCCGGGTCCGCTCGGCACGAGGTCCCGGTCTGGCATGGCAGAAGGCAACCGCCTTCGGCGGTGCCGTTCTGGCGGGTGTCGCTCTGGGTTCGGTGCTTCCTGTGCTCCGCGGCGCAAGCATCGTGGCCCGCCAGGCGTCGGCCACCGCGGAGGGCACCTTCGGTGACCGCCTGCACGCCTGGCTCGAGGGCGCTCGCTACCTCGTCCACCACCCGCTCCTCGGTGCCGGCCCCGGCCAGTTCGGTGCTGCAACCTCGGCGCTGTTCCCGTTGTGGTTCGTCCGCTCCCACCCCGGCCAGGTCTTCACCGACGGTCACGACATCGTCGTGGAGTACGCGGTCACCACCGGACTGCTCGGCCTGACCTGCCTCGTTGCCTTCACCCTGACGGCCCTGCACGCCCGGCGCGGCCTGCTTCTCGGGTTCGCGGCTGCTGTCGCGGCTGTGGCACTGATCGAGCCGCTGAACCCCTCCATGACCCCGCTCGCGTTCTTGGCCGTCGGTGCCACGTCGTGGTCGGCGCAGCCCGTGTGGCTGCGACGGCGAGCTCGGCGACACGGTACCGGGGCGACGATCGCGACCTCCGGCGACGCGGGCTCGGTTGCTGGCGAGGTGAGCGAGCCGGTCCACGACCGGTCCGCCTTGGTGGGAGGTCCCGCCGCCGCTGCCGCCAGCCCGGACCGTCGCGCCGGCGCGGGCGTGGGTCCCGGCGCCGGCCGAAGCCCGGGGCTCGGCGCGGCAGCGGGTGAGGTGGTGGGCTCCAGGTGGTCGCGGCGCGTCGTGGCCGCCGGGACCGTCGTTGCTGTGCTGGTGGCCGTGGCCGGCGCAACGGACCTGTTGGCCGGCACGCGGGAGATGGTGCTGGCCAAGAGCGACGCGTCTCTGAGCCACGAGCATGCGGCGCTTGTCGAGGCGACACTGGCCGACCATCTGTTGGCACCGTGGCCGCAGGCGGCTGCCGAACTGGCTGTGGTGGCGCTGCTCGGCAGGCAGGCGAACCGTCGCGCGCCCACACCGCTGGCAGTGGCCACGACATGGGCTCAGGTCGCCGCGGCCCGGGACCCGGGGGATGCCCCGGCATGGGCGGCAGCGGGATCCATGCAGCTCGAGCTCGGCCGTCTCGGCCCAGCTGCGGCGGACGCCCACGTCGCCCTGCGCTCCTACCCGTGGGACGCTGCCGCGTTGCAATTGCTGGGCACCATCGCACTGGACCGCGATCAGCCGGTGGCGGCGCGGCGCTGGTTCTCGCTCCTCGTGCAGGTCCGGCCGCGACCTCCTGTGGCCGTGTTGATGACCGGCCGGTGCGTCGGCAACCTGTCGGGATCGCCGGCCGCTGTTCGCGGCCCGGGGTGCCCGGGGACATGACCGTGCGAGCCGCGTCGTGACCGGTGCGGGGATGCGGCGGGCCAGTCGCGGGCTGGTGTACCTCGCCACCGTGGCGGTGGTGCTCGACCTGGCTGTCGTCCACGCCACGCTCATCGGGCACTACGACCTCACTGACGACGCCAGCCGGCTCGTCTGGATGACGGTGTATGCCTTCACCCTGTCACTCGCCGCATATGCAGCGGGGGTGGCCGACCCGCCGCGGCGGTCAGGCGAAGCCGCCCTGGCGTCGGGCATCGCCGTGCTGGCCGCGGCTGCGGTCATCTCGTTCGCGCAGCTGCTGCTGGGGTCCCAGGTCCTGCCCCGCTTTGTGGTCTTCGGCAGCGCGGCGGTCCTCGGGCCGGCCTACTTCGGGTTGGCCCGCATCGGTGACCGGCTACGGAGACGCCACGAGGGCCTCGACCGGGTGGTGGCAGTCGTGGGTGCGCAGGAGGCAGCCGCGCTGCGCGCCGAGCTCCGCCGCGCCCCGGAGCGGCCGGCGACGCTGACCGCTGTGCTCGACCCGGCGGCGGCCCGCACCGACGCCGGCGGGGGGCTGCCGGTGGTGGACGCGGCGACGGCCAACCGGGCTACCGTGCTCGTCCTCGACCGGGCAGCCCAGCTCCAGGAGTCAGTCGTCGCCCAGGCGGCGCTGCTGCACGGGCGCGGCCTGCGGGTACGGACCTTGGCCTTGTTCTACGACGAGTGGCTCGGCAAGCTGCCCATCTCGGAGCTCGAGCAGGTGTCGCTCATGTTCGACATCCAGGAGGTCCATGCCCGGCGATATGCCCGGCTGAAGCGGTTTGCCGATGTTGGCGTGGCGCTGGTGGGGTGCGTCGCGCTCGCTTTGGCGGTGCCGCTGGTGGCGGCAGCCGACCTGGTGGGGAACCGTGGGCCGCTGCTGTATCGCCAACGCCGGGTCGGTCGGGGCGGTCGCGAGTTCACCATCGTGAAGTTCCGCACCATGGC
>JAKAYQ010000177.1 GCA_021826725.1 Actinomycetes bacterium
GGGGCGGGGGGGGGGGTGGGGGTCGGGGTCGGGCAGTCGGTCGGGCAGTCCGCCAGAGGGTTCACGTCCGGCCCCGATAGGGTGCCAGGTGCCGGTCCCAGTCCAGCTGTGCGGCACACGGCACCGAGCAACCGGACGGCACCGACCAATCGGAGGGCCCCGAGCCGGGACCATCCCGTGCCGGACCTGCCCGGCAGCATCGCGGAGCGATGGTGCCGCCCGACAGCACGAAGGGGCGCCGAGATGGCCCGGCGGCACCTCGGATCGAGGAGGAACACGACCATGCGCGTGAGCGTGCTGGGAACGGGACGGATGGGGACGGCGGTTGCCCGCCGACTCCTGGACCAAGGCCACCAGGTGACGGTGTGGAACCGCACCGCCGAGCGGACCGCCGGCGCGGTCGAGGCCGGAGCCACTGCGGCCGGCGACGCCGCCGAGGCCGTGGCCGGCGCCGACGTGACGATCATGTCCCTGGCCGACGACCACGCGGTGCAGGCACTGGTGCACGACACCGTGGCTGGCGCGCTCACTGCCCACGGTGTGCTCGTCGACAGCAGCACCGTGGCGCCGCGCACCAGCCGGGACGTCGCCACTGCGGTCGGTGCCAAGCGCTTTGTCGCCGCGCCCATCCTGGGAGCACCGAGCGCGGTCGAGGACGGTGCCGCTGTGCTGCTTGTCGGTGGGCCACCCGCGACCGTCGAACGGCTGGCCGCGCTGTGGAGCGACCTGGGCGCCAGCCACTGCTTCTGCGGGGAGGACGCCGGTTCGGCCACCACACTGAAGGTCACCGCCAACTACCTCCTCCTCGGCGGCCTGGCCGTGGTGGCCGAGGCGGTGGCCATGGCCGAGGCTGCCGGCGCCGATCCCCAGGTGCTGCAGGGCTTTCTGCGAACATCGCCGCTGGTCCCGCCCGCCCTTCACAACCGGCTCGACAACCTCCTCGCCAGCGAGCACCCGGGCTGGTTCGCCCCGCAGCTCGGCGCCAAGGACGTACGGCTGGCCGTGGCGCTTGCACTCGAGTCCGGTCTGGATCTGCCGGTGGCCGCCCTGGTGGCCGACCGCTACGGCGAAGCAGGCCGCCGTGCGGGCCCCGACGACGACATCACCGCTGTCGTGGAGCTGCTGCGCCACCCAGCAAGCTGATCGCCGGTCACCAGGTATCATCGCCGGTCACCAGGTATCGAGGCCGGGGCGCTTTCGACCGGTGCGCGGCGGCGGTGGCCCCGCAGACCGGATGGCGTCGGTGATCACGCGCCGGGTGTCGGCGGGGTCGATGACGTCGTCGATCTCGAACACCGACGCCACCTCCACCGCCTTGCCACGCTCGTAGGCGATGGCCACCAGCCGGTCGAACAGCGCCTGGCGCTCGCCAGGATCCGCCACCGCCTGCAGCTCCCGGCGGAACCCCAGCCGCACCGCGCCTTCGAGCCCCATACCGCCCAGCTCCCCCCCAGCCCAGGCCACCGTCCGCAGCGGCGCATGCAGGCTGCCGCCGGCCATGGCCTGGGCACCGAGACCGTAGGCCTTGCGCAGCACCACGCAGCACCACGGCACCGTGGTGCCCGCCCCGGCGACGAACATCCGGCTGGCCTGGCGCACCAGCCCGGCGGCTTCGGCCTCGGGCCCGACCATGAAGCCAGGCGTGTCGACCAGCGACACGATCGGAAGGTCGAAGGTGTCGCACAGGGCCATAAACCGCGCCGCCTTGGACGCCCCAGCCGCGTCGATGGCACCAGACAGGTGGATCGGGTTGTTGGCCAGCACTCCCACCGCCCGGCCCTCCACGCGGGCCAAGGCGGTGACCATGCCCGGCCCGACGAGCGGCCGAAGCTCCAGTACCGACCCTTCGTCGGCCACCAGCGCCAGGACGCGCCGGACGTCGTGCACCTCGACTCGCCGTTCCGGCAGCACGTCACGCAAGCGATCCTGGTCGGCGCACGACCAGGCGGCGTCGGAACCCTGGAAGTACCCGAGGTAGCGGCGTGCCACGGCCACCGCCTCGGCCTCGTCAGCCACCGCCATGTCCACCACGCCGTTGGCGACCTGCACGGCGAGCGGTCCCACGTCCTCGGGTGCCACCACACCGAGCCCGCCACCCTCGATCATGGCCGGGCCGCCCATGCCGATGCTGGCGTCAGCGGTGGCGATCACCACGTCGCAGCAGCCGAGCAGCGCGGCGTTTCCGGCAAAGCAGCGTCCGGCGGCGATACCGACGAGCGGCACCAGGCCGCTCAGGCGGGCGAACAGGGCAAAGGCCATGGTGTCGAGGCCGGTGACTGTCGTGGTGTCGGTGTCGCCAGGCCGTCCGCCGCCCCCCTCGGCGAACAGCACCAACGGCACCCGGGTGCGGGCCACCAGCTCGAGCAGGCGGTCCGTCTTGCGGTGGTTGATCTGGCCCTGGGTGCCGGCCAGCACGGTGTAGTCGTAGGCGAGCACCGCGCAGTCCGCCGTGTCGGGATAGCGGTCGCCGTTCACCCGCCCGAACCCGGCGATCAACCCGTCGGCCGGGGTGGTCCGCTGCAGGTCGTCCAGGCTGCGCCGGGCCCGCTGGGCGGCGACGGCGAACCCGCCGTACTCCTCCAAGCTCCCCGGGTCGAGCAGGTCTGCCACGTTCTCCCGGGCGCTGCGGTGCCCGACAGCGCGGTGGCGGGCCATCGCCTCGGGACGGGCAGCGTCCTCCAGCAACGCTCGGCGGGACCGCAGCTCGGCCAGCTCACGGCGCACCACCGGGGCGGCTGCACCCGTCGGACGGGCATCGCCCGGCGCCGATGCTCCCGGGTCCGCCCCCGGCCGGCTGGCACCTGCCGGGCTGGAGGCTGCCGTCACCAGGGTGAGCACCGCGTCGCCGGAGCCGACGGCGGTGCCGGGCGCAGCTACCACCTGGTGCACCCGGCCCCCGATCGGAGTGGTGACCGGGTACTCCATCTTCATCGACTCGACGGTGGCGACCCGGGCGCCCGCCTCGACCTCGTCCCCCGGCGCTACCGCTACGGCGCTGACCGTGCCGGTCACCGAGGACGGCACGGCGACAACGCCTGCCTCGTCGCCGGAGGCTGCCCCGCGACCGGCACCGGCGTCGCCCCCCTCGCTCCCCGTGTAACCATGCTGGTGCTCCCCCATCCGCGCGACCCTAACCAGTCGCTCGGGGGCGTTTCTCCGGCGACCGTTGCGGAGGCCTGCCAGCGTCGGAGATGACATCGCTGTCGTTCCCAGCAGCAACGTCGAATTCCGACCGTTTGCGACAGCCCGTGCCGACATCCCCACTGTGCAGGTGGGCATGTTGGATGCGTGCCCGGTGGACGGGACTGCAGGGTTGCGCGAGGGTCGGGGGATGGACCGTACCCGCCAGGCGCTTGGATGACCGTTCGCACCGACACCCGCGGCCGTGTGCTGGTGGTGACCATCGATCGGCCCGAGACCCGCAACGCCGTCGACGGACCGACCGCCGAGGCGCTGCTGCGCGCGTTCACCGACTTCAGCGCGGCCGACGACCTCGACGTCGCCGTCCTCACCGGCGCGGACGGCGCGTTCTGCTCGGGTGCGGACCTGAAGGCGGTCGGTGCGGGGAACGGCAACCGCATCCACCAGGACATGACCATGCCCGGCCCACTCGGCTGCACCCGCCTGGCGCTCACCAAACCGGTGGTCGCCGCTGTGGAGGGCCACGCGGTGGCCGGCGGACTGGAGCTGGCGCTGTGGTGCGACCTGCGCGTCGCCTCGCGCACAGCAGTCTTCGGGGTGTTCTGCCGGCGCTGGGGCGTGCCGCTCGTCGACGGCGGCACGGTACGCCTTCCCCGCCTCATCGGCCAGAGCCGTGCGCTGGACATGATCCTCACCGGTCGCGCCGTCGAAGCGGACGAGGCGCTCGCCTGGGGTCTCGCGAACCGCCTGTGCGAGCCGGGCGCCGCCCTCGATACCGCGGTCGAGCTGGCCACGGCGCTCTCCACATTTCCCCAGGCGTGCCTGCGGGCAGATCGGGCGTCGACGACCGAGCAGTGGGGACTGGAGCTGACCGAGGCGATGGCCAACGAGGTGCACCACGGCCTGGCCCCGGTGCGAGCGGGGGAGACCCTGTCCGGCGCGGCCCGCTTCGCCGGCGGCGAGGGCCGCCACGGCCACGACGCCCCACCAGCCTGATCGGCGCTTGCCTGACCGATGGTGGCCGGTATGCCCGTGGCAGGCGATCTGCGCCCGTGGCAGGGCCGGCTCGCTGGCGAGGAGCTCGGATGGGTGGGCTTCGACCACTCCGCCGGTCGTGATGAGGCGGACTCGCTGACCGAGCGTCCCGCCAGCCGACTCTGTCGCCGCACGCTCAGCCGTTGCGGCGGGAACCCCGGCCGTTCCCGGCGGGGGATAGCCGCCCTGGCCGAGGGGGCTCCGGCCGGCCGTCAGTCGTAGATCATGACTCCCCGGATGTTCTTGCCGTCCAGCATGTCCTGGTAGCCCTGGTTGACATCCTCGAGCGTGTAGGTCCGGGTCACCATGGTGTCGAGGTCGAGCTGGCCTTCGCGGTAGAGCTCCAGCAGCTTCGGGATGTCACGCCGGATGTTGCACGAGCCGAACAGCGATCCGACCAGCTGCTTCTCCATGAGGGTCAGGTCGCACAGGCTCATGGTGACGTCGAATTCCATCATCGGGTGGATGTTGGTGACGACGACCTTGCCCATCTTGGACGCCAAGGCCATCACGCCCGCCATCTCCGAGCCGCGGCCCACGCCCTTGCAGCAGATGACCTTGTCGGCCATCCGACCCCAGGTGACCTGCTGGACGAGCGCCAGGGCCGCCTCGGCGCTGCCGGACACGTGGGTGGCGCCGAACTGCTTGGCCATCTCCTGCTTGAACGGCACCGGGTCGACGGCGAAGATCCGCTCGGCACCGGCCAGCCGGGCCCCCTGGATGGCGGACGCCCCGATGCCGCCGATACCGATGACGACGACGTTGTCGCCGGGCCGCACGCCGGCAGAGTTGACGGCCGAACCCCAGCCGGTGGTGACACCACAGCCCACCAGGCAGGCCCGCTCCATGGGGATATCGGGCAGGATCTTGACGCACGACGCCTGGTTGACGACGGTGTGCTTGCCGAAGGTCCCCAGCCCCACCATGGTGTGCAGGTCCTTGCCCCGGGCATGGTGGCGTGACGAGCCGTCGAGCTGCAGGCCCATCATGAGCGCAGCCCCGGTGTCGCACAGATTGGAGTGCCCCGAGGCACACGACGGGCACTGGCCGCACGCCGGGATGAAGCCGAACACGACGTGGTCTCCGACGGCGAGCCCGTTCACCCCGGGGCCGACCTGCTCGACCACGCCGGCACCCTCGTGGCCGCCGATGATGGGACGAGGTGCGGGCAAGTCACCGGTGCGCAGGTGCTCGTCCGAATGGCACATACCGCTCGCGGCCAGCTTGACCAGGACTTCACCCTCCTTCGGAGGGTCGAGCTCGATGGTCTCCACGCTCCACTCGGTGGCGTCTTCCCACAAGATGGCTGCATCGGTCTGCACGACGGCTCCCCTCCTCGGATCCCCGGGCGCCCGATCGATGCCCGGCAGCGGTACCCCCCGGCTGCGGACCGCAGACTAGCGGGCTGGACCGGAGCGGGCAGGTGCTTCGTGCACGGCCTGCTGCGGCACCGCCGACTGGGGCACCGCCTGCTGGCGCGCCCCCACATCCGGTGTGCCGGAACCTGGCAACTCCACCCCGGCAGCGCTGGACCGGGACCGCGCCCGGCGGCGCGGCCGCCCGATCACGAGCAGCACGACCAGCGCGGCGAGCCCGGCGAAATCGGCGAGTGCCGCGGTCCGCAGGCCCGGAGCCTGGTACACCCAGGAGAGCACGCCCCGGCCGGCGGGCACGGTCACCGCCTGCACCAGACCCGTCCGCCGCACCGGCAGTGCCTGGACCGGACCGCTCATCGGCTGCCAGCGTGCCGACCAGCCGGCGATGGCCGCCACTGCCCGGACCACCACCGCGCCCTGCGGGCTGTCGACGGTGGCCGACCACGGGGCGAGCGCAGGGCCACTGCGGGCCTGCACGGTGGCGCCGGCGAGCACGTGGCCCGGCCGGGCCCGGAGGGTCAGCGGCGGCGTCGGGTGGGTGGCAGCGAACACGGCGATCGGCCCGTCGCGCCCCGCAAACCGCCAGCGGCCCCCGGAAAGCACCCCCTGCAGCACGCCGTCCACCTGCAGGCTGGTTCCCGTCGCGGTGCGCACCAGCGGCACACCGACCGTCACTGCAGTGCCGGTGCCGGTCCCAGTGCCGCCAGTCCCAGTGCCGCCAGTCCCAGTGCCGCCAGTCCCAGTGCCGCCAGTCCCAGTGCCGCCGGTGCCGGGTGCCGTGCGGGCGACCAGCCCGACCGCACGCGTGCCCCCGGCGACCGATACGACCAGCGTGCCTCCGGTGGGGTCCTCAATCGACCGGACCGCGACGCTCCCGGGTGCCGCCTCGGGCGCGGCGCCGGATCCCGGCGGCGAACCGACGCTCGCGGTCCCCGGTACCGCGGCGCCGCCCGCAGGCGCGGTCGTGCCGAGCCAGGTGACGCCGCCGGTCGGCCCCAACAGGCCCAGCTCCACCCTTGCCGGCGGCGCCCCGGTGACATGGACGGTGACCGACGACAGGTCGATCGGCTCGCCGAAGTACCACACGGCGCGCCCTCCCGGCACGAGCGCCCGACGGCCGGCGGCGGGGTCCGGGCCGTAGGACGACCCCGACGATGCCAGCGACGCCACGCTGCGGGCGTTCACCAGCAGGTACTCGGGGAGAGTGAGCAACGCTCCGGGGTCGAGCTGGTCGAGGGTTCCGTTGCCGATGGCCGGCAACGACAGGATGTCCTGAC
>JAKAYQ010000178.1 GCA_021826725.1 Actinomycetes bacterium
TCGGGACGGTCTTCACCAGCGCCATCGACCACCCGCCGGTGGGCGTGCCGCTCACGCCCCAGGACCTGTTCCCGGCGCTGGCCGCCTTCGTCCTGGCCGGCTTGGACTCGTTGCCCGGCGCGGTGGCGTGGTCCTTGGTGATCGGGGTCGTCGACGCCGCGGTCTACTGGGTCTACCGCAACGCCACGTACGCCGAGGTGGTGGTGTTCGTGCTGGTGGTCGTGGGGGTCGCGCTGCGCCGCCGCCGGGCCACCCGCGTCGACGACGGGGGCCTCGGCGAATTCGTGGCCGCCCGGGAGGTCCCACCGGTCCCGCAGGCCGTGGCCGCGTTGCCGGCCGTCCGCTGGGGCACGCGGGTCGTCACGGCGGCGCTGCTGGCGGCGGCCGTCCTGGTGCCCCTGGGCATGTCGGCGTCCCAGCTGGATCTCGTGACGGCGGTCCCGGTCTATGCGATCCTCGGCTTGTCCCTGGTGGTGCTCACCGGCTGGGCTGGGCAGATCAGCCTGGGGCAGTTCGCCTTCGGAGGCATCGGCGCCATCGTGACGGGCGTGCTGATGGTGCACGCCGGAGCCGACCTGTTGGTGGCCCTGGCCGCTGCCGTCGCCGCCTGCGCGGTGGTGGCGGTCCTGGTGGGCAGCACCGCCGTCCGGCTTCCGGGCCTGGCCCTGGCCGCGGTCACCATGGCGTTCGCTGTCGCCGTCTCCGACTGGCTCATGTCGAGCTACTACTTCCCGTTCCTCAACCCGCAGACCGTGGCCCGCCCCGTCCTGTTCGGCCGCTTCCCGATGGGGGTGGGGTCCCCGGTTGCCTTCTACGAGCTGTGCCTGGTGCTGATGGTGGTGTCTGTGGTGGTCGTGCGGAACCTGCGCCGGACCCGGGCCGGGCGCACCATCGTGGCCGTCCGCGACAATGCTCGTGGGGCCTCCGCCTTCGCCATCGACCCCCGTCGGGCCCGGTTCGTCGCCCTGGCCGTAGCCGGCGGCCTGGCCGGTCTGGCCGGCGGCCCCTATCTCGTGCAGCTCGGCGGGCTTGGGAGCGGCGGCCTCACCACCACCGACTCGCTCACGGTGTTCATCATGGTGGTCATCGGAGGCCTGACGTCGCCCCTCGGGGCGGTCGCCGGCGCTGTCGTGTTCGAGGGGATCGTCTACCTGGTCGCGCCGCAGCTCCAGGAGCTGGCCACCGGCGCCGGCGTGCTCGTGTTCCTGATGTTCCTGCCCGAGGGGATCGGTGGCTTCGTGCTGCGGGTACGGGTCGCCGCGGTGCGGGTGGTGGCCCGGCGCCTGGGGATCGTGACGGGACCACTGGAGGACGGGCTCGACGCGTCCGGTGGCGCCGTGCCGCAGGCGGGTACGCCGGAGCGGGCGTCTGCCGGTGTGGGGGCAGACGGCGCGCCGCTGGCGGGTGCGCAGCTGGGCGGCACGCTGCAGGCGGATGCGCATCTGGCGGGTTCACGCGTGCGCAGTTCCTCCCCGGGATCGCTGGTGGCGACGGCGCTGGCCAGCGCCGGGCTCGGGGGCGGCGCGGCAGGTGCCGCCACGGCGACGGCTGCCAGCCGGCGTCTGGTGGTGCGCGGCCTGGACGTGGCCATCGGTCAGACGCCGATCGTCGCGGGGGTCGATCTGGATGTCGGAGCCGGGCAGATCGTCGCACTCCTTGGCACCAACGGGGCCGGCAAGTCGACCACCTTGCGGGCCTTGGCTGGAGCGCTCCCGGTCCGTCGTGGCACCGTGCTGGTCGACGGGGTCGACGTCGCCCGCATGCCGGTGGAGCGGCGGGTCCGGCGCGGGGTGGTGCTGGTCCCCGGGGGGCGCGGCGTCTTCCCGTCGCTCACGGTGGCCGACAACCTTCGCCTTGCCGGCTGGACGGCCCGCCGCAGCTCCTCGGGACGGAAGGCGCTCGTCGTGTCCACCGCTGCGGTCCACCGGCTCTTTCCTCATCTGGCCGAACGCGAAGACGTGGCGGCGGGGATGCTGTCCGGCGGCGAGCAGCAGATGCTTGCGCTGGCCCAGGGCCTGCTGTGCAATCCGTCCGTTCTCCTCATCGACGAGCTGTCGCTTGGTCTCGCGCCGACGGTGGTATCGCAGCTCTTGCGGGTCGTGGATGACCTTGCGAGCTCCGGAGTAGCGGTCGTCCTGGTCGAGCAGTCGGTGAACATCGCCGCGGCGGTGGCGAGCGACGCCGTCTTCGTCGAGCGTGGACGGGTCTGCTTCCGGGGGTCGACCCAGGAGCTGAGCGACCGTTCCGACCTGGTGCGCTCGGTCTTCCTGGGGTCGGGCGGTCCTGGCCCAACGGTCGGTGGACCGTCGGTGCTGGGGGGTGGGGGCTCGTCGACCGGTCGGAGGGTGCCGGGGGCCCGTCTCGCCGGTGGCTCTGTCGGGGCGACGGGCCCGGGCCGTGGAGCGGCCCCGGTCCTGGCGCTGGATGGAATCTCCCGGAGCTTCGGTGGTGTCGCCGCCGTCAGTGACGTCTCGCTTGCCGTCAGGCCAGGGGAGATCGTCGGGTTGATCGGGGCCAACGGTGCTGGCAAGACGACGCTGCTCGACATCGTGTCGGGGTTCGTAGCCCCCGACAGCGGTCAGATCCTCCTGGCCGGCAAGGATGTCACGCAGACGCCAGCGGCCAGACGGGCCCGGCTGGGTCTCGGCCGGGTCTTCCAGGACGCCCGGCTCTTCCCGTCGCTGACCGTGGCCGAAGCGGTGGCCACCGCCGCGGAGCGGCACGTGGCTGTGGCCGACCCGTTCCTGAGCCTGTGGTGGACGGCCGCCGTGCGGTTCTCGGAGGAGGCGGTCAGCGGCGACGTCGATCGGATGCTGGCGGCCATGGGGCTCCAGGACCTTCGGGACCGCATGGTGTCCGAGTTGTCGACCGGGACCCGGCGGGTGGTCGAGCTGGCATGCGCCACCATCCACCGGCCGGATGTGCTGTTGCTGGACGAGCCGAGCGCGGGGCTGGCGCAGCGCGAGTGCGAGGCGCTCGCCGACCGGCTCCAACGCCTGCGAGACGACCTGGGAGCAGGGTTCCTGGTAGTCGAGCACGACGTGCCGCTGCTGGCGTCGATCGTCGACCGGCTGGTGTGCATGCACCTCGGCGCCGTCGTGGCGTCCGGCCCGCCCGCCGACGTGCTGGCCGATCCGGTGGTGCTGCAGTCCTACCTCGGCACTGACGCCGTGGCTGTGGGGCGGTCCGGTCCGATGGTGCTTGCAGCTCGCTGAAGCGGCTGCGTGCTCGGTGACGTTGACCAACGCGTGGGAACGGGACCTCAGCTGCCGATGAGCGGCACGCGTACGCTGCCCTGCTCGTCGGGGGCAGGCCCGGGCCGCCGCTCCCACGTCTCGAGGCAGCTGTCGGCGCAGAACAGCACCAGCCGACCGACGTTGTCGCGGCGGATGGCGGCGGCCGTGGCCGTCGTGAGGGGGATGCCGCAGACCGGATCGGGCTGGGCGTCGTCCCCGACGGGCCGCAGCCCGATGCTGGCCACGGTGAGCGGCTCCTCCAAGCCGCGCAGGGCGACCTGCGTCTCGGTGATGACGGTGCCCCACGGCGGCATGTTGTTCAGCGTGCTCTCGGCCGCCAGGACCTGGTTCGGTGCCGCGAGGTCGCACAACCGGGCTGCGACATTGACGGCGTGGCCGATGTAGTCGTCACCCTCCAGCAGGATGACGGCGCCGGCGGTGACGCCGCAGGTCACGTCGATCATCATCGGCGATGCCACGACCATGCGCTGGAGCTCCAGGACGCTGGCAAGCACGGGTTGGGTGTCCACGCCGACCAGCATGGCGCCGTCCCCGAGCCACTTGGCGATGCGGATGCCGCGCCGCGAGCAGATGCCGCGCACGAGGGCGCGGAATTCGCCGATGAGCTGCACCGCTCGCTCGTCGCCCTCCACGGCGGTGAGCGACGAGAACCCCGAAAGGTCGATGAAGCTGAATGTTCGCTGGACCCGCACCCCGAGATCGTCCCACGCCGGCGTGCGGGCGGCGAACCGCGTTCACGCAATGAGCTGGGGCCAGGGACATGTGGACGGTGCACGTGCACGTGGGTGGCCGGTTCCCGTGACGTGTCCGGCGGCCGGTGGGTGGGCCGGCGGCCGTAGGTGGGACAGCGGGAGGTGGGACAGCGGGAGGTGGGGCGGCCGTAGGTGGGGCGGCGGGGATGTCGGCGGTGCCGGCAGGCAGAGCGAGGGGCCGGCAATGCCGGCAGAAAACGGGCGTGCCAGTGCGCCTGGTCAGCTGGCCTGGTTGGCGGCGGGGAGGGGGACGGCGGGGAGGGGGACGGTGGGCAGGCCGGCGGCGGTACGGGGGCGCCGGCCCGGGCGGGATGTGACGCTGGCCAGGGCTGACGAGTGCGTGCGCCACCGCTCGGTGATCTCGGCCAGGAATTCCTGGCCGGCCGGCAGATGACTGAGCACGTCGGCCTGGCCTTGGGGCCGGGGCAGCATCCACGAGTGGCCGCCCGGAACCCAGACCACCTTCCGGCCGGCCAGGGACGAGACCTCAGCAGCTGCCGCCGGGGTGGCGATCCGGTCGAAGCAGCCCCACTCGGGGAGCACCGGGATGCCACTCGCCGCCACCCGGGTGACGGTCTCGCGCAGGTCGAGGTGGAGCAGCGTCGACGCGATGGGGAGGAGCTGCCCGGTGACGAGGAGGTTGCGCCGAGCATCGGGGATCGTCATGCGCATGGTCGATCTGGGTCGCCGCCCGATGAGCATGTCGGGGAAGTCGAGCACGACTGCAGCCACCAGGTCCGCCATCCCAGCCAGGTCCGGCAAGGTGGGGGCGACCAGGCCGACCAACAGCCCGTGGCGGGAACGCCATGCTGGTGTGGCCACGCCGTCCCGGTAGATCACGCCGAGCACGCGTTCAGGAGTGGCATCGGCCATGGCCATGGCCACGGCGCCGCCCATGGAGTGACCCAGGACGACGCAGGGTCCGGCGCCGACGTGGTCGAGAACGTCGCTCACGGCACTGGCCAGCCGTTCGATGCCCACCTCGGGACCCGGGAGCGGGTCGCTGCCGGCGAACCCGGGCAGGCACGGGTTGACCACCCGCCAACCCAAGCGCTCGGCCAGGTGGGCGCTCTCGCGCCAGTACATGCTGCCGCCGGCGAAGTACCCGTGGATGCTGACCGCCCAGATCGGAGGAGATCCCGGCCCATCGGGGCCGATTGCAGCCTCGTTGTTGGACACGGCGAAGTGCACGCGGCGGCCGGCAACGTGCATCTGGCCGGGCACCATCCGCACCGCCCGCCGGGCCCCGCGCCCGCGCCGCCGGTCCCGGGGGCCGAACGGCGGGGTCGTGAACATCGCCATGGTCCAATAATATCGGAGAGTCACAACGGGAATGCAACAAGTGGCAATTGTTCATGCTCGGCGGGGTTGCTGTCGGCCCTGCGGATCCAGGTCACCCGCCAACCGGCTGTTCATGGTGGTCACGAGGAGCGTCGCACCGGTCTCGGGTCGCGGGTTGTGCGCCGGGCGCTCCGCCCGGTCGCGAGAGCCCGGTCACGGCGGTCTGGTCAGGAAGGCCCGGCCAGGAAGGCCCCGGCGTGTCGCAACGCGGACTCCGCCCCGTCCACCAGGTCGCGGACGAGGTCGGCGGCGTGCCGCAGGCCCGAGATGCCCCCCACGCCCTGCCCGGCGGGGTACCCCTCGCGCTCGGGGTCGACGCCGACGGTGTCGTCGTCCCCGCCCAGGTGGAAGGCGTGGTCGCCGAAGGACCGGACGAGCTGCTCGGGGAACCGAGCGAGCTCGCCGGGGTGCTGCTCGAAGTGGTCGGTATAGGCGTTGCGCAGGACGCGCATGGTCTTTCCCGAGTACGCACGGCTGACCACCGTGGCGTCTTCGGCGCTGGCCACCAGCCGGTCCTTGTAGCCAGGAACGGCGCGCGCCTCGGGGGTGGCGATGAACCGGGTGCCGACCCAGACGCCGTCCGCTCCGAGGGCCAGCGCCGCAGCCAGCCCGCGGCCGTCGACGATGCCGCCGGCAGCCACCACGGGGACCTGGTCGCCGACGGCATCGACCACCTGGGGCACCAGGGGCATGGTGGCCACCGTGCCGGTATGTCCGCCGGCCTCGGTCCCCTGCGCCACGACGATGTCGCAGCCGGCGTCGACAGCCCGTCGGGCATGGTCGACCTTGCCGCACATGTTGACCACGAGGACCCCGTGGTCGTGACAGAGAGCGATGGCTTCGGACGGCACGCCGAGGCCGGCGACGAACACGGTTGCCCCGCCGGCGATGACGGCCTCGACCTGTGCCGGCAGGTCGCCCGGCATGGCTGTGAGCAGGTCGACGCCGAAGGGCCGGTCGGTCGCCGAGCGCACGGCTGCCATCTCCTCGACCATCTGCGGCATCGACATGGTCGACGCGCCGAGGCAGCCGAACCCACCGGCAGCGGAGACGGCAGCGACGAGCCGGTGGTAGGAGACGCCGCCCATGCCGGCCAACATCACCGGGTGCTCGACGTGCAGCAGGTCCGTCAGCCTTGTCCGCATGCATCCTCCTTGTTGACCGGCCGGTCTAGTTTAGCCAAGAGCGCGCAGCTTCGGACTGCCCTGTCACCCACCGCCCCCTCTCGCTGTCACCCAGACCCGACGTCCGTCTCGTCACCCAGACCCGACGTGCGTCTCGTCACCCAGACCCGACGTGCGTCTCGTCACCCAGACCCGACGTCGCGCGGTGGGCCGAGGTTCAGTCGAGCTCGACCCAGCCGCGCTCGGAGCTCAGCACCTCCACCTCCGGGTGGGACCAGACGAAGCGTTCGGCCTGCTCGACGAGGTGTTCGGCATG
>JAKAYQ010000179.1 GCA_021826725.1 Actinomycetes bacterium
CGATGGCGGCGGCACGCCGGGCGATCTCGCCCTCGTCGCGCCCGCAGCACACCACGAGCGTCACCGAACGGCGAAGGCTGGCCGGGTCCCGGCCCACCGCCGCACACGCCAGGTCGACGTCCCGCTGGCGCTCCTCGAAAACAGTCAGCGGGGGGAAGGGCATGTTGACCTCGTCGGCGAACCGGACCGCCAGGGCCGGCGTCCGGCGGGGGCCGAGCCCGCCGACGATCAACGGCGGGCGGGGTGATTGCACGGGTCGGGGAAGGCCGGGATTGCCCTCGACGCGGTAGTGGGTGCCTGCGAACGACACGGGCTGCTCGGGGCTGGCGGCCCACATCCCGGTGATCACCTGGAGCTGCTCCGCCAGCCGCTCAAAGCGCTCTGCCAACGGCGGGAACGGCACTCCGTAGGCGCGGTGCTCGGCCTCGAACCATCCGGCACCCAGCCCGAGCTCGGCGCGACCCCCGCTCATCTGGTCGACCTGGGCCACCGCGACTGCCAACGGGCCGGGCAACCGGAAGGTGGCGCAGGTGAGCAATGTGCCCAGCCGAACCCGGCTGGTCTGGAGCGCCAGCCCGGCCAGCGTGGTCCAGGCGTCCGTGGGACCGGGCCCCGGATCGCCGCCACCCATCCGCAGGTAGTGGTCGGAGCGGAAGAACCCGTCGAACCCCAGGCGGTCGGCGGCCTGGGCCACGGTGACGAGGTCGCCGTAGGTGGCCCCCTGCTGGGGCTCGGTGAAGATCCGGAGGCGCATGATCCCCTCCTACCACACCACGCCCGCTGCGTCCCCCGCCAGGCCATCCCACCCCGCTGCCCCACGCCCGCTGCGTCCCCCGCCAGGCCATCCCACCCGGGCCACCGCTTACAGTGGCCGCCCGTTCGTGCTTTGCGACTCCGCGTGCACAGTGGCGGCAAGGTGGCTAGCCTGCGCGGTGTTGTGTCCCGAAGCGATGGAGCACTACCCGTGCGCCTCGCCCGCCGCCCGCTGATGTCAATGGCGCGCGCGGGTTCGCTGGCGATGGCTGCAGGCGCCCTGGCGGCGGCCGCAGTGCTGCCCGTCGCGGCCGCAGGCGCCAGCCCGACCACGGCGTCCAGGCTCGCTTCCCAGGCATCGGCCCTCCAGACGCAGCTGGTGTCGACTGCTCACCAGCTCCACGCACTAGCCGCCGGCACCGTGGAGGCGTCGGCCCGCCTGACCGCCGCCAACGCGGCGATCCAGAACGAGCAGGCGACCCTCAGCCAGCTCCGGACCGACCTGTCCCAAGCCACGGCCACGCTCCGCACGGTCGCCATACAGGCCTACATGAGCGACAGCGGCAGCGACAGTGCGCTGGCCATCTTCTCGAGCTCACCCACCGAGGCGTCTGCGATGCGGGAGTACACCGCCGTAGCCAGCGGCACCGAGTCCGGGGCCATCGACACGTTCCGCCGGGCCCGAACGATCGTGACCCAGCAGCAGGCGGTCATGCGCTCCGAGCAGGCAGCGGCCACCGCCGCGTACGACATGCTGGGGCGGCAGTACACGGCGCTGCAGAAGTCGATCCTGCACGAACAGGCCATGCTGGCGGCAGTCCAGCAGCAGCAGCAGGTCCTGGCGCAGCAGCAGGCGTTCGCCCGGCAACAGGCCCTTGTCGCGTTGCATGAGCAGCAGGCGGCGGCGCAGGCAGCTCGTCAAGGTGCGCCGTTGGCGGTCGACGTCGGCTCGCTCGTTCCCACCGGCAGCTCCATGGCACAGGACCTTGCCCGCCTTCGCGAGTGCGAGTCCGGTGGCGACTACCAGGCCGACACCGGCAACGGGTACTACGGCGCGTACCAATTCGCGCTGTCCACCTGGCAGGGTCTCGGCTATTCGGGCCTGCCCAGCGCAGCATCGCCAGCCACCCAGGACCAGGCCGCCATGCGCCTGGAGCAGTTCGCCGGGTGGGGGCAGTGGCCGGTGTGCTCGGCCATGCTCGGTCTGAGCTGACTGCGCCTTCCGCTTACCGCACCCCGGTGCCGGCAGCACATTGGCAGGCCCGCCGCGGTGAACACGGCCCGCACCGTGCGGCATGCTGGATGCAGATGGCACGACGCTCGGGTGGAGGGAGGAGTTCGACGCACGCACGGCGCACCACCGACGGGCATCGTTCGGGTACGGGCGGCCGCCGACGTGCCGGTCCCTCCTCGCGGAAACGTCGAGCGCACCGATGAACGGTGGTGCGCTTACCGAGTTCTCCATCGATGCGACGGACAACGCCGTCCCTCGCATCCGGACAGCAGCGATGGCGGTCGTGCGCGAAACCGCCCCCGAGCTGACCGACGACGCCGCGCTCGTCCTGACCGAGCTGGTCACCAACGCCCTCCTGCATGGGGAGCCACCCGTTGTTCTGCGCCTCCTGCCTGCCCCCGGCGGGGTGCGCATCGAAGTCGAGGACAACGGAGGGGCCTTGCCACAGCATGGAGGCCATGTGCCTGAGGCGGCGACCGGCCGCGGGCTCTGGCTGGTGGCCACTCTGGCGCGCGCATGGGGTGTCGAACCTCGGGTGCAGGGCCGCAGCAAGGTGGTGTGGGCCGATCTCGGGGCTCCGACCGCAGATCGCTCCATTCCCACAGTCGAGCTCGACACGCTGGTCGCCGCGTGCATCGACAACGCGGCCGAGCCGACGGTCACGATCCACCTGGGCGAGGTGCCGACCGGGCTGCTCTTGCAAGCCAAAGCCCACGTCGACGACCTGGTTCGCGAGCTGACATTGGCCGCCGCAGGTACGGCAGACGACCTACCCGCGCACCTCGCCTCGGCGATCGATGGCGTCCTACGCCACTTCGCGGCTGCTCGCATCGCCATCAAGCACCAAGCCCTCGACGCGGCAGCGCGCGGCCAGACCACCACCGACCTGACGTTGACACTCCCGGCATCCACGGCTCATGCGGGCGAGGAGTACTTGGCAGCCCTGGACCGAGTCGACGACTACGCCCGTACCGCGTGCCTGCTGACCCTGGCGACACCACCTGCGCACCGGGCATTTCGGCGATGGTACGTCGAGGCGATCGTGGGACAGGCACGGGCCCGCGCCGCTGGGCAGCCGGTGCCACCGTCGGCACGCTTCCAGGATGTGCTCGATGCCCGCTCCGGAGCGCATCGCCACGGAGCACAACCGCGCGTGTGATGGCGCTCGACCCGTCCGTTTGGAGTCACCGCATCAGGCCAACCGACGGGCGAGCAGGAATCGGTCACTGCCGCCCACCAGGGCGGCGGGCTCGACGCACCGGGCAGCTGGACCGGCGGGTCCGAACCGCAGTCCATGTCTTCCGGCACCAGGCGATATCCCACAGCCGCCGGATGGACGCCGCCCGGCACGGGCGCGAGCGCAGGCAACCGCTGGACTCGCAGTCCGGGCGCGGCGCACGCACGGGCATCGGCACCCTCGTGGTCAGGCCGGTACCGCTCCGATGACGAGACCTCGGGTCGTCGCCGCGGCGTATGCCTCGGCTGCCGCCGCGGTCACTCGTGCCGCCGCGGCGATCGCCTCGGGGACGTCCGGGAGGTCTGCTGGATCCTTCGTCCGGTCCTTCCCGTCGTCACTGGCCGGGCCGGCAGGGCAGTCGCCTACCCGCCGGCCCACGGCTGCCCCGCCGGGTCCGGCCCCGCCCCGGACGGGCTCCCCCGGGGGGCGGGGTGCCACCGAAACCGGGGCAGGGGCCGGAGCGGGACCAGCCGGCCCTGCGATCGGTGCAGCAGGACCAGCAGGACGAGCAGGACCAGCAGCCGGATCGGGACCGACCGGCGCAGCGGTCGCCGGGCCAGGCGCGTCGGCCTGGGCGGGTACCGGACGCTTGGGAGCCTGCAGCATGTGGGCGTACGCCGGAGTGCTGGCCAGCATCTCCTCCTGCCATCGAGCGACCGCCGCCTGTCGCATCTCTTCGGTACGGGGCACCAGCACTTTGCGGACAGCAGCCGCGATCCGCTTGTGCCCTTCGTCGTCGGGGTAGGTGCCGTCGGCCAGCTCGTCTGGCCCCAGGACGGCCGACCCGTCGATGAGCGCCAACCGGTTGTCGCTGGCAGCCAGGCCGGTCACCACATCCTCGACGGCGCGGCGGAGATCGGCCAGGGTGGCACCGAAGACGTTCGGCGTGTCCTCGGCTGCGGGCCGGCAGGTCGGGCTCATGACCAGGAGTGGGACGCCGTCATGCCCGGCCCGCACCAGCTGCAGGAACGACCGCAGCTCCTCGACCAGCAGGGCCGTGCTGTGCGGGGGCTTCGACCAACAGCCTGTCCCTACCGCCACGACGACAGCCTCAGCCGGGGTGCGAGCCATCATCTGCGCCACCACGGGCTCCAGACGGGTCGTGCCGGCGCAGCCCATGTTGCAGACGTCGAGCTTGAGCGTCCGCCCGACCACCGTCGACCACGATCCGACCGGCGACGAGGCGAGCCAGCCTTGGGTGACCGCGTCCCCATAGATCAGGCACCGGGGCTCGCGTGGTGCCGGGCGCAGGGAGCCGTCGACGGGCTGGATCTGGTGGACGACCGGGCGCATGCCCTCGGGGAGGTAGATGACAGCGGGCTGGTCAGGGTCGCCGACCAGCGGCAGCACGACCTCGCCGTCGCCGAGGACGGCCGGCGCCTCGGCGATCCGACGACCCGAACGGAACACAACAAAGGTGCAGCCGGCGCCGTCACCCCGGTACCCCAGGTCGGCCGTGGTCGTCCGGTAGCGAAGGCGGACTGCCGTGGCGTCACCCACGACCTCGATGCGCACTCCGACGGGAAGGGTGGCGGCCGACCACACGTCACCGGGTACCTGATCCGACTCCTGAGGGTGCAGCCGGGGGTACGCGACCGTGCCTGCCGGCGCGAACACCCACCCTCGCACGAACGGCTCGGGCTGCTGCGGACGTGCGGTCACCGGCTCCTCCGTCGTGATCTGCCAGCGCGTCGAGCCGGCAAGACCACATCGGTCGACTGGTCAGCAGTGTAGAACGCCGCGCACCAATAATCTCACCTTACGTAGTGTTATGGCTATTCTTTGTGATATCCACCACGCTGAGCGCTGTGCCACCTGCCACCGCGCCAAGCGTGCAGTCCCCTGGACGCTTGGGGTTCCTCGCTCGGCGTGCAGTCCCAGGAGGCTCGGCGTTCCTCTCCAAACGTGCAGTCCCAGGAGGCTCGGCGTTCCTCGCGCGGCGTGCAGTCCCAGGAGAAACACCGGAGCCCCCAGCGCACCTGCCGGCGCACCCCGATCGCCCGGAGCTTGCCCGGCGAGCGTTGCTGGTCCCGGATCATCCGCGTCGGCCGCAGTGCCCCGAATATCAGGTCGCGGCCGCGCTCACGTCGGCGTCGCACCATGGGTGACCAGGCCGGCGATGAGCACGGCCGCCACCACCGCCAGGACGATCCCGACAACCGCCATGACCACGGCGACACCCCGACGGGCCCGAAGCGGCAAACCGGGGTCGAGCGGCGCGAGGAGCGGGGCGCGCACTGCCGGGTCGCGCTGCGGCGGCGCCAAGCGCCACAGGCGGAACCAGAACGACAGGTTCCCGGCGACGGTCAGCAGGTTGAGCAGCCACCCGAACGCAAGGATGTCGGACACCAGCGAGCGCCGGGGGGTGCGGATGCCGTAACCGCCGCTGGGCCGGCCCCCGCACAGGGCAACATCGGTCAGATCTCGCATGACCGCGATCCCACATGACCGGCAGAGCGGGCCGCGCTCCACGGCGCCTCCCCCGCTGAGCAGGCCACTGACCAGGCCGGGCCGCTGCCCGCGGAGATCGACGGGAACTGCCGGTGCGCAGCCGCACAGGCGGCACTCGCCTTCCATGCGACCACGGCTCGCGCCCACGCCAGTCGCCGACCAACCAGCCACGCCAGGAACGCCAGCCACACCAGGAACGCCAGCCACACCAGGAACGCCAGCCACACCAGGAACGCCAGCCACACCAGGAACGCCAGCCACACCAGGAACGCCAGCCACACCAGGAACGCCAGCCACACCAGGAACGCCAGGAGCGCCAGCCACACCAGGAGCGCCAGCCACACCAGCCGTGAACCAGACGTGCGGACGGACACCAGCGGTCTGACGCGGCCGTGCCGGGGAGGACTGCGGCGGCGTATCCACCGGGCCGGCCGGGCCTGGCACCACCGGTCGCCCCCGCCGGTGCCAGGCCTGGCGATCACCCCCTGCTCCTGCCCACCGTGGCGGTTGAGGTGGGAATGATGTGGGCGGCGACGCTGCACCGGGCCCGGGGCGGGCGGTCCACGGTCGGGAGGGCGGCTGTCGCCGCGCACCGATGACGGGACCGGCAGCCGCCGCACCACCCATGGCCATGCCGATCGGCGCTCCTCCGGCGAGGAACCGGGCGTTGCGTGCGGCAGCCTGCCAGACCTGGTCGTACAGGATCCGCCGATCCTCGTCCCCGAGCACCCGCCATGCGTCGGTCACCTCCACCAGCTGGCCGGTCAGGTCGGCAGCAGCGTGTGGCGGCAGGCTGCCCTGCCGGTCCGGGTGCAAGTCGCGGACCCGCTGCCGATAGGCGTGCCGGATCTCCTCACGAGTCGCCGTGGGCTCCACGCCCAGCACGTCGTAGTAGCTCCGCACCACCACTCCCTGCCGGGACCGCACCGGCTACCGGCCGGCCCGTCCCCTGTCGTTGGCCGGCCCGCTCCGACCGCTTCGCACCAACTGTCACGGCACGCGTATAACGCAGCTCTTTCCGTGATCTTTTGGCTCGATGCTTGGGAAATTCAGGTGGACCACGCTCCACCTAGTGGCGAGCGTAGTCGGAT
>JAKAYQ010000180.1 GCA_021826725.1 Actinomycetes bacterium
GAGCTGCGCCCGCTTGAGGCAGTTGCGCGGGCGCTCCGACAGGTCGAGGTCCTCGATGGGCAGGTCCAGGTCGGGCGAGCCGCTGGCCGTGCTGCTGACCTCACCGAGCTCCAGGCTCAGGGGCGCGTCCTCGAGGTCGGCAACCAGGCCGACCAGCGAGCGCAAGGTGCCACCGGCCGACGCCAGCGCCTCGCGGGGCGTGAGGGAGCCGTCGGTCTCGATGTCGAGGACGAGCCGGTCGAAGTTCGTCGACTGCTCGACCCGGACGGGCTCGATGCTGAAGGTCACACGCCGGACCGGCGAGAAGATCGAGTCGAGGGGGATCACCCCGATGGTGCTGCCCCGCTTGTTGCGGTCGGCCGACACGTAGCCACGACCCCGCTCGACCGTGACGTCCATGGCCAGGCGGCCCTTGGCGTTGAGCGACGCCAGATGGAGGTCCTGGTTGAGGACGGTGACGTCCGAGGTGGCCTGCAAGTCAGCGCCGGTCACCTCGGCCGGGCCCCGGACATCGCACCGCAGCACGACGGGCTCGTCGGACTCGCACGTGAACACCAGGTCCTTCAGGTTCAGCAGCAAGTCGGTGACGTCTTCCTTCACCCCCGGCAGGGTGGTGAACTCGTGGAGCGCGTCGTCGAAGCGCACCTGGGTGACGGCGGCGCCGGGGATCGACGACAGCAGGGTCCGGCGGAGTGAGTTGCCGAGCGTGTGACCGAACCCGGGCTCGAGGGGGCTGATGGCGAAGCGCTGACGATTGAGCTCTTCCTCGTCGAGCGCTTCGACTGTGGGTCGCTGGATGATGAGCATTGCCTGGGGCTCCTGCTGTGGGGATCGCGGTGTGGGGCCGTTGCGTCGGGCGACGGCGGGTCCGGGTGCCGAGGTGGTCGGCCGGCGCCCGTGTTCCGGCTACTTCGAGTAGAGCTCGACGATCAGCTGCTCGCGCACGGGTTCGTCGATGTGCTCACGCTTGGGCAGGTCGGCCACCGTCACCTGCGTGCGCTCGGGACCGCCCTGCAGCCAGGGCGGCAGAGGGCGGTCGATGGTGTCGAGGTTGCGCCGCACGACGTAGAGCTCGCGGGACTTGGGCACCACCGCCACCACGTCGCCGACCCGGACCCGGTAGCTCGGGATGGTGACCCGACGACCGTTCACCTGGACGTGGCCGTGGCGAACCAGCTGGCGGGACTGGCTGCGGCTGGCACCCCACACCGAGCGGAAGGTCACGTTGTCGAGCCGCAGCTCGAGCAGCCGGAGAAGGTTCTCACCGGTGATGCCGGGCTGGCGGTTGGCCTCCGCGTACAGGTTGCGGAACTGGCGCTCCAAAAGCCCGTAGATACGCCGGGCCTTCTGCTTCTCACGGAGCTGCGACAGGTACTCGGACCCCTGACGCATGCGGTCGCGGCCGTGCTCGCCGGGCGGGTAGGCGCGGCTGTGTCGGTCCGTGGCCTGGTCGGAGACCGGGCACTTCATGGAGTAGCAGCGCTCGCCCTTCAAGAAGAGCTTGGTGCGCTCACGCCGGCAAAGCCGGCAGACGGGTCCGGTGTATCGGGCCATGACGGTCGATCGACTCCTCTACTGCCTGTTACACCCGCCGCCGCTTCTTCGGGCGGCAGCCGTTGTGGGGGATGGGGGTGACGTCCTTGATGCCAGCCACCTCGATGCCGGTGGCAGCGATGGAGCGGATGGCGGTCTCGCGACCCGAGCCCGGCCCTCGCACCAGGACGTCGACCTTCCGGACACCGTGCTCCATGGCCCGCCGCGCCGCCTGCTCGGCTGCCAGCTGGGCAGCGAAGGGGGTCGACTTGCGCGAGCCCTTGAACCCGACGTTGCCCGCCGAGGCCCAGGACAGCACGTTGCCCTCCTGGTCGGAGATGCTGACGATCGTGTTGTTGAACGAGCTCTTGATGTGGACGACGCCGTAGGCGATGTTCTTCCGCTCGCGGCGGCGGGGGCGACGGGCACCCCCCGGAGACTTCTGCTGCTTGGCCATCAGTGCTTGCGAACCTTCTTCTTCCCGGCGACCGTCTTCTTCGGCCCCTTACGGGTACGGGCGTTGGTGTGGGTGCGCTGGCCGTGGACGGGCAGGCCGCGCCGGTGCCGGATGCCCTGGTAGCAGCCGATCTCCATCTTGCGCTTGATGTCCTGCGCCACGTCCCGGCGAAGATCGCCCTCGACCTTGAGCGAAGAGTCGATGGCGGCGCGGAGGCGGCTCACCTCCTCGTCGGTGAGGTCGCGCACGCGAGTGTCGGGGCTGGTGCCCGTCTCCTCGCAGATCCGCTGGGCCTGCGTACGGCCGATGCCGTAGATGTAGGTGAGCGACACCTCGAGCCGCTTTTCGCGGGGGATGTCGACACCGGCGATGCGTGCCATGGTCCTTGCCCTCTCCGTCCTGACCCTCAGCCCTGGCGCTGCTTGTGGCGGGGGTTCTCGCAGATGACGGTGACCCGGCCGTGGCGCCGGACCACCTTGCACTTTTCGCAGATCGCCTTGACGCTCGGTCGAACCTTCATCGTCGTCGTCCTGGGTGTGGGTCGTGGTGTCGTCGTATGGGCCCCGGCAGGGACCCGCTCCGGGCAACCGGCCCGGAGCTACTTGTAGCGATAGGTGATGCGACCCCTGGAAAGGTCATAGGGGGTGATCTCCACCTGCACCCGGTCGCCGGGGAGGATCCGGATCCGGTGCATCCGCATCTTCCCCGAGCTGTGGGCCAGCACCTTGTGGCCGTTCTCGAGCTCGACACGGAACATGGCGTTGGGGAGCGGCTCGACGACCGTCCCCTCGAGCACGATCGCGTCCTCCTTGGGCTTGGGCAGGTGACTCCTCCTCGTTGCGCACAGCATGCGGGACCCGACCGTGGCCACGGCCGTGTCGCACGCTCGGTGGCGGCGGACGTGGCCGCGGGTGCCCCGACGGCAGCCCACCTGGACAGACCGGCAGGGCGTCGACAGACCGCCCGCACCGGCCGGACCGATGTCGCCGGCGGGCCGATCGACCAGCATAGCCGCTCGATCGCTCCCTGGCCACCGCGGGCCCCGGACGGGGACCCGGGCCCGACCCCCTGCGGGGACCCGGGTCCGGTCGGACGAGGATCCGCTGGTGCTCAGGGCAGGGTCAGCACCTCGGGTCCGTCGTCGGTGACGGCGATGCTGTGCTCGAAGTGAGCGGACAGCCGGCCGTCGGCCGTGACCACACCCCACCCGTCGTCGAGCACCCGGGTGCCGGCGCTCCCGGCATTGATCATGGGCTCCACGGCAAAGACCATGCCCGTCTTGAGCAGCGGCCCGGGGGTACCGGGCCAGTAGTTGGGAACCTGGGGGTCCTCGTGCATGGCGGTGCCGATGGCGTGGCCGACGTACTCCCGGACCACCGAGAAGCCGGCCTTCTCCGCCACGTCCTGGACGGCTCGACCCACCTCGTGCAGCCGGTTGCCGGCCACCAGCTGCTCGATGCCGGCCCACAAGCTGGCCTCGGTGACCTCCATCAGACGCGCCGCCTCGGCGTCGACGGCGCCGACTCCCACGGTGAACGCGGCGTCGCCGTGGTAGCCCTCGATGATCGCCCCGCAGTCGATCGAGATGATGTCGCCTTCGTGCAGCACCACGTCGCCCGGGATGCCGTGGACGATCATGTCGTTGGGCGAGGTGCAGATCACAGCGGGGAACCCGTGGTAGTTGAGGAAGTTCGAGCGCGCACCCCGGCGTTCGAGCACCTGGCGGGCCACGGCATCGAGCTGGGCGGTCGTGACGCCGGGCCGCACCGCGGCGCGGGTGGCCTCGTGCATCTCGGCGACGACGCGCCCGGCCCGGCGCATCTTGGCGATCTCACCTGCGCTGCGCCTCACCAGCACCTCCTGCTGGTCACCGGCGTCTCCTGCCGGGCGTGGGCCTGCCGTGGCGGCGCTCCTCGATGGCCCGGATGATGCGGGCGAGCACGGCATCGGCCGTGCCGACCCCGTTGACCCGCGCCATCTGGCCACGCGCCTGGTACCAGTCGATGAGGGGTGCCGTCTGGTGCTCGTACAGGTCGAGGCGGCGCT
The DNA here is from genome assembly GCA_021826725.1 of Actinomycetes bacterium. GTDB lineage: Bacteria > Actinomycetota > Acidimicrobiia > Acidimicrobiales > UBA8190 > JAJZYI01. Next base: position 4,037 of record JAKAYQ010000180.1, read on the forward strand.
CGATGGCCGCCTCGGTGTCGTCCTGGCGCTGGATCACCTCGCCGCCGCACACGTCGCACGTCCAATTCACCTTGGGTGGCGCGCTGGTGGAGTAGTTGGCCCCGCAGTCGGTGCACACCCGCCGGTCGGCCAGGCGCCGCAGCACCTGCCGGGTCGGCACGTCGATGTCGATGGCCAAGTCGATGTCGACCGGAGCGAGCAGTCGGGCCAGCACCTCGGCCTGGTGGGTGGTGCGGGGGCAGCCGTCGAGGATGAAGCCCCGGGCCCGGGCGTCGGGCTCGGCGATCCGCTGGGCGACCATCTCCATGATGATGTCATCGCCGAGCAGCTCGCCGCGGTCCATCGTCTCCTTGGCCTTGGCTCCGATCGGCGTGCCGGACTTGACCGCGGCACGCAGCATGTCTCCGGTGGAGACGTGCGGCACCACGTAGTGGTGCGACAAGCGCACGCACTGCGTTCCTTTTCCGGCCCCCTGCTTTCCGAGGACCACGAGCCTCGCTCCGGGTACCACCGTCCGTCTACTTCAGGAAGCCCTCGTAGTTGCGCATCATCAGCTGACTGTCGATCTGCTTCATCGTCTCGAGGGTGACGCCCACCGCGATCAGCAGCGTGGTCCCGTAGTACGGGTAGGCATTGAGGTGCCACGCGGCCATGAGCAGACCGGGCGCCACCGCCACGACGGCCAGGTAGAGGCCACCGGGGACGGTGATGCGGTTGAGGATGCGCGCCAGGTACCGCTCGGTAGGCGGACCTGGCCGGATGCCGGGGATGTACCCCCCTTGCTTGCGGATGATGTCGGCCTGCTGGTGCGGGTCGAACGCGACGTAGACGTAGAAGAAGGTGAACATGAAGATGAGGACGCCGTACACGAGAACGTACAGGTAGCTGGTGGGCTGGATGTGCGCGTTGACGAACGTCCGGAAGCCGGCGAACGGCAGCAGGTTCGACAGCAGCACCGGGATGTACAGCAGCGAGCTGGCGAAGATGATGGGAATGACACCGGACTGGTTGACCTTGAGCGGGATGTAGGTCGAGGCCCCGCCGAACGTCCGCCTGCCGACGACCCGCTTGGCGAAGGTCACCGGGATGCGCCGCTGCCCCTGCTCCATGAACACCACCCAGACGAGCAGGGCGACGGTGAGCACCAGCAGCACGGTGAACTCGATCTTGCCGCCCTCGGAGAGCACCCCGGCCCCACCGGCGGGGATGCCGGCAACCACGTTGGCAAAGATCAGGATCGACATGCCGTTGCCCACGCCGCGCTGGGTGATGAGCTCGGCCAACCACATGACGAAGGCGGTGCCAGCGGTCAGCGTGAGGACGATGAACGCCGCCTTGTAGATGGTGAAGTTGTTGATCAGGTTGTTGACGCTGCCGCCGAGGAGGCTGCTGGCGCCCGTGTGGAACACGTAGACCAGCCCCGACGCCTGGAGCACGGCCAGGACGACCGTCAGGTACCGGGTCGTCTGGGTGATCCGCTTCTGCCCCACCGCACCCTGGTCGCGCCACTCCTCGAGCTTGGGGATGACCGTGGTCAGCAGCTGGATGATGATCGAGCTGGTGATGTACGGCATGATCCCGAGCCCGAACACCGCCATCCGCAGCAGGCCACCCCCCGAGAAGAGGTTGAGGTAGCCGAGGATGCCCGCCGACTTGGCCTGCTGCTCGAGCAGCTGGACCTTGGCGAAGTCGATGTAGGGGACGATGACGTTCGTCCCGATCTGGTACAAGGCGATGATCAGCAACGTGAACAGCACCTTGTTGCGCAGGTCGGGGACCTTGAAGATGTTGCGCAAACTCGAAAGCACCGGTCTCCTCCCCCTCGTCATGGCCGCCGGGACCCCCGGTGCCGGCTAGCGGGACCGCTCCCGGACCTCGCCGCCCGCCACCCTCCCCATGCGGGCAGAGGCGGACCAGGACGACGAGATTACCGGTTCGCGGCCGTCGGTATCGGCAGGGCGTCCCCTCCCCCGGGGCGCTGTGCCTGTGTGGGCGCCCGGGGCGCTGTGCCTGTGTGGGCGCCCGGGGCGCTGTGCCTGTGTGGGCGCCCGGGGCGCTGTGCCTGTGTGGGCGCCCGCGGAGCAGCCGGAGGCCGGCTACCGGTTGGTAAGGGCGTTCCCCCGGGCCGGTGGGCGCCCGTTGCCGAACGGCGGCGGCACGATGTCGACCGAGCCTCCGGCGCTCTCGATGGCCTGGCGGGCCGAGGCGGAAAAGCCGTGGGCGTGCACCCGCAAGGCACGGTGCAGCTCGCCCCGACCCAGGATCTTCACCAGGGCACCGTCACGGACCAGGCCGGCGGCGGCCATCGTCTGGGGGGTTGCCTCGTCCCCGTCGAACCCGTCGAGGGCGTCGAGGTTCACCACCGAGTAGGCCACGCGAAACGGGTTGTTGAACCCCTTCAGCTTGGGCACTCGCTGGGTAAGCGGCAGCTGGCCACCCTCGAACCCGGGCTTGATCGTGTCGCGAGCGCCCTGGCCCTTGGTGCCGCGGCCGGCGGTCTTGCCACCCTTTCCGCCGATGCCACGCGCCACCCGGCGCCGGCCACGGCGGGACCCAGCCGGGGCCCGAAGGTCGTGCAGCTTCATCGTGCGTCCTCCTGGGAGGGGCCGGAGCCGGAAGCGCCGGCGGACCGGAACCGTCGCCGCGGGCCTGAAAGCTCGCCGTCGTCGACCTCTGCCAGCTCGACGAGGTGCGGGACCCGCGCCAGCATGCCGCGGATCAGATCG
>JAKAYQ010000181.1 GCA_021826725.1 Actinomycetes bacterium
CGGGCCTGCCGCCCCGACCACGCCCACCGTCTGACCGGGCCTGCCGCCCGACCACGCCCACCGTCGGACCGGGCCTGCCGCCCCGACCACGCCCACCGTCGGACCGGGCCTGCCGCCCCGACCACGCCCACCGTCGGACCGGGCCTGCCGCCCCGACCACGCCCACCGTCGGACCGGGCCTGCCGCCCGACCACGCCCACCGTCGGACCGGGCCTGCCGCCCGACCGATCCCGCAGTCAGGTCCGGCCAGCCCCCTTCATCCAGCCAGGGTTCTACCGATCCCAGCCAGGCGCACCGAGAACCCGCCCCGGCTGACTGGTCCCGCTGCCCGGCCTGACCCGGCGGCGCTGCACCGGCGCGCACCCCGGGGCGGCGTACAGCAGCGGCACGGTCAGCGCGGCAGTGCGACCAGGTCGTCGTCGGCAGGAGACGCCGGACCGTGCGCCGAGCGACCCAGCGGCGTGAGCGGCACGGTCAGGATGAACAGCAGGGCAAGGAGGGCGACGGCGATGGTGGCCGGGTGCCCCGGGAGCTCCCCGATGAGCTGGCGGCCGCCAGGCAGCCCGATGAAGGCCGTGGCCATGGACAGGCCGACCAGCCACGGCCGTAGCCGGGCGGACGCCACCGGGGCGAGCATCACGAAGCCCCACGACAGGTACCAGGGCTGCACCACCGGTCCGAGGACGACCACCAGCACCAGCGTCGCCCCCATGGCGCGCAGCGTGCCGAACCGGTCGACGTTCCACAGGAGCCAGATCCCGGCGACGGCGGCGCCGAGCAGTCCGGTCACCCGGGTGAGGGATCGGATGTAGTGACCGGCGATGTGGATCCCCACACCATGGACCATATGGGTGAGCAGCAGGCCGACACCGGTCGCCGGGGCCAGCCACGACGTGACCGTTCCCGGCGTCGCCAGGTTGCCAACCCATCCCCAGCCGAGCCCTGCCGCCATGGAGAGCAGCGCCATCAGCGCGAGCGCGATGGCGCCGGCAGACACCACGGGTCGGATCCGTTGACGCCAGGGCACACCGGCACCCAACCAGGTCCACCCGATGTAGAGCACACCGATGGCAGCGGGCGCCTTGATGGCGGTTCCCAGCGTGCAGAGCACGATGCCGACCACCGGCCGCCCCCGACGGGCGGCCGCGATGCCCACCACGAGGAAGCCGAGCATGAGCGCATCGTTGTGCGCGCCGCCGACCAAGTGGAGGATCACCACGGGGTTGAGCACCGCCAGCGCGAACACCGCCGACGCGTCGCGGCCGTAGCTGCGGGCCAGGCTGGGGATCCCGAAGGCCAGCAGGACCACGCCGCCCAGCTCCAGCAGTCGCAGCAGCACCACCGCAGCCAGCTCGTTGTGCATGGTCAGGGTCACGATGAACCCGTCGATCTGCAGGAACAGCGGTCCGTAGGGAGCGGGGGCGTTCCCCCAGATCTGGTCCACCAGCCGCTGGAAGGGCGCGCCCTGACCCAGGACGTTCGGGCCGAAGCGGTAGGGGCTGATGTGGTGGCTCATCATCTCGCCCTGGGCAGCGTAGGAGTAGACGTCGTGGCTGAACAGCGGGGGCGCGACAAGCATGGGGATGCACCACAGGGCGAGGACAAGGGCGACCGACCGCACCGGCACCCCCGGAACACTTGCCAGGGTGCGGGTCATCGAGAACCACGCCCGCATGAGCAGCAGCAGGCCGCCGTAGACGGCGACCAGGCCGAGGAAGAGGCCGCCGGTCGAGCTGTGCGCACCTGCCGCGGGCACGCCGAAGAACCACGATCCCGGCAGCTTCAGCGCGAACGGAGACTGGGGCTGTGAGGCACCGGCGGCGACGGCCACCAGCCCGACGAAGCCCATGACTGCCGGCCGGACCAGAAGCCGCGACCCGTCCCCCGCCACTGAAGCAGGGTCGATGTCGGGACCGACAATGGCCTTGAAGGGCCACCGGTGACGCATGGCCGTGTCCCATCGGTTGACGCTGTCGAACAGGCGGTCGACCCCAGCAGGCAGCGACACGCTGAACCCACCTCGGCCCTCAGGTGCGGCCAGCGGCGACCCGGCGGCCGCACCCTCGTCACCCGCTGTGCTCACGGCGGCTGCCCGCCGAACCGACCCGTCGGGCACGGGACGGACGGCCGCTCCTTCTTCGGTCTGGTCCACGTGTCCTCGGTCCTCGATGTTCGGGTGGGTCCGTGACGGGACGGACCTGGTGCACACGGAGCCGCCGAAACGGCCCGGCATGCGCTCTCACGGGGATCTGGATCTGGCTCCGCCTCCCGGCTGGGTGGATCGCTGGTGCAGCCGCGACCGCGCTCCGGGGGAAAGCGGTTCGTAACAGCATTGTAACGACTCGCCTGCCCGAGGAAAAGTCACCAGCAGTGGCGTCGAGGACCAGACCACCACTCGCCGCCCACCGGGAACGCAGGCAGTGCCGACGCCTGCCGACGCGCCGGCTGGGGGTCGACGCGAGCCCGGCGTGCCGATCCGCTGGGCTTCTCAGGCGGCTGTGGCGACCACGTCGGGGACGGCCACTCCCATACCAGGGAGCGATCCGGCGTAGCGGGCAGCGCCGAACGCGTACATCCCACCATCCGCGCCGACCACCCAGTAGCCGCCACCGTTCGGCGTCGCCGCCATCCCCACCACGTTGCCCACATGCACACCGGCACCAGGAACCGAGCCGAAGTACCCGGCATCACCGAACGCGTAGATGCCACCATGGGCACCGACGAGCCAGTAGCCGCCACCGTTCGGCGTCACCGCCATCCCCACAATGTCCTGGACATGGATCCCGTCACCGGGAAGGGAGCCGAAGTAGCGGGCGTCGCCGAACGCGTACACACCGCCGGAGGCGCTGGCCAGCCAGTAGCCCGCCCCGTCCGGGGTGCGAACCACCGACACGATGTTGCCGACGTGGACCCCGTCACTCGGCAAGGAACCGAAGTAGCGGGCCGTGCCGAAGGCGAAGACCCACCCGTCCCTGGTGGCCTGCAGGTACCCACTGCCATTGGCAGCCGGCGGCGTGATCGGCGGCGTGATCGGCGGCGGCGTGCCCTGCCCCCCGCTCGGTCCCTGACCAGGTCCCGTACCGCTTCCCTGGCCCGATGGCGCGCCGACGGTCACCGTCACGGGCGACGAGGATGACCCCAGCTCGGCCGAGTTCCCACTGAACGATGCGCCGACCTGGTAGGTGCCGGCCGCAGCAAAGCTGGTCGTGCACGTCGCCCGGCCCACTCCGGAACCGATGGCGACGACAGCCTGGGCGCCGCACCCCGCGGCAGTGAAGGTGACCGTGCCGCTGGTCGGCAGCGGCGTCACGGTGGCGGTGAAGGTCACCGATTCCCCGGTCTGGACGGTGGTCGACGACGCGGCCAAGGTGGTCGACGATGCCGTCAAGGTGGTCGACGACCCACCGGTAGACGGCGCGCCCGACGCGGCCTCCACGGTCCCGGTCACCGTGGCTGGGGAAGCCGACGTGTCATAGGTGACCTTCAGGACCTCGTTGGTGCTCGCACAGCCACTGCCGACGCCGATGGGCACCGAGCCGCCGTCGGGCAGGACCGTCCCGGGGGCGCTGTCGAACTGCCCGGTGATGCCCCCGGACGCCGACACCAGGGTGTACGTGGTCCCGACAGGCGGGGCGGTGGTGCACCCGGATCCCGTCTCGATCGCGTCGAGCACCGCCCCGCCCAAGGCGACGGCCCCCGTGGCGTCGACCTGGCCGTAGTCCGTGCCAGCCGTGCCGCCACTGCCGAACACCGGCACGGCGACGACGGACGCGGCATCGAGCGAGACCGCACCGGCGACGTCGAGGATCCCCGGCGCCTGGGTGATGAGCCCGGGGACCAGGATCCCGCCGGTCACGGCGAGCGGGCCGACGGTGCCGGCGCCGCCGAACTGTGCGTCCTGGACGGTCACGGTGCTGCCGTCGGTGGCGTCCAGGCTCGCCGGCGTGCCCGAGATCGACTCGAGCTGCACGGCACCGTTCTGGACGGCGTTGACCCCGGTGTCGCCGGCTGTGACACCCACCACCGACACCGGCCCGACCTCGTCGTCACTGCCGGCGAGGTCGACGAGATCCGAGCCGCCCATCTGCATGGTCAGCCCGGCAGGTCCGCTCATCGGGGCCGCCAGGCCCAGCGTCGATCCGGTGCCCCCCATCGCCCATGTCTGTGCGGTGGAGAGCGTGACGGGCACGTCGAGCAGCACGTTGGTGGAGGTGCCGGAGACAGACAGGCCGCCGGACCCGATCCCGAGCGTGATCGACGGCGTGGCACCGGCGATTATGGATGTCCCCTGGAAGGCGGCGCTGCCGGTACCGACCGAGAGGTCCTGCACCGTGGCGCAACCGGTGGTGCACGATGCCGCGGGGAACACCAGCGAGCCGACCGTGGCTCCCGGCGCGGTGCCGCCCGACCAGTTGGACCCGGCAGACCACAGCGGGTCGGCGGTACCCCCGCCTCCGCTCCAGGTGAACGTCGACCCTGCGGCAGCGGCGGGCGCAGCAGCCAGGCCGAGCGACACGGCAGCCGCGCCGAGCCCGCCGAGCATCAGGACGAACGCCCCGGCCGCGCCGAGACCAACGGGGACCAGGCGCCGGGCGACGAACGAGCGCCGGACCCGGGATCGCCGGGAACGGTCGCTCTCCACCGGGCGGTCGAGCCTGGCCACCGCCATCCCGTGGCGACCTGCAGCAGCCAGCTGTCCCATCACACATCCCCCCGTAATGCCACCGCGCCCCCCGGACGCGTTCCGTGGCTGAACGTTTAGCACTACTCGTGACCACCGGCAAGGCGCGCGCCACGCGCCGGAGCCCCGCAAGCGGCGCTCGCCGCAAGCCTCGGCAGCGCTGCCGGACACCTGCTGGGCCCGTCCACAGACCAGCCCGGCGCAGCCTCAGGAACCCACGGCTCCGGCCGTGGACGCAGTCACATGCCGGTGTTGCCAATTCCCATCAGCCGCCACAGCGGTGCCGCCCAGCGGGGTACCAGGCCCACTTCGCCCAGCAGCTTGCGGGTCTTGGCCACCGACCCGCTCATGAACGCCCGACCCTGGTCGGCACGGAAGGCCTGGCGAACCACGGACCGCGGCACGCCACAGTGGCGGCGGAGGTCGGAAGGCGGAACCAGCATCATCCGGGCCATCACCCCGAGGAGCAGCGGCGCCTGCACGGCGAGCGCCGCCCGCCGCGCCGGGCCGAGCGACGGCACCACCCGCTTCAGGTAGTGCCTGGCGAACGACAGGTGCCGAGCCTCCTCGGTCACGTGGATCCGCATGATCCGCTCGACCAATGGGTGGCCGATGCCGCACCGGAGCATGCTCCGCTGCAAGTGGTCGGCAGGGTCCTCACCCCCGAGCACCAGGACGAAGAACGCCGCGGGATCGACGCGTACGAGCCACCACAGCGAGGCCTCCGCGGCCCACCGCCACCGCAACGGCATGCCGCGCACCGGCAGTCCGCTCCGGTTGACGAGCTCCTGGAACATCAGCGTGTGCTGGGACTCCTCGATGATCTCGTGGTGGAGGAAGCGAAAGGCGGCCGACCCGTCCGGCTCGACCATCGCCAGCGACAGCAGGCCCCGCTGCAGGAAGTTCTCGAAGTGCCAGCCGATCTTCATACAGGCGGCCATACGGAACAGGCCGATCTCGGCCTGCCTGTCCAGGGGCAACGACTGGTACCAGTCGGTGGTGGCCAGCGGGTCCGCCTCGTTGAGCACCAGACGGGGATCGTCGGCGGCCAGGGCCCAATCCGGGTCGTCCCACGGGATGTCGGCGTAGGCGTCGTGCCGGATCTCGAGCGAGAGCTTGTTGAGGCGGCGCACCATCGTGTCGAAGGTGGCGGCCGATCCGACGGCGGAGTCGCCCGGGAGGTCGGCCACCTCGGCAGCCTCGGCGACCACAGGCCGCTCGGCGACCGCCGTCGCCGTTCGGCCGCCTCGGGACGTGCCCTGGACCAGTGTCATGCGCGGACCACCGGGGCGCCTACCCGCGTTCCTGCCCCTGTCCGCCGGAGCGTATCCGGCACCCACCGGTACCGGGGCTCCGCTGTCCTCGCCGGCTGGTGCTCCAGCCGGCGCACGGTTCGCTGCCGTCTTGCCAACGCGCGATGACGGGCGTCGAGTCGTGCTCATCCCTGGGCCTCCTTCTCAGGTCGCCGGCGTCCTGCGCGGGGTCGGGGCCTCCCCGTCCAGCCGGGGCCGGGGCCTCGTTCTCCGGCTCAGTGCCGCCGACCGGAGGCCGGCAACACTATTGACCTATAGTCAATACTTTACCCGACTATTGACCTGAGATCAAGCATGGCTCGGCAACGCGATTAGCATCTGTCACATGCCCAGTGGCCCACCCACCCGGAGGGTCGCCAAAGCTCCGGCGGCCACTGCTCGGTCCGCCAGGCCGGCAGCAGCGGGAGCATCCCGCCGGCTCGGCGCCACCGAGCGTCGAGCACAGCTGGTCGCCGCCGGCCTGTCCCAAGTCCGGATCGGCCCGCTCGACGCTGTCACCGCCGACACCGTGGCCCAGGCCACCGGCGTGTCCAAAGCCCTCGTGTTCCATTACTTCCCGACCAATCGGGAACTGCAGGTCGCCGTCCTCCGGGGGGCCGCCGACGAGCTGCTCGCCGCCATCGGCCTCGACCCGACCAGAAATCCGAGCGAGCGCCTGCGCTCCGGACTGGAGTCGTTCGTCACGGCGATCGCCCAGTTCCCGGCGATCGCTCGCTCGGTCGTCCGCAGCACCGGGTCCAACCCCCAGCTGCTCGTCGTGTTCG
>JAKAYQ010000182.1 GCA_021826725.1 Actinomycetes bacterium
GGCGGGGACACCCCGCCGGGCGGCACCGGCTCGTCGTATTGAGCGAACGTGGCCGGCTCGAACTGGAGGGGGCCGATGGTTATCTCCAGCTCCGGGGCAAAGCTGCTGGTAGAGCGCTTGACGCCGCTGAGGCACGTGAGGCATGTTGCAGGTCGCCCGGGGAGAAGCGGGTGACGTGGGTGCCTGGACGGCGAATGTCGCCGGCCGTTCAGGGCTGAGGCGCGCCCCGGTAGTCGACGACGGTGACGAGCCGGAACCACCTGTCGCGCAGCCCGACCCGACGGTTGGAGAACCACGTTCCCCACCCGACCGTGAAGGCGAGCCACCTTCGCCGCCTTCGCTGCCACGGGTGGGCTCGGGCGGTCACCATCCGTGCGGTCGGAAAGCTGGTGGTCGGTGAGAGGGTCCGAGCCGACCGGTCGTCGATGAGCTCGGGGTGGGCCTGGGCGACGAGCTGCTCGACCCGGTCGAGGTGGTGCCGGAGGAGGGAGTGACGCTGGTCGTCGTCGAGGCCACGCCGGGTGGCGATGAGCGAGCAGGCCCGGGACTCGAGGTGGCAGAGCGCGTGGTAGCGGCCGCGGCTGCGGAGCCGCTGCAGTGGCAGGTGCTCCCGGCGCCAGGACAACGCGTCCCACGCGGCTGGGTCCAGTTCGTCGACGCGAAGCGTCGGGCGGTCCATCGTCCCGGCGGGGGTGAGGGCGGGCATGAGGATGGGGGGAAGGTCGGCTGAGCTGCCCAGGATGCGAAGGGCGGCAACGCGTAGGGTGCTCGGCTCAAGGCCGGCATGGTGGAGCAGCGCCATGGCTTCTGGCTCGGCCTGGTCGAGCACCGCCAGGAAGAGATGCTCCGGTCCGGGGGTCACGCCTCGTCCGGAGGCGAGTTGCTGGGCGGCTTGCTGCGTCTGTGCGAGGAGGTAGCTGGACCCGCCCCCGCGCTCGGCTGAGTCATCGACGTCGCCGAAGAGCGGGCCGCCACCGGGTGAGGTGAGCGCCTCGGAGATCGGTCCGCCTGTTGCGCTGAGCGCGGCGAGCAGGTGGACCGGCCGGGCACGCTCGCCGGTTGCGCTCGCGATGCGAAAGGCGCGGACCAGGACCTGGTGGTAGGCGCTGGCGGGGTCGCGGTCCATGCCACCAGCATCGCGCCGGTAGCCGAGCGGGGCTGGACGCGAACTTTCTGTCAGGTCGGCCTGGCGGCACCGAAGGGCGTCGGCCAGGTGGCGAGGTTTTCGATCCTGACGGTGGCGCCGGTGTGGGGGGCGTCGACCATCTCGCCCGAGCCGATGTAGATGCCGACATGTCCGGGCAGGCCGGCGATGAACTCGCCAGGGTTGAAGAACACGAGGTCGCCGGGTTGGAGCTGGTCGAGGGGGACGTGCGGGAGACCCGACCACTGGGCTTCTGAGGTGCGGGGGAGGGCGATCCCGGCAGCGGCCCAGGCGGCTTGGGTGAGCCCGGAGCAGTCGAAGCCGACGCCGGGGGTCTCGCCGCCCCAGCGGTAGGGGGTGCCGATCTGGGCGAGGGCGTAGCTGACCGCCTCGGCGGCGGCCGGGCTCGGCGCTGTCGCGGCGGGTGCCGGTGCGGCGTAGGCAGCAGCGTAGGAGAGGACTTCGGCGACGTAGGCCTGGCTGTGGTTGTAGGCGTAGATGGCGCCGGGGATGTCGGCGCCGCCCTTGGCACCATTGGCGCAGAGATCCCGGGCGGCTGCGTAGATGGCGTCGGTGGGATCCAAGGGGCTGGGCGGATCCGCCCCGCCGGGCGGGACGGGGGTGTCGTAGGCGGCAAAGGTCGTAGGCAGGAACTGCATGGGGCCAACGGCGCCGGCGGACGAGGTCTGTGTATCCGCGCCGAAGTCGGTCTCGGCCCGCCCGATCCCGGCGAGGACCGTCCAGGGAAGCCCCGGGCAAGTGGCAGCCGCTGCCTCGAAGGTCTGGAGGTAGGCGGCGGGGATCGCAGACACGGCTTGCGAGGAAGGCACGACGTCGGAGGAGAGCAGGGTCGAGCCGGCAAAGACCAGCGAGACGAGACCGCCGGCCGCGGCGGCGATCACGACCACGGTCAGGACCAGGCCGACTCCGAAAATCCCGACGGTGCGCAGGGACATGGGCGTTCTCCTTTCGGTGGTTGGGACGCGCCGGGGCGATGGGTCCGGCGAAACCTCTTGCTGGCGGCGATGCGGGCGGGAAGCGCTTGGGGCTCGGATCGTCGCCGCGACGACCCGGCGGAGCTATGGGCGCACTGGGGCTGAGTTCTCGGCGCGGATCATGCGGCGCAGGCTGGTGCGCGCCGCGGCGAGGTCGTCTTCGAGCTCGACGACGCGGGCCTTAAGGGCGGCGCCCTCGGATTGCTGGCGGGCGAGAGCGGCCGCGAGGTCAGTGTTATGGCGGGTCACTTCGTCGATCCGGGCGACCAGGTCGGCCTTCGCCAGGTCGTCCATGCGGCCGCCGAGTGCCAGGGACAGCTGGCGTCGCTGCTCGTCGCGTTCGGCCCGCAGCCGGGCGATCTCGTCGCGCGCCAGCGCCAGGTCGATCGCCGCGCTGCGGTCAGGCGTTCGGCGACGCCTCGCATCCGGGTCGGCGTGGCCGGACTGCCGGGCGCGGGCAGCTTCGATGGCTTGGCGCACGTCGGGGGCATAGACGAGCCAGGTCGACACCCCGGCCGTGCGTGCCACCTCGGCGAAGGTGATCGGCGTGGCGCAGGCCGCCATCTCCTCGACGACGGCGAGCACCCGAGCCCGCTTGGTCGCGCCGTCCCGGCGGCGCGCCTCGATCATGGCCGCGCTCTTCGGCCTCGCCGCTTGCGCTGGCCCGGGCTCGGGCGGCGCGCTCATGAGACCTCGTCAGCGACGACCGGGATGAGGTTGCGCCCGGCGCGCATCTTGCGCAACACGGCGCTGGCTGCTTCGACCTCGGCCCGCTCGTCGTCGGGGAGGGTCGCCAGGCGGTCGCGCATCGACTGGGCGATCGCTCCGAACGCGGTTGCTTGGTCGGCGAGGTTGGAGACGACGAAGTCGTCGGCATCCATCGCCGCGGCGGTCTCCTTGTCGGCCCGCAATGCGTTGATGTGGGTTTCGATGACCGGCAGGTAGGACGGGTCAGGGCGGTAGAAGCCACACCCGGCGCACTGGAAGCGGACCGGACAGGCCTTGCCGCCGGCCTTCACGTTGGAGGGCTCGATGCAGTTGCCGAAGGGCACCGCGACCGAGCGCAGCTCGTAGGAGACCGCCGAGCCCGTGGCGGGCCGGGGGCTGCCGGTCCGGTCGGTGACGTAGCGGCTCATGATCTTGATGGCCTGGCGCTTCTTCTTCAGGCTGATGGTGTAGTAGCCCTGGGTGACCTTCAGGTCCCGGTGGTCCATGAGCTCTTTGAGGATCTCGACTCCGACGCCGGCATCGGCGTGACGCTGGGCGTAGGAGTGACGGAACGCGTACGCGAAGATCGCCCGGCGGTCGAAGGCCAGCGGAGCGCCGTCAGGGCCGGGCAGGTCGCTGTGCAGCTCGGGGATGGCATCCACCCAGGCCCTCAGCGCCTGGCCGAGCCGGTTGGTGCTGAGATGCCCCGGGCCGGAGCTCTCGCCCGGGGCGGGGAACAGCCACGGCGTCGCCACAGTCGGCAGCAACAGCGTCGAGCGGTGCTCCTGCCAGGACCCGATGGCCGACGCGGTGGCGGCGGTGATCGGCAGGCGGCGGCGCAGCCGATGCTTCTTGTGGTTGTCGTAGACGAGGGTCCACTCGCCGTCGTGGTGCTCGAGGCAGTCGGTGGCCAAGGAGACCAGCTCGCCGGGACGGCGTCCGGTGTCGCGCAGCACCACGTAGGCGGTCTGGAAGAGCGCCTTGGAGTCCGCCTTGGACAGGGTCCCGTAGGTGCGGGCGCCGTCGAGCAGATCGAGATGGGCGTCGAGCTGGGCGATGACGGTCTCGGGGACGGCCTTGCCGATCTGCTCCTCGTTGGATTCGCTCGCGACGATGCGATGCGAGCGGTGCCGCACGAAGCCGGCGCCGAGCTGGTCGAGCAGCCCGCTGGCGCGTCCCAGGTCGACGACTGCCCACAGGCGGGCCCATATGGCCCGGCGGTAGTGGCTGTGGTAGAGCTGGCCGTCGGATCCGCAGGCACCTTTGATGGCCTCGTAGACAGCGGTCACCTCCGTGAACCCCAGATCGGCTGGGCGCTGCCCGCCCCCGGGCCTTCGTGCCAGGGCGATCGACGCCAAGGTGGATGCCTGCACGGCTCGTCTGACCTCGCCCGTCGTCGGCCGGACGGTGGCCACCCAATGCTTGGTGGCGTCTCGCAGCCACGCCTGGGCGATCGGGGTGAAGTCGATCGTCGACAGGTTGGGGCGCCGCCCTCGCCGTGGCGCTTCCAGGTCCAACGCCAGCGCGTCCCAGACGTCCCGGTCGGCGTGTGACATGCCGCGGAAGGACTCGAAGGCAAGGTCGATGACCCTCCAGACGAACCGGCCGTAGGCGGCGTCGAGGCCCCGGTGACCAACCCGGCGGTGCCGCTCAGCTCTCGAAGCCTCGGCGAGCACCTCCAGGCCGTCGAGCGCTCGGACCAGCCCACGCACCCCCAGGGGATCGACGCGCTGGCCCTGCCCGTCGCGCTGCTGGAGGGCGTAGAGCACCTCCACCCGCGCGGCCGGCGCAAGACCGGCCAGGCTGAACTGGTTGACCCGCAGCCGCAACGGCCGGTTCGCCGCCCACTCCTCGGCCCCTTGACGGCGCCCGAGGGCCAGATCGCCTTGGCCGAGCCGCCACACTCTGAAGTGCGGGCCGCACAACCTGACATCGAGCCTGGCGTCGCCGGGACAGCCCGTCACCAAGCAGGCCGGGCGGCCGGGGAGGGGGCGGGCCACCGTGGCGCACCACTGGTCCATGGTGATGCCCAGACGGTGGCGGGTGAGGTTCCACTTTCCCGAGTGGAACTGGCACAGGCCGGTCTGGTTGCTGATTCGCCGCCGCTCGCAGCGCTTGCCGTCGCGGGTCACCACGCACGCCTCGCCGGTGCGCGCCCGAGGCCGATCGGGCCGAGGCAGATAGGTGGCCGCGAAGCTGTCCTTGTCGAACCCACTGGCGGCCAGCGCCCTCTCGCACGGGTTGCACATGGTGCGCGAGGCGACCACCGAGCGGCACGCCTCCACCCGGCAGTAGGTGGAAGTGGTCATCGGGTTGTCCGGATCGCCGGTGAACAGCCACGCCCCAGGGTCGAACTCGCCGGGACGCCACTCGCCGACGGGAAGGAGCCTGTCGGCCAGGAACGCCACCCACTCCTCACGGTCAAGCCGTGGTGTCAGGCGAACCAACGACTCGGCGCCGACAGCCGCGCCTCTCACCGCTGCCCCCTCACCCACGAGGCGGCCCGTTCCACCGCCGCCCGCTTGTCCTCCTCGTCCGGGTGCAGATACGCCTGCATCGAGGCGGGGCTCACATGGCCGAGCAGCGCCTGGACCGTGTCCCTGGGTGCTCCCTGCGCCAGCCAGGTGGTCGCCGCCGTGTGGCGCAGAAGGTGCGGGCGGACCGTGATCCCGCTCCGGCGGGCCAACCGATCGAACATGTCCTTGGCGGCGTGGTAGCCGACCGGGGAGCCCAGCGGGCGCCGGTAGAGGTTCACGAACACCAGCGGCTCGTCGTCCACGCCTCCCAGGCGGCGATAGCGCTCGTGGGTGTAGTCGGCATAGAGCGACACGGCCGCTTCGGGGACCGGGATCGAGCGAGAAAAGCGGGATTTCGCCAACGCCCCGTTCGCGTTGTCGCCCCGGCGGCGCACGTGCAGGTGCGGGCCGGCCACGCCGCACCCATGCGCCCGGGAATCGGCCAGGAAGTGCATGTCCTGGCGGTGCAAGCCCAACGCCTCACCGATACGGACACCGGTCATCGCCACCAACGCCACCAAGAACCGGTCCCGAGGATTGCCTGCCGCCGCCACCAAGTCCTCCACCCGCTCGGGCGGCACCCACTCGAACGGCTTGTCGGCCACAGAGAACTTGACCACCCGGGAGCGCACCACCCGCCGCCGGCCGTCCTCACCCGCCTCCATCCCCGGCGGCAAGAACCGCAAGTAGCGGGACTCGAACAGGCCGGCCACCCCGGCCGGGTCCACCAGCCCGCACGCCGCGCAGAACCGCAGGAACTCACACGCCGTGCCCAACACTGCGTCGGCCGCCGCCGTCGAGCGGTAACGGGGCGGCCCCTCCCTCCCCCGCCCACGAGGCGGGAGCGGCTCGGCGACCAGCCACCGCTTGAACCGCGCCATCCCATCCACCCGGACCCGACGCCAGTCCAGGCCCTCCCCGGCGCACCACGACAACAACAGCGCCACCCGGGAGGCGTAGACCCGCTCGGTGTTGACCGAGCGGTCCCGGCCGCGCAACCCGGCCAAGAACGCGCACCCCTCGACGTGCAGACCGAGGTCCTCATCGACCACCACCCACGACACCGCCCCGTCACTCGGCGACACCGCCCTCCACGCCCGGTACCTGGCTGCCATCGGGCCGGCACGCTACGAGGCCGGTGTGACTCTCACCCCGCCCACGTGTCTCATCACCTTCAGATATCGAACAGGCACCTCCCCGCCAGGACTCGTCGCTCACGTCCCACAGGCCCGGATCCCACCCCCAGAAAACGGCGGCGAGCCCGGCGAAATTGATACCCGAGTGGACACCGGGGAGGGTGGATAGGCCGTTGTCGGACTCGACGGTCCCGATGGCCGCCAGCACGGTCCAGGGCAGCCCTGG
>JAKAYQ010000183.1:0-337 GCA_021826725.1 Actinomycetes bacterium
GAGGGGGTGGCCGCCCATGGATCCGAGGTAGGTGGCGTTGCCGAAGGCGAAGATGCCGCCGTCGGCGGCGACTTCCCAGTAGCCCTGTCCGTTGGGGGTGGCGGCGATGGCGACGATGCGGTGACTGCCGCTCGGGGCAGGAGCTGCCGGTACTGCGGTGCCCGATGGCGGTGTGCCGGTGCCCGTCGAGGAGGTGTCGAAGACGACAGGCGCCACGTAGAGCTGTCGCTGCGCCGTCCCGCCACAGGTGCCGTAGCCGACACACCCGGCTTGCCATGCGGCGTAGGCCAGCCACCACCGGCCGCTCGGGTCCTGCACGAGGGACCCGCCTGCTGGG
>JAKAYQ010000183.1:347-6667 GCA_021826725.1 Actinomycetes bacterium
CCGATCTCGGCGACCAGGCCGTACGAGGAGAGGAACGGTGTGCGCTGCGGTTGCGTGCACGGGCCCTGCGGACCGCTACACACGGCGAACCCCTGGGCGTAGGTGGACGTGTCCCAGATGCCCCCCGAGAACAGCAGGACGTCGGTCCCGCCGACGGACACCATCTGCGGGTCCTCGACGGTCGTCTCCCACGGGTCGGCGACGGTGTTGTTGGTGAGGATCTCCGTCGGCTGCGTAGCGAAGCCGGTACCGGCGGCGTCGAGCTGCGCGGACCAGATGTGCGCCGGCTGTGACGACCCCCCGTCGTTCGACTTCCAGACGAGCCACGCTCTCCCGGTGGCGGGATCGACGAAGGGGCTGGGGTCGATCGATCCTCCCAGCGACGGCTGGCAGTAGAACGGAGCGGTCGACGTGTCGGTGAACACGGGCGGGGACAGGCTGGGCGCGGTCGCCATGGCCAGGCAGTCGTGTCCCGTGTCGCCGGGGTTCCCGGCCGTGGAGGCGTCGTAGTACATGATCCAGTGGCCGTCCCACGCGAAGACACCCGGGGACGTCTGGGTGTTGGGTTGTTCCCACGCCGGCGGGTCCGGCAACGCCGACGAGCCGTAGGTGGTGCCCGACGCCGTCCGCCAGCCGCTGGCAGGGCTGCCGGAGCTGTCGATGAGGACGCCGAGCTGGTTGCCCCAGGTAGTCCCCGTTGTGAAGGCGTAGTAGGTCGAGCCGGACCGGACGATGTCGGGGTCGGGCGCATCGATGCCGAGCGCGGGCGACGCGGGTGGCCCGGCGACGGTGATCGCATCGGGCGTCGCCGCCGCAGCGGGGAGCGCCGACGCCCCGAGGGCGATGGCTCCGGCGCCCACCCCGGCTGCCACACTGCCCAGCACCGTCGCCAGGGAGACGGCAACGCGCACCCGGACCGGCCCCGATCCCGCTGACCCGGGGATCGTGCACGGCGACCGGTCGTGGCGGCTCTCGGCGTTCCCGGTCTGGCTCCTGGAGCGCCCACCGCGGCGGCCCGCAGCTGAGGCGACCTCGGTGGTGCGCGTACGGTGTCGCGACCGTGCGGGTCCTGCTGCCGGCATCAGGCCTCCTTGCGCTCGACCGTCCCGACATGGTGCCATGCTTCGGTGGCCGTTCGATGCGCTCCTTGCGGTGCGACCGTCATCACCGCGGGTGGAACGCGCCGGGTGCCGGGCGATCTCGGGTGCCGGCACCCGAGGCTGCACGCGGTGGAGCCCAGGTGACCGCAGCCGACCTGCCACCGTGCTCGGAACCAGCACCCCGGCCAGACCCGCCGCCCCGCTCGCATGCGCTACCAGCCGGGATCCGCCGGGACGGCCTGGACCAACCGCGTCCCGACCGGCTGCGCCAGGACCGGCCGGACTACGACGCGATCATGGCTGCGCACGAGGCTGCAGTGGCAGCAGGAGCGTCAAGCTACCGGGATCCTGCGACGGGCCTCGTCGTCATGACGGCTCGCACGCTCGCCGACCGCGGGGCGTGCTGTCACAGCGGATGCCGTCACTGCCCGTACGAGCCGAGCTGACGGCGTCGATGAGCGTGGGAGCAGCGGTCTCTCAGGTGTCGCCGGCCAGCAACCCCACGACCTCGTCCAAGCTGGAGCCTTCGTGCGGGACGACCAGCTCGGAGACACGGAGATCGTCGGGGGCGACAACGGTGCCGGCTGCCCGGATGGCGGTGATCAGGTCGGCGAGCGCAGAGGTCATCGCAGTCTCGTCCCCGGCCTCGATGGCGGAGCCGAGGGTTTCGTCGAGCGACTCGATGCCCGGCAGCGCCTCGGCGGGGACCTCGTAGCGGCCCTCGCCGAGCACCCGGACGATCACTGCCCTGCTCCGGTCGAGGAATCGCCCGGCGCAGCAGTGCTCGGGGCAGGGTCGCCGCTGTCGTCCGGACCGCCGGTAGCTTCCGCGCTGCCGGCTGTTCCGGCCGCCGGGGTGCTGCCGGCCGGGAGTGATGCCGCCGGTTGGCTGGCGGCGAGCTCCGCTTTGAGAGCGGCGAGCTCGGTGTCGATCTGGCCGGTCCCTGCGGTCGCGTTCAGCTCCCGCTGGATGTCGTCCTCGCCGCTGCCCGTCAGGTCGGGCAGCGCTCCGGTCTGCAGGAGCTCGTCGATGGCGCCGGCACGGGCCTGCATCTCGCTGATCTTGTCCTGTGCGCGCTGGAGCGTCATGCCGGCGTCGGTCATCGACTCCGATATGCCCGATACCGCCTCGCCGATGCTTGACTGCGCCTTCGATGCCGTGTACGTGGCCTTCAACGTCTCCTTCCGTGTCCGGAAGGCATCGACCTGCACCTGCAGCTTCTGCGCGGTGAGCTCGAGCTGGTGCTGCTGGGTCTCGACCTGCTCGTGCTGGGTGCCGAGGGACTCGAGCTGCTCGGCGAGCGCGGTGCGCCGGCTGAGGGCCTCGCGGGCGAGGTCCTCGCGGTTCTGCGCCAGCGCCTGCTTGGCCTGCTGCTGGAGCTTGTCGGCCTGCTGCTGCAATTGGCTGGCCTGCAGCTCCAGGCGCTTGCGGGACGTGGCCACGTCCGCGAGGGCACGCCGGACCTTCTGCAAGTTCTGGAGCTGGTCCTGGTAGGACATGTCGAGCATGTCGGCCGGGTTTTCAGCCTTGTCGAGGGCCTTGTTGGCCTTGGACCGCACGATGGACGACAGCCGCTTCATCACGCCGGGCATGTATGACCTCTTCTCACTGGGATCGTGGGTCGTGCTCCGTGGTCCTTCCACGGGGTCGTGCCGGTACGGGGGGATCGCCCACCCTCGAGCATGGCACCAGCCGGGGCTGCCGACGGTCTGCTCCCCACGATCACAGCACGTGTGGCGCCGCCAGTCGAGCCGCCCCCATGTGCTGGCCCCTCGGAGGCGGGCCCATCGGGCACCCACACCGCCTGGGCGAGGCGGGTGTCGCTCGCGCGATCGGGCGCCAGGCCGTGGGTCGCCGGGCCGATGGGGTCGGGGCGGGTCGGGTGCTGTGGGGTCGGGTGCTGTGGGGTCGGGTGCTGTGGGGTCGGGTCGGGGCTGAGAGGGGGCACCGGACAGGGTCGCCAGCGCGGCGACCGGCAGCCCCGCTACCGTCGTGGCATGACGACCGACGAACTGGTTCAGGCTGCCTGCCCGCTCATCCGCGACCTGGGCTGGAAGTTCTACTTCGCCCCGACGACCGTCGAGCGCGGGCAGGAGCTCGGGCTCGACGTGTTCCACTTCTACTTCCTTGGGCGCGGCGGTGTGCTCGGGGACGTCGAGTCCCAGGTCGTGGCTAGCGCCTTCGGCTATTTCAATCCGGCCGTGGTGGCTGACATGTGGGACTCGGGGCGGGCGGTCATCGCTCCTCGCGAGGGGGGCCGTGCGTACATGGCGTGCTGCGCCCAGTTCGGCCGGGACCACCTGAGCCAGCTGCCGGACCTGGACGGCCTGTGTGGCGCGTTGGAGGCCGTCCAGAAGGCAGCCGACCCCACGGCGCTTGCGCTGTACGCCGCTGTCTCGGCGGAGCCGCTGGTCGACGACCTGCCGGGCCGCGCCATGCAGTTGGTCGCGATGCTCCGAGAGCTTCGTGGCAGCGCGCACCTTCTGGCACTGGTGGCGGTCGGCCTCGAACCGAAGACGGCGCACTTCCTGAACCGGCCTGACGACATGGGCCTGTTCGGCTGGCCGGCCGGCGACGTTCCGGTCGTGACCGATTCCGACCGGGAGCGGCTTGACGCTGCTGAAGCCATGACCGACCGGATCGTGCGGCCTGCATACAGCGTGCTCGACGACGCCGGTGCCGACGTGCTGCTGGGCGGCCTGCGGGCCATGATGTCGGTCCTGGGAGAGGCGTCCCTGCCGGCGGTCTGAGGACGGCGGTCCGGGGCTGGCGGGTACGGTGGCGCCGGTGCACACTGCAGCGGGCGCGTGGTTCCGGGCAGCGGTGTTCGACCTCGACGGGTTGCTCGTCGATTCGGAGCCGCTGTGGCACCAGGCGGAGATGGAGATCTTCGGCCGCTATGGGGTGCCGCTCACGGTCGAGCTGTGCAGGACGACCAAGGGACGGTTCGTCGGCGAGGTGGCCCAGCACTGGTTCGATCGCTTCGGGTGGGTGGGACCGAGCCCGGCCGACGTGGCGGAGGAGATCGTCGATCGCATGGACGCGCTGCTCGGCGCCCAGGTGGTCCTGAAGCCGGGGGCGATCGACGCCCTCGGCGCCTGTGCCCGCCGGGGGCTTCGGATGGCGTTGGCATCCTCGTCGTCCCACCGGCTGATCGAGGCGGCGCTCGGTCGTCACGGGTTGACCGATCGGTTCGAGACCATCTGCTCGGCCGAGGACGTCGGCGCCGGCAAGCCCGATCCGGCGGTCTTCCTGGCGGCGGCGCTGGCACTCGAGGTGCCGGCGGAGCGGTGCGTGGTGCTCGAGGACTCGGGAGCAGGTGTGGAGGCCGCCCGGGCTGCCGGCATGGCGTGCGTGCTCGTGCCCGAGGAGCGGGTCGAGCTGGTGGAGACGTTGGGACCGGCAGATCGAGCGGATGTGGTCCTGAGGTCGCTGGTGGAGCTGGATGATGCCTTCGACCGGGCAGAGGAGGCGTTCCTTCGCCGCCAGCGAGCGGCACCGTCGGCGAGCCGCCTCGGCAACCAGCGGGGGTGAGGGCGGAGCAGGGATGTCGGTGCGATCCCCTGCGGCCGTATGCCCCGGCGGCGAGTAGCCGGGTCCCGGCGAAGACCTGGCTCGGATCAGCCGGTGTACGGGGCCAGCGCCCAACCTCTTACGGTCAGCTCGCCGTGGGTGATGACAGCGCCCACCGTCTGGGTGTAGGTGCCGGGGCTGGGGCCACCGACGAGGGTGACCACGCTGACCAGGATCACCCCGTCGGCGGAACTGCCTTTGGCGTAGATGGCCACGTCGAGACCCTGGTGCCAGTCCGACACCCGGGCGCCCCCGAGCACGGTGGGCATGGTGACCCCGGGTGCCAGAGCGGCCCACCAGGTCGATACCTGCTGCTCGGCGGCCTTGAGCCCGCCGATGAAGGCCTGGAGGGCTGACGACTCGACGGCGAGCGGCCCGGGTGACTGCGTCCACGTCGTCGTCGGTGTCCCTTTGATGGCGAGCGTGCCCATCGGAATCGAATTCGTGGCCAGGGTCAACCCCTGGGCGACGAGCGCTCCGGGTGCGGGAACTCGGGGCGGAGAGGTGCCGGCGACGCTGGCACCCGAGCTGGCCTGAGCGGAACCGGAGGCAATCCCACCGGTCCGGGCCCACGACTGGGTTGTCGTCGGCACCGCGGCGGTCAAGGTGGCCGTCACGAGGAGCCGGTCAGGGGTGTACCACAGTGCGTCGGTGGGCCAGCAGGTCTCGAGCATCAAGGTGGGGCCCGGCGAGTTGTAGACGGGAGATCCCTGCTTGACCACCTGGTGGCCCGAGACGGCGAATTGGTAGGTGGTGCACGGGGTGGCGAAGGAGACCCGGTCCCCGGTCTGCAGGCGGTCGATGTGCACGAAGTAGCTGACGTCGTGGGCGGCGAGGATCGAGGTGCCCGTCGCCCCGGGCCAGACGGAGGCCGGGATGTGGCCGACGGCCACGGCCAGCTGCGGGTCGCCGACCCCTTGCTCGACCGGAGCGACAAGGCCGATGTTCGGGATGGCCAGCAGGCCGTGCACCGGGTTGGGTGTCGCCCCACCCGAGGTGCCCGGCGCCCCCTGACTGCCCGCAGGGAGCTGCGCCGCCGAGGCAACGGAGCCCCCGCCGCTGCCGGCCGTTCCTCGTGTGGCAGTCGCTGGGGTTGCCGGCGACGACGAGGACGCGTGGCCACAGCCCGGCAGCGCCGTGGCTGCCGCGGAGCGGTCGCGTCCCTGCTGCCGAGTGATCAGGGCACTGCCCACCTGGTCGGAGTGGTGCATCCACAGCCAGGCATACCCTTGCCACCCGCCGGCGAGCAGCAGGAGCACCAGGCCGGTGCCGATCAGCACCCGTGACGACCACACACCACGTCGGCGGTGACGTCCTCGGCCTGAGTTGTCGTCGGGACTGCGCATTGCCGCCTCGTGGGTCCGGTCCGTGTGCCCTGGGTGTGTCGTCAGCCGCACGTACCGGCACCGTCACGGCACCGCTGCGCCGAGACCAGGACGCGACGGAGTGCACACCCTTCGCGTTCATTGTAGGTGGCGCCACCGTTTCGGTACCCGCAGGATCCAGCTGAGCCGCAGCGCCTGCCCAAGCCACGTTCCGGGAGCGGGTGGGCCGCACAAACGCTGCCCGGCCGGTCGGCATCGGACCGCCGGTGGCCGGAGCGCGTCGATGATGCGGTGCCGCCCGGCTCGCAGCCGGTATGGAGAT
>JAKAYQ010000184.1 GCA_021826725.1 Actinomycetes bacterium
TGTCTGCCGGTGTGGCCTGTCTGCCGGTGTGGCCTGTCTGCCGGTGTGGCCTGTCTGCCGGTGTGGCCTGTCTGCCGGTGTGGCCTGTCTGCCGGTGTGGCCTGTCAGCCGGTGTGGCACACGCCCCCGCCGCCGCAGCCCCCCCCGCTGCCGCAGCCCCCGGGGCTGGGCGCGCCGCATGGCGTGAGCGTCGGGACAGCTTGGGCTCGCGCCGTCGAAAAGCGGGACAGCAGGCGAACCGTGTCGGCATGGCCCTCGGGACAGGGCGTCGCCTGATGGCGGTCCTGATGGGAGAGCCGCCGCTCGAACACGTGGTCGCATGAGCGGCACCGGAACTCGTACAGCGGCACAGGATCCCTCCTCATCTGTGGGAGCACCATCGTCTGCGAGGGTGCCACCGCGGCCCGCTCTGCCCGGCCGTGTGCACGCCGGCAGCACAGGATACGGTTCCGGAGGCACCCGTTGCACCAGCCATACTTGCATGTAGATGCGAATGGCAGTATAAATATGCGTTATGAAGGTGGGTGTCGTCGGAGCCTCGGGCTTCACCGGATCTGAGCTGCTGCGCTTGTGCGCTGGTCGCCGGGACCTGGACGTGGCCGTGGTCACGGCCGAGCAGCATGCGGGCAGGACCGTGGCCGAGACCTACCCGTCGCTGGCCGCCGCCTACGGCGATATCCGGTACGAGGTCACCACACCCGAGGTCGTCGACGGGCTGGACCTGGTGTTCCTGTGCCTTCCTCACGGCGCGTCGCAGCGCCTCGTTCCCGATATCGTCGAACGGGTCGGCACGGTGGTGGACCTGGCCGCAGACTTCCGCCTGCGCCTGCCGGCGCTGTACGACCGCTGGTACGGGGCGCCCCACTCGGCCCCCGAGCTCCTCGACTCCTTCGCCTATGGGTTGCCGGAGCTGTTTCGGTCCGAGATCGTGGGCGCAACGCGGATCGCGGCACCGGGCTGCTACCCGACGGCCGCTGCCTTGGCGCTGCGCCCGCTGATCGACGCTGGCGTCGTCCGGACCTCCGGCGTGGTCGTGGACGCGGCGAGCGGCGTGTCGGGCGCAGGGACCGCGCTGGCTCGGACGACGCAGTTCACCACCGTCGACGAGAATTTCACCGCGTACGGTTTGCTGGACCACCGGCACACGCCGGAGATCGAACAGGCGACGGGTGCCGAAGTGCTGTTCACGCCGCACCTGGCCCCGATGAACCGTGGGATCCTGGCCACGTGCTACGCGCCGCTGGCCGAGGGGGCGGCGGAGCTGTCGACGGACGATGCCCTCGACCTGCTCCGGCAGCGCTACGGCGGCGAGCCCTTTGTGGTCGTGGCCGACGTGCCGCCGTCGACCAAGGCGACGGCAGGATCGAACGCCGCCCACCTCACCGTCCGCGTCGATGCCCGAACGGGCTGGGTGGTGAGCTTGTGCGCCATCGACAACCTGCTCAAGGGCGCGGCCGGCCAGGCGATGCAGGCGGCCAACATCGCGCTTGGCGTGCCCGAGACGTCTGGCCTGAGCGCAGTGGGGGTGTACCCATGAGTGTCAACCATCCTGAGGGCTTTGTCTCCGGTGGTGTCGCATGCGGCATCAAGGCGGGCGGCGGGCTCGACCTGGCGCTGGTCGCTACCGCCGACGGCCTGGCGGTGCCCGCTGCCGGCGTGTTCACCTCCAACCGGGCGGCCGCCGCCCCGGTCCAGGTGAGCCGCCGCCACCTGGCGGCGAGCGGCGGGCGGGCTGCGGCGGTGGTCCTGTCGAGCGGCAATGCCAACGCCGCCACCGGAGCGCAGGGCGTGGCCGATGCCGAGGAGATGTGCCGAACCGTAGCTGCCGGGATCGCCGGGCCCGGCCAGCCGGCCGGTGTTGTCGCTGCCGAGCACGTTCTGGTCTGCCAGACCGGCCTGATCGGCATCGCACTGTCGATGGCGCCGGTGCGCGCCGGGTTGCCAGCGCTTCTGGCGGACCGGTCCGGCGGCAGCGACGCGGCCGCCCGGGCAGCTCGGGCGATCATGACCACCGACACCGTGGCCAAAGAGGCAGTGGTCAGCGGCAGCGGCTTCTCGGTAGGGGCAATGGCCAAAGGGGCAGCCATGCTGGCACCGAACATGGCGACCATGCTGGCGGTTCTGACGACCGACGCGGTCGTCGAGCCCGAGCCGTTGCGGGCCGCCCTGGCGGAGGCAGTGGCCGGTTCGTTCAACCGCCTCACGATCGACGGCTGCACCTCGACGAACGACACGGTCCTGGTGCTGGCCAACGGGCGGTCCGGTGTTCGCCCCGAGCCAGCGGCGATCACCGCCGCGCTGGCGGACGCATGCGGGCAGCTGGCGCGGATGATGGCCGAGGACGCCGAGGGCGCCACCAAGGTGGCCGTCGTGCGCGTGGTTGGTGCGGCCGGCGACGCCGAGGCGGAACGGGCGGCGCGCTCGGTGGCGGAGTCCCAGCTTGTGCAGTGCTCGCTCAACGGTGCCGACCCGTACTGGGGCCGGGTGGTGAGCGAGCTCGGATCGGCAGGTGTCGACTTCGACCTCGACCGGGTGGCCGTCGCCTACGGCGGCGTCACCGTGTGTCGCGGCGGCGTGGCGGCAGACCACGACAGCAGCGCAGTGGCCGAGCACATGGCGGGGAGGACGGTGGAGATCGTGTGTGATCTCGGGCTCGGGTCGGGTTCGGCCGCCGTACTCACCACCGACCTCGGGTACGGCTACATCGACGAGAACCGGACCACATCGTGAGCTCTGAAGCGATGCCACCTGGCCCGACCAGCGGTCAGGCGCCGGAAGGCCGACCCGCGACCCGTGGCCCGGTGTCCGATCCGTCCGCTCGGGCGTCCGTGCTGGTGGAGGCGCTGCCGTACATCCGGCGCTTCTGGGGAGCTGTGGTCGTGGTGAAGTACGGCGGCAATGCCCTGGCCGGCGCCGAGGCAGGGGCCGCGGACTCTGCCCTGGCATCGTTCGCCGAGGACGTGGTCCTGATGCGCTCGGTCGGGATCCTTCCCGTGGTGGTGCACGGGGGCGGGCCGCAGATCGGCGAGATGATGGCCCGGCTCGGCAAGACGCCCGAATTCCGTGATGGGCTGCGGGTGACCGATGCAGAGACGTTGGACATCGCCCGGATGGTGCTGGTGGGCAAGGTCAACCGCGACATCGTGTCGGCCATCAACGTCCACGGTGCACTTGCTGTCGGCCTGTCGGGAGAGGACGCCCGCCTCATCCAGGCAAGTGCCCGGGACAGCGCGCTCGGGTTCGTCGGTGACGTCGACGTCGTGGACCCCGAGATCCTCCACCGGCTGCTGGCCCAGGGGCTCATCCCGGTCGTCGCCACCATCGGCGCCAGCCCGGCCGGCCAGGCGTACAACATCAACGCCGATGCGGTGGCCGGTGCGATCGCCGCCGCCCTGCCGGCCACCAAGCTCGTCTATCTGACCGACGTCGCCGGGCTCCGGTCCGACCCGGACGATCCGGGCAGCCTGGTGCCGGCAACCGATCCCGACGGGCTCGACGCCATGATCCGGTCAGGAGCAGTGCGCGGCGGCATGGTCCCGAAGGTCGAGGCCTGTGGCCGTGCCGTCCGAGCTGGCGTGGGACAGGCCCACATCCTCGATGGCCGGGTCCGGCACGCGCTCCTGCTGGAGATCTTCACCGATGCCGGAGTGGGGACGATGGTCGCCGCCTCCAGCGCTGGCAGCACCCCCAGCGTGGCCCCCAGCGCCGTCCGGAGCTCGTCGTCGCCGGCTCCCGGAGACCCGCCGGACGGGGTCGTGACGGTGGACGCATGACTGGTCTGCCGGCGACGACGGGGGGTGGGGTGCCCGCTGCCGACCGCAGCTCGCTCATGCACACCTACCCGGATCCGACGGTCACGTTCGTGCGCGGCCGGGGCGCCGAGCTGTGGGACATGGCCGGTCGGCGCTACCTGGACTTCCTCGGGGGCCTTGCGGTCGTGTCGCTCGGGCATGCCCATCCCCGGGTGGCCGAAGCGGTGGCCGAGCAGGCTCGGACGCTGCTGCACGTCTCCAACCTGTTCGGCACCACCGTCGGACCCGAGGTGGCGACCACCCTTGACCGGCTGATCGGCGACGGGAGCCCGGCCGGTGGCCAGGTCTTCTTCGCGAACTCGGGGGCGGAGGCCAACGAGTGCGCCATCAAGCTGGCACGGCGCTGGGCCGGGCCGGGCCGGCACGTGGTGGTGAGCGCATGGGAGTCGTTCCACGGCCGCACGCTGGCCACGCTGGCGGCCACGGGGCAGCCCGCCAAGCACGAGCCGTTCCGGCCGCTGCCGCCAGGCTTTGTGCACGTCCCCTACGACGACCTGGGCGAGCTGGAGCGAGCGCTCGAGCACGCCCCGGTGGCCGCTGTCCTCCTCGAGCCGATCCTGGGGGAGGCCGGGGTCATCGTGCCGTCGTCCGACTTCTTGGCCGGTGTGCGCCGCCTGTGCGACGAGCACGGCGCCTTGCTGGTCGTCGACGAGATCCAGACGGGATTGGCCCGCACCGGCCGGTGGTTCGCCTTCCAGCACGCCGGGTTGCGTCCAGATGTGGTGACGATGGCGAAGGCACTGGGAAACGGCATGCCGATCGGCGCGTGCTGGGCCCGGGCCGAGGTGGCCGCCGCGTTCGGCCCTGGCGACCACGGGTCGACGTTCGGGGGCCAGCCGCTGGCGGCGGCCGCAGCTCGTGCCACGCTGCAGGTGATGCACGAGATCGACGCGCCGGCATTGGCGGCGCGAGCTGGGGAGAGGCTGACCGCAGCGCTGCAGCGCCTGCCGGGTGTGGTTGGGGTCCGTGGGGCCGGCCTGCTGCTCGGCGTCGAGCTCGACGAGCCGGTCGCTGCCGCTGCATGCGCGGCGGCGCTGGAGCGGGGCCTGGTGGTGAACGCCCCACGCCCGGACACGTTGCGCCTGGCGCCTCCGCTGGTGGTCACCGACGGAGAGATCGACGAGGCGGTGGAGATCCTGGGCGCCGCGCTGGCGGCCGTAGCCGGCGGCGATCCTGGGACAGAGACGAAGGTGAGCACCCAATGAACGGACCCGACCGGTCACCTGGGGCCTCGGGTCGTGGCACCACCCGGCACGTGCTAGACGTCGACGACCTGTCGTGCGCTGACCTGCGCGCCGTTCTGGACTTGGCCGCAGCGCCGCCGGACGCTGCCGGGCCCGTCCTGGACGGACGAGGGGTGGCGCTCGTCTTCGAGCGGCCGTCGGCCCGAACCCGAAATGCCAGCGAGATGGCGGTCGTGGCTCTGGGCGGCCATCCGATCGCCATCCGGGGAGATGAGGTCGGCATCGACCGCCGGGAGACGGCCGAGGACGTGGCCAGGACGTTGGCCTGCTACCACGCGGTCATCTGCGCCCGAGTGGCCGACCATGGCACGCTCACCCGGATGCGGGCGGCGCTGGACGCTGCGGGAGTGGCGGTGCCGGTGGTGAACCTTCTGTCGGACCGCGCCCACCCGTGCCAGGCCGTTGCCGACTTGCTGACCCTTCGACAGCGGTTCGGCGACCTGGCTGGTCGGACGCTTGCCTACGTCGGTGACGCCAACAATGTCTGGCGCTCGCTCGCCCTGGCCTGTGCCATGGTCGGTGTTCGACTGCGAACCGCGGCGCCGGATGGCTACGGGCCGGATCCCGACGACGTCGCCCTGGTGACCGAAGCAGGGGGCGACGTCGAGGTGAGCACTGTGCCGGCCGAGGCCGTTGCCGGTGCGGATGCCGTGTACACCGACGTGTGGGTGTCCATGGGCGAGGAGGACGAGGCGGAGCAGCGCCGGCGGGCGTTCATGGGATTCACCGTCGACCGAGACCTTTTGGCCGTCGCTCCCGACGCGCTCGTCATGCACTGCCTTCCTGCGCACCGAGGTGAGGAGATCGCAGCCGACGTCCTGGAGGGCCCACGCAGCGTCGTGTGGCAGCAGGCGGCCAACAGGATGCACGCCATGCGCGGCCTGCTTGCGTGGACGATGGGTGCCGGTCCGGACGGCGCCGCCGGTGCCGCTGACCGGGTGGACCGGTGAGCCTGTCGAAGCAGCAGCGCCAGCACCTGGTGGCCCAGCTCCTTGAGCGGCGAGCCGTGGCCAGCCAGTCACAGCTTGTTGACCTGCTGGCTGCCGAGGGTGTGGCGGCGACCCAGGCGACGGTGTCGCGTGACCTGGACGAGCTGGGTGCGGTCAAGATCCGGGTGGCGGGGGGCGACACCGCCTACGCCCTGCCGGAGCTCCCGACCCGGCAGGTGGTCCCTGAGGACCACCTGCGGCGGGTGCTCGGGGAGTGGGCTGTCGAGGTGGCGGCGTCCGGGCCGCTCGTGGTGGTCCGGACACCACCTGGTTCTGCGCACGTGGTCGGGTCTGCCCTTGACCGCAGCGCGTTCCCCGGCGTGATTGGCACGGTAGCCGGAGACGACACCGTGCTGGTGGTGGTCGAGGAGTCCGCCGGCGGGACAAGCGTCGCGGACACACTTCGCACTCTCGCCGGTCTGCCCGTGCCCAGTGGCGGTCGGTACGGTGCCGGCGGGCGGCCCACGGGAGACGGTGCCGGCGGGCGGCCCACGGGAGACGGTGCCGGCGGGCGGCCCACGGGAGACGGTGCCGGCGGGCGGCCCACGGGAGACGGTGCCGGCGGGCGGCCCACGGGAGACGGTG
>JAKAYQ010000185.1 GCA_021826725.1 Actinomycetes bacterium
AGGCGCTTGGAGATGCCGAACGCCGACGAGTTGGGCACCATGACCGCGAACCGTCCGGGGATCGACACCTCTTGGGTGAGCCGTGCTCCCTTGGCCCCGATCGGGTTCTTCGTCACCTGGCAGACGATGAGCTGCCCGGGCACGAGCATCTCCTCGATCCGTGGCAGCCCCTTCGTCGCCGTCTCGACGTCGTCGGGGTCGTAGCGGACATCGCCTCGGTACAGGACCGCGTTCTTCGGCGTGCCGATGTCGACGAAGGCTGCCTCCATGCCGGGCAGGACGTTCTGCACCCGGCCGCGGTAGATGTTGCCGTCGATCTGCGTAGCATCGTCCGAGGCCCGCGACACCATGTGCTCGACGAGCGTCCGGCCCTCGAGCACGGCGATCTGGGTGGCGTGCGGCTGTACGTGCACGCACATCAGGTACCGCCCGACGGCGCGTCCCCGCCGCTCTCGGCCGCTTCGCCTCCGTGACTGCCCACGGCCGCGTGCGGCCCCATCGTCCTCGCCCGACGCGTCCAGCTCACCCGATGCGCCCGATGCGTCCGGCTCGCCCGACCCCTCCGATGCTGCTCGCGCCGCTCCTGCCGACACCGGCGCCCCACCGTTCGCAAGGCCGCTCCCGGGCCCAGCTTCGGCCAGCACTGCGGACACCAAGCCGTCGGCACCCGCAGTCCTCCCATTCGGGCCACCGGATCCTCGGGTGCCGGCGCCCGGCGCTCCTGCTGCCCGGCCGCCGTCCTGCTCGGTCCCCGCGGCTCGTCCAGCCCGGTTGCCCGATCCCCCGCGACGGCGCCGATTGCGGCTGCCGCTGCGCGACCCGCTTCCGGTACCGCCCCGGGCTGCGCCGGCACCTCCCTGGCCCGCACCCTGCGCACCGCCG
Organism: Actinomycetes bacterium; assembly: GCA_021826725.1. Lineage (GTDB taxonomy): Bacteria > Actinomycetota > Acidimicrobiia > Acidimicrobiales > UBA8190 > JAJZYI01. Next base: position 883 of record JAKAYQ010000185.1, read on the forward strand.
TCGTCAGACCCTGCGGCACCGGCGCCCGCACCAGAGGCGCTCACCCCCGAGGGCGGCGCCGGTCGGGTATCGCCGATCCTCGGCCGCTCCGGAGCCGGCCGGCTGTCACTGGTGCGCTGTGCCCCGGGCGAAGGCGGATCCCCGGGCGAAGGCGGCGGCACCTTTGCAGTCTTTGGAGCGGGCCTGGACGCGTCGGTACTGCTCGGCGCTCCTGTGGCGGCGCCGGAGCCCCGCTCGGTCTGGGCTGCGAAGCCTGCGGGCTCAGGTGCAGGGTCGGCAGTCGGGCGTTCGGTCGGGCGGTCGGCCGGCCGGGCCAGGGGGGATGGAGCAAGCGAGCTTTCGCGCTCGGTAGGCGGCATCCCGGCGGGGACGTCGGGCATCGGGTTGGTCCCTTCTCGTCGCAGTCACGAGGCGCATCCCAGCAGTTCGGCGCCGAGCGCCGGCCTCGTGACGACGGGCTCCTCCTGGGAGCCGTCGCGTTCGATCCATTGATGGGTCCGGCATGCGGTGCCGAAGCTGACACCGAGCACGCTGGCGATCTCGGCCGGACGGACCCCACGCGGGCGGGTGGCCGTCTCGACCGTCAGGGTGGCCCGCTCGCCGGCGGCGTCGGGAACGACGCGCATCGCCAGCAGGGATGGACGGAGGTCATCGACCTCGGTCCGCCCTTTGCGCTCGCGGGACACCAAAAGCGATCCGGCGGCCAGTGCGGTCTCGACCGCCACGACCACCGGTGCCGGGTCGCCGGGCACGTCGATCCGCCACGTGCACGACGTGACCGCCTGCTGCAACGACGGCATGTCGGCGGTCACGCTCCGGGCGGCGACGACGTCGACGCCACCGGGCAGGAGCGGCGTCAGGTGTTCGGGGAAGCCAGCCGCCATCCGGGTCACCCAGGATCCGGGCTCCTCGCCGGGGTCGGCCGTCCACCATGTTTCGCCGCCGGTCCGTGATCGCTCGGGGTCGAGAACGACATCCACGTACTCCGCCGTCGACTCACATCCGGTCGGAAGCGCCAGCCCGAAGCTCAACAGGGGGTGCGGTGAGAATCCCCCGGAGTAGGCCACGGGCAGGCCCGCACGACGCAGCGCTCGCTCCCACATGCGGGCCACGTCACGGTGGCTCGTCCACCGCACCTTGCCGAGCTTGGCGAAACGCGCCCGTACCCGGACCATCGTGGAGGGGTTCGGCCCGGCTGGTCCGGCGGTGCTGCCCGCAGCGGTGCTCACGGGACGGCCATCGGCGGTGTCTCGAGGAAGCGCACCGGGACCGCGCCCCCGGTCGACAGGTCCTGTCCGGTGCCCTGGCTGCCGCCAGCTGGCGCCGCCGCCGAAGCGACCACGTGCTCCACGCCGATGCCGGTGCACGCTCCGCAGTCGTAGCAAGGGGTCCACCGGCAGTCCTCGACGGGTGCTTCGGCCAGCGCGTCGACCCAGTCCTGCCACAGGAAGTCGTGGTGCAGGCCGGCAGACAGGTGGTCCCACGGCAGGCGCTCGCCCTCGGTCCGGTCACGGTGGACCACGTCGTCGACGTCGAGACCACAGGCGGCCAGGGCGGTCTCCCAGAGCGAAAGGTCGAAGTGCTCGGACCATTCCTGGAACGTGCCGCCCGCCCGCCAGACATGCTCCACGACGGCCCCGATGCGCCGGTCACCACGGCTGACGATGCCTTCGGCCACCGAGGCCTTCGGGTCGTGCCAGCGCAACGTCAGGCCCCGTACCCGGCTGGCTGCGTCCCGCAACAGCACCACCTTGCGGCGCAGCTCCTCGGCCGTGTCCTGCCCGAACCACTGGAACGGCGTGTGCGGCTTGGGCACGAAGCCACCGACCGACGCGGTGACGGTGACGCCGCGTTGGTACCGACGGCCGATGTCCACGCAGGTCCGGGCCATCTCGACGATGCCGAGAACGTCCTCGTCGGTCTCCGTGGGCAAGCCGATGAGGAAGTACAGCTTGACCCGGCGCCATCCCTGGGAGAACGCACCCTCGACGGCGCTGTAGAGGTCCTCCTCGCGGATGAGCTTGTTGATGACGCGCCGCATCCGCCAGGTACCGCCCTCAGGGGCGAAGGTGAGCCCGGTCCGCCGGACCTTTTGGATCTCCGCGGCCAGACCTACGGTGAAGGCGTCGACCCGCAGGCTGGGCAGACTGACCGATACCTGGCCGTTGGAGCGCGGGTCGTCGACGATCTGGGCGACGGTGTGCTCGATCCCGGAGAAGTCCGCGGTGGACAGGGACGTGAGTGCGACCTCGTCGTACCCGGTCCGGGCGAGCCCGTCTCGGACCATGTCCGCCACCTGCTCCGCAGGCCGCTCCCGCACCGGGCGTGTGATCATGCCGGCCTGGCAGAACCTGCAGCCCCGGGTGCAGCCTCGGAAGACCTCCACGTTCAGCCGGTCGTGCACCACCTCGATGAGCGGGACCAGCTGGTTGCGGGGATAGGGCCACGCACCCAGGTCGGCCACCACCCGCTTTTCGACCCGATCGGGTGTGTCGGAGAAGCGGGGGGTCACGGCGACCAGCCGGCCCTCGTCGTACGCCACCTCGTAGCACCACGGAACGTACACACCGGGGACACGGGACAGCGCCCGGAGCAGCTGGCTGCGGTCGCCGGTGCCGGCAGCCTGCCAGGCCGCCACCACCTCGTTGATCTCCCCCACTACCTCCTCACCGTCACCGAGGACGAACGCGTCGACAAAATCGGCCAGCGGCTCGGGGTTGAAGGCACAGTGCCCGCCCGCCACCACCAGGGGGTGGTCGGAGCTCCGGTCCGCGACCCGGACGGGCACCCCGGCCAGGTCGATCAGGTTCAGCACGTTGGTGTAGGTGAGCTCGGCGGAGAGGTTGAAGGCAACGACATGGAACTCGCCGGCAGGGAGGTGGCTCTCGAGGGAGAAGAGGGGCACCTTGGCGGCGCGCATCTGCGCCTCCATGTCGGTCCAGGGCGCGTACGCTCGCTCGGCGGCGGCATCGCCGCGCTCGTTCAGGATCTCGTAGAGGATCTGCAGCCCCTGGTTGGGCAGGCCGATCTCATAGGTGTCCGGGTAGACAAGCAACCAGGACACGCGCCCGGCCCCGTGCATGGGCCGCTGGGCGCCCAACTCGCCACCGATGTACCGAGCCGGCTTGACGACCTGGGCCAAGAGCGGTTCGATCTGCGGCCACAGGGATGTCATCGCTGCGTCGAGTCTAGGTCGGCGTACCCACCCCCCGGTACGATCCCCGCCACGCCACGCCCTACTCGCCCGCGGACAGCGCCCGAACAGGTCACCTGACGGCTACGGGACCGGGCGGTGACCGCCCGTCACCGGCTGGAGGGTGTCGGTCGACGAGATGCGACGGCCGATCCCCCGGCACCTACGGCCGATGCCTGGGACGTCCCTGGTACCGGCACGGCCCAGCGGACGGCGGCCACGACCGCCGGCGCCAGGACGACACCGCCGGCCGCGGTCATGACGAGCGCCGGCACCAGGTAGGTATGCATCAGGTGGGGTGCGCCCAGCACCGTGGCGAGAACCGCATAGCCGAACGTACCGGCAGCCGCCCCGGCGCCGAGCACCAACGGGGCAGGCCACCACGGCGACCGCACCAGACCGGCCGACGCGAGCCCGGCGCTGTAGCCGAGCAAGCAGCCGACCAGGGCGGACAGGCCGAACGTGGTGGGGAGGAAGAGGTCGGCGACCAGCCCGACGGCGAAGCCGACCGCCGCGCCCCGGTCCGGACCGGTCACGTACCCGGCGGCCACGGTGAGGAGGATCATCAGGTCGGCATGCGCCCCGCGGAACTGGACGACGTCGATGACGGTGCTCTGGACGACGAGGGCGACGACGACAACAACCGACGTGCGGACGACGTCGGCGAGCGACATGGGGGCCGATCCCGCGGTGGCAGACCCGTTCATCCCGGTGGCTCCCACTGCAAGACGTCGACATACGCCAGGCTCCGCAGATCGGCGGCGGGCCGGGCCTGCACGGTCTGGTCGGTGGCCGACGGCGTGGAGTGGAACGCGGTGATCCGGGCCACGGGGATGCCCCGGGGGAACAGGCCCAGCTGCTGGCCAGAGGTGGTGAGGAGCATGCCCCGGCGGAGTCGGATCGTGGGCGACACGTACTCCACCTGCAGCGGATTGCCAGGACCGGTCCCCACCAGGGTAGCGGGATTGCCGGTGGCGCCCAGGTCCACCGACACGACGGTCCGAACGTCGGTCAGCAGCTGCACGGTGCACTGCGAGCGGACCGCCTGCACCACCCGGCCGACCAGCCCGTTGCCGTCGACGACCGGCATGCCCACCGCGATCCCCTGCGCGGCACCCTTGTCGAGCACGATCGTCGCCTCGAAGTTGGACGGGTTCGACCCGATCACGCTCGCCGTCACGGTGGGGATCGCGGCCACCACCGACCAGGGAAGGTGCTCGAGCGTGGCGAGCTGGCTGGCGGTGGTCCGGAGGCTTTGCGCCTGGGCAAGGGCACCTCGGTCCCGCTGCAGCTGGAGCCGGAGCTTGGCGTTCTGCTGCTGGAGGGAACCGTAGTGCACGGCGCCCGCCAGAAAGCTGCCGACCGGGTGCAGCACGTCGTCGACGCCTTGCTGCAGCGGCGACAGCGCGTCAGCGGCCGCTCTGCGGGCACCAGCGATCGAGCCCCGGAGGTCGCCGCGGTAGTCGAGCGTGATGATCGTGATGGAGAGCAGGACGAGCAGGCCGATCCCCCACCCCGACCGTCGTGCCCGCCGAGCCCTGGTTCCTCGGCGCCTGGCCATCGGGCCGCGGCCTCAGCGAAGGTGCACGACGACGCCGGCCATCACCCGGCGGACGACGTGATCAGGACCTGCTTGAGCGCCTCGAACTCCTCCAGGCACTGCCCGCTGCCGATCGCCACGCAGTTGAGAGGATCGCGGGCGACCACGATCGGCATGCCCGTCTCCTCCTGGAGCCGGGCGTCCAGACCGTGGAGGAGCGCGCCGCCGCCGGTCAGGACGATGCCCTGCTCCATGATGTCGGCGGCGAGCTCAGGAGGAGTCTTGTCGAGCGTGACCTTGACGGCGTCGATGATGGCCGAGACCGGCTCCTCGATAGCGCGGCGGATCTCCTCGGTGGACACCACCACCGTCTTCGGCAGACCTGTGACCAGGTCGCGACCACGAATCTCGGCGTGGAGCTCCTCCTCGAGCGCGTACGCCGAACCCAGCGCGATCTTGATCTCCTCAGCTGTGCGCTCGCCGAGCGCCAGGCTGTACTCCTTCTTGATGTAGGAGATGATCGCCTCGTCGAGCTCGTCGCCGCCGATCCGCACCGACTGGCTGGTCACGATGCCGCCGAGCGAGATCACGGCGACCTCGGTGGTGCCGCCACCGATGTCGACGACCATGTTGCCGGTCGGCTCGTGGACGGGAAGACCGGCCCCGATGGCGGCAGCCATCGGCTCCTCGATGATGTAGGCCTTGCGAGCACCTGCGTACTCGGCGGCTTCCATGACGGCCCGCTGCTCGACGCCGGTGATCCCCGACGGCACGCAGATGACCATGCGCGGCTTGGCGAACCGGCGCTGGTGCACCCGCTGGATGAAGTACCGGAGCATCTTCTCGCAGATCTCGAAGTCGGCGATGACCCCGTCCTTGAGCGGCCGGATGGCCTGGATGTGGCTCGGCGTGCGACCGATCATCCGCTTGGCTTCGGCCCCCACCGCCAGCGGCCGGCCGTCTTTCACGTTGATAGCCACGACCGACGGCT
>JAKAYQ010000186.1 GCA_021826725.1 Actinomycetes bacterium
CCTCCCGCCCGAAGCGGTCGATGAGGGGCTGGTAGGCGGGCCCGCCCGGCGCCACCACCTCGCGGGCGATGCGATCGGCGTCGACGAGCACCGCACCGTGCTCGACGAGGCGCTGCGCCACGGTCGACTTGCCCGAGCCGATTCCTCCGGTGAGGCCCACGGCCAGCACGCGCCGGCCTCAGCGCCGCGGCCGGCGCGCCACCGCGAACAGGACGAGGGTGGTGTCGTCGAGCCGGTCGGTGACGAAGAAGTCATCCGCGGTGATGCCGCTCGACCCACCGGTCCCCTGGCGGGCCATCACCCGATAGGCGAGGGGAAGGACCCGGGTGTAGAGGGCGATGTACCAGGACCGGGGGATCCGGTGCCGGAGGTCGAAGACGTCCAGGGCCAGCACCTTCGCAGCCTTGACCCGGCGCCGGGCGAAGTCCTCCTTCACCCGCGCCACCGCGTCGAGCCCGAGCACCTCCACATCGTGGAACGACCGAGACAGCAGCTCCTGCAGCGAGCTGGGCCGGAAGAGGCGGACATGGAACGGGTTCTCGAAGTCGGCCGGCTCGTTCGGCGTGACGAAGAACGCCGTACCGTCGTCGGCGAGCACCCGGGCCACCTCCGACGCGTGCTCACCAGGCTCCTCGAAGTGCTCGATCAGGTGCGAGGAGCACGCCCAGCGGAAGGTGCCGTCCCCGAGGCAGAGCCGCCGGGCGTCGCTGCGGGCCACCGACAGGCCGCCGGACCCGAAGCGGGACCGGGCACGCACGGCCGCCCCCTGGTCGTAGTCGACCCCCACCACCGGCCGATCGGGTGCAGCCATCTGCGCCGACTCAAAGCCCTCGCCGCAACCGACGTCGAGCAGGCGGCCCGGGCCGAGCCGCTCCACCACGGCTCGGTACCCCGCCGCGTGCAGTGCCAGCAGGCCGTCGGGTGTGACGTCCTGGACCGGCCGCTCCCCTGTCAGTCTCGTTGCCACCGGCTCGCTCCCCGGCCCCTGCCCGCTCCTCGGGCCCCGGCCTGTGCGGGGCGCCCCACCGCCATGGTGGGTGACGCCCGGCCGCGTACACTACCGCCGGCAGCCGGGGGAGCTCCGACCGATCCCCGGTCGCCGCCGCGCCGCCCCACCTCACGACCGGGGCCGCCGCTACCGGTCCAGACCTCGGGGAGAACGTCGGTTGCTGCGGAGGAAGCGAACGGGGCGCCACGCCGGTCCCCATCTGCCACTCGCCGACCGGTTGCGCAGCATCGCCCCGGCCCGCGTGGGTCGTCGGCGCGACCCGGGCGTACCTGCCGGCGCGGCTGTGCGCCGCCTGGTCCGGCCCGGGATCGGGGCAGTGGAGGTGGTCCTCCTGGGCCTGGTTGCGCTCGTCCCTCAGCTCCTGGCGCAACCCGGGCGCGTCCAGGCCGACACCAAGAGCTACCTGTACCTCGACCCCGGGCGGTTCCTCTCACAGTCGCTTTCGATGTGGGACCCCAACAGCGGTCTCGGCACCGTCACCCACCAGCAGATCGGCTACCTGTGGCCGATGGGCCCCTTCTTCCTCCTCACCCACGCGCTGGGTGTGCCGACATGGGTGGCCGAGCGTTTGTGGGTCTCGGCCATCCTCTTCGGCGCGGGCGCAGGGGTGCTGTTCCTGTGCCGGACGTTCCACGTCGATGGACCGGGCCGCCTGGTGGCCGCCCTGGCCTACATGCTGTCGCCGTACCCGCTGCAATACCTGGGGCGCATCTCCGTCATCCTGCTGCCGTGGGCCGGCCTGCCGCTCATGGTCGCGCTCACAGTCCGCGCCGTGCGCAGGGGCGGGTGGCGCGACGCCGCCCTGTTCGGCGTGGTGGTGGCGACCGTGGGCGGCATCAACGCCACCTCCCTGCTCTACGTCGGGATCGCGCCTGCGCTGTGGCTGGTGCATGCGGCCCTCGTCCGCGAGTGCACGTGGCGCCGGGCGTGGGCTGCGGCCTGGCGTATCGCTACCGTGACCGTGCTGGTGTCGCTGTGGTGGGTCGCTGGGCTGTGGGTCGAAGGCGCCTATGGCGTCAACGTCTTGAAGTACACCGAGACCGTCCTGGCCACCTCCAGCACCTCGTCGCCCGAGGAGGTGCTGCGTGGCCTCGGCTACTGGTACTTCTACGGCTCCGACGCGTTCGGACCGTGGGCCGCTTCATCGGTCCCCTTCACCCAGGATCTGTGGCTCCTGGCCACCAGCGCTGCTGTTCCTGTCCTGGCCATCGGCGCCGGTCTCGTGACCCGCTGGCGCCAGCGCAGCTACTTCGTGCTGCTCGTCGTCGTCGGCACCGTCCTGGCCGTCGGCGCCTTCCCCTACACCGACCCATCACCGGTCGGGTCGCTGCTGCGAACGTTCTTCACCAGCACCACCGCCGGTCTGGCGCTGCGCTCGACGGACCGGGCCTCACCCATGGTCCTGCTCGGACTGGCGGTGCTCCTCGGAGCCGGGCTCAGCGCCATCGCCCGGAGGATCGCCGAGCGGGCCGCCGCCGTCGAGCGAACCGGATCGCTGGGACCTGCGGGCGCGTCGGACCGGGTACCGCCGGGGATCGACATCGCACCCACGGGCAGCGGGTTCGCATTGCCGGGCATCCGAACCATCTCCGCTGGGAGCGGCAGTGCACCTGCCAGGGCCACATCCGCTTCCCCAAGCGTCATGCCCACGACGGCCAAGGCCGTGCCCACCGTCGCCAGGGTCATGCCCGCCGGCCCCGGCACGCCACCACGACCGGCCCGGGCCGTGCCGCGCGCTCGGCGATGGGTGGCGCCGCTGGCCACCGGCGTGCTGAGCCTGTTGGTCATTGCGCTCGTGGCCGCCACCAACCCCGCCGTCTTCGACGGCGCCACCATCGCCGACCACTACCTGATGCCGGCCAGCCCGCCCGCCGCCCAGCAGCAGGCTGCCGCGGCACTGAACGAGGTGTCGCCAGGGACCCGGGTGTTGGCCGAGCCGGGCCAGGACTTCGCCCAGTACACGTGGGGCGACACCGTCGACCCGGTGTGGCCTGCCCTGCTGTCGAGCTCCCGGCCCTTCGTGACCCGCGAGCAGCTGCTGCTCGGATCGCTTCCCACTGCCGACATGCTCTACGCCTTCGACAACCCGGTGCAGAACGACGTCGTCGACCCCACCGGCATCGCCCCCATGCTCCGGCTGATGAGCGTCGGCGACCTGCTCGTCCAGAACGACCTGGCCTACACCCGGTACCAGACGCCCCAACCGGCCACGCTGTGGAGCATGTTCGATCCGACGCCGCCTGGTCTGGGCCAGCCGACGGGCTACGGGCCACCGACCCCCAACATCTCGCTCCTGCCCCAGGTGAACGAGGCGACGCTGGCCGCATCCCCCACGGCGCCGGTGCCGTCGCCGGTCGAGGTGTTCCCGGTCACCGACCCTCGACCGGTGGTGCGGGCCGAGGGTGCCGCGTCGCCCGTGGTCGTGGCCGGCGACGCCAGCGGCATCGCCGCCGCGGCCGGCACGGGCCTGTTGGCCGGGAGCCCAGCCATCCTCTATGCCGGAACCCTCGACACCAACCCGGCGCTTCGCCGCACCGTGCTGGCCAGCCACCCGACCCTGGTGGTGACCGACACCAACAAGAAGCGCCCCTTTCGGTGGAACACCATCGAGCAAGACGCCGGCAGCACCCTGGCCGCCGGCCAGCCCCAACCGTCCAGCGCCAACAACGCTCCGCTCGACCTGTTCCCTGCAGCCCCGGCCAGCGCGCAGACCACCGCTGTCGAGATGGGTGTCAAGTCGGTGACCGCATCGAGCTACGGCGACAACGTGACGTACCTCCCCGAGAACCGGCCGGCCAGCGCCATCGACGGAAACCTCGACACCGAGTGGCTCACCGGCGGCTTCTACGAGCCCGAGGGACAGTGGTGGCAGGTGACGTTGAAGCATCCCGTCACCACCGGCGTCATCGCCATCCAGCAGCCGCTCAACACCGGGGCGAACCGCAGCATCACCACGGTCACCCTCACCTTCGACGGGGCGCATCCGGTGGTCGAGCACCTCGGTGCCGCGTCCCTGTCGCCGAACGGCACGGGGCAGGTCCTGAGCTTCTCCACCCGCACCTTCTCGACGCTGCGGATCACCATCGACGCCACCACCGACGGCAACGCCCGAACCGACCGCGGCTCGGCGCCCGTCGGGTTCGCCGAGGTCGGGATCCCCGGCGTCACCGCCCAGCGAGCGCTGGCCATGCCGACCGACCTGCTGCAGGCCGCCGGCCGCTCGTCGCTCGCCGACCGCCTTCTCGTGACAATGACCCGGAACCGGGTGGAGCCCATCCCGCCGCGCACCCAGCCCGAGACCACCATCACCCGTCTGCTCACCCTGCCGACCGCCCGGACGTTCAGCCTGCAGGGATCAGCCACGCTCAGCACCCTCATCCCCGACGACCAGATCGACCGGCTGGTCGGCAGGAACGGGTCCGTCAACGGCATCACTGCCTTTTCCTCCGGCCGCCTTCCCGGGGACCTGAACGCAGGTGCACAGGCAGCCATCGACGGCAACCCGGCCACCGCGTGGTCCCCCGGTTTCGGCGCGGCCGCCCAGACCGGCTCCTGGATCCAGGTGGACACGCCCCATCCCGTCACCTTCAACCACCTCGACCTGCAGCTCGTCGCCGACGGAATGCACTCCGTCCCCACCAGCCTGACCATCTCGGCGGTCGGATCGTCGGGGACAACCGTGGCCAGCCGGCACGTGGTCCTGCCCACGGTGGCCGACGGGCGGCAGCCCGGTCAGACGGTGACCGTGCCGGTGCACTTCCCGGCGATCACTGGATCACGCATCAAGGTGACCGTCGACACCGTCCGCATGGAGTACACGCGGAACTACTACTCCGGCGCACCGATCGCCCTCCCCATCGCCGTCGCCGAGCTCGGCATCCCCGGCGTCCAGGGATCGAGCACCCCGGCGCAGCTGCCCGGAACCTGCATGAACAACCTCCTCACCATCGACGGCCGGTCCTACCCGGTTCGCATCGTTGGCGCGACCAGCGCGGCGCTGGCCAACCAGGCGGTCCACGTGCTCCCCTGCGGCGCCGACGACCGCAACGGCATCACCCTCGGCGCCGGCACCCATGTGATCCGCACCGCCCGGGGCCACACCACCTCCACCGGCTGGAACATCGACCAGCTGGTCCTCGACTCCGCTGCCGGTGGCGGCGCCCAGCCCGAAACCAGGAGCTCGGAGGTCGTGCCCGCACCCACCTCCCAGAGCCCCACTGTCCGCCTGCGCGCTCAGGGGCCCACGTCGGTACGGCTCCAGGTCGCCGACGTCCGCGCGCCGTTCTGGCTCGTCCTCGGCCAGAGCGTCAACCGCGGTTGGACGGCGACAGTCACCGGCGGACCGTCATTGGGGACCCCGACCCTCGTCGACGGCTTCGCCAACGGCTGGCTCGTCGACCCGGCCCAGCTTGCCGGCGCGCTCCACGGCGGCGCCGCCACCATCATCCTGACGTTCACGCCCCAGCACCTCGTCGACGTGGCCCTGGTCCTGTCCCTCCTCGGCTTCGTGGCCTGCGTGGCGGTGGGAGCGGTTCCCGATCGGCGGTGGCAGCGGGCGCGCTGGCGGGTCCTGCGCCGGCTGGCGCCTCCGGCGGCAGTGACCGCCGGCGGAGAGGTGGGCCGGCAGCCAGCCGCGTCCGACCGCCCCGCGCGCGGCCTGCCACCAGGGGACGGCGACACCGGGGACCCCGGGGCCCCGACCCGCCCGATCCTGTGGTGGACCACGCCAGCTGCGAGCCGGACAACCCTGTCGCCGGTGCGTCGAGCGCTCCTGGTCGTCGGTTGCGGAGCGGCTGCGGCGGCGGTCAGCCAGCCGGTGATCGGTGTCCTGGTCGCCGCGGCCGTCGCCGTCACCGTGCTGGTGCCCCGTGGCCGTGCCGTCCTGGTGCTCGGTGCGGTGGGGGCCGCTGTGGCCATGGTCGTGGCGCTCGTCCACGGCCAGGCAACCGACCCGGTGTCCGCCGGTGGGTCCTGGGCTCAACATCTGGGCCTGTCGAGCCCGCTGGCATGGGCCGCCGTCACCGTGCTCGGCGCCGATGCGGTCGTGGAGATCGCCAGGCGGCGCGCTGCCCACCGGGGGTCCGGCGCTGCGCGGACCGGCGTGCCGGGAGCCACCGGCGTGCTCGACGACGCCCTCGCCCGGGTGCAGTGGCCCAACACGACCCCGGGAGCAGACGATCCCGCCCCGCCGGCACCTGGGGGGTGACTCCCTCACGTGCCACGTTGAGCAACAGGATCAACCCCAGCCGGTGGACCTGGATCAACCCTGCCGGCAGACGGGCGAGATCGACCTTCCCGACGGACCGGCGTCAGCCCTACCGGCACACCGGTGAGATCGACCTGTTCGATGCACTGGCATCAGCCCTAGCCTCGAGCGGCGTCTTCCGCCTCGCCAACCAACGCGTCGAGCGTGCCGGCGGCGGTGGCCTCCCACGTGAGCTCCCGGGCGCGGTCCGATGCGGCCCGGGCCAGGCGCTTGCGATGGGCCTCGTCGCTCAGCAACGCGTGGAGCGCGGCGACCATGCCGGCGGGGTCGTCCACCAGCACCCCGGTACGGCCATCTTCCACGGCGTCGGTGTGACCGGCGATC
>JAKAYQ010000187.1 GCA_021826725.1 Actinomycetes bacterium
CGACGAAAAGGTGATGGAGATCGACCTGGCCGCGCTGGCGGCAGGACGGTTCGATCCGCTGTCGGTGGTCGTGCTCGTGGGGCCCGGCGGCCTGCAATCGGTCGGCTGGGGTGCGGGCGCTGACGCTGACGCGGGCCGCTCCGGTGAAGGAGGCACCGCCGACAGCCTCAGCACCGGCTTGCCGACCGGGTCGCTGCGCGCTGCAGGCCCCGGGGAGCGCGACCGCATGACCGAGAGCCCGGCCCCCCGATCCACCCACGCCGACCGGGTCCTGGCGTGGGGCCTGCCGGAGTCCGCCTTCGCCCACCGGGGTGGCATGATCACCAAGTCCGAGGTGCGCTCCGTCGTGCTCGGCAAGCTGGCGCTCCCCGCCGCCGGTGTCCTGTGGGACCTGGGTGCGGGGAGCGGTTCGGTGGCCGTCGAATGCGCGCTCGTCTGCCCGGGCCTGACCGTGTTCGCGGTGGAACAGGACGACGACAGCGCTGAACGCGTGGCGGCCAATGCCGCCCGGTTGGGCGCCGGCGTCCACGTGGTCACGGGTCATGCTCCGGAGGCGCTCGCCGGCCTGCCCGACCCCGATCGGGTGTTCGTCGGCGGCGGCGGAACGCCCGTCCTCGACGCTGCCCTGCGCCGCCTGCGACCCGGCGGCCGGGTGGTGGCAACGTTCACCGGCCTGGAGCGCGCCGCCGCGGCGGCCGATCGCCTGGGTCGGATGGCCCAGCTGTCGGTCTCCCGGGCAGCTCCGCTGCCGGGGGGCGGGTGGCGACTGGCCGGGAGCAACCCCGTGTTCGTGGCATGGGGCCCGGTCGACGAGGACGATGGTGCGCCGCCGGGGTGACCCCCAGCGGCAGCTGGCCGGCCGTCGCGCCGTCGTCAGCGCTGCAGCGACTTGACCTCCAGGAACTCCTCGACCCCGAACCGCCCGAGCTCCCGGCCGATCCCCGACTGCCGGTAACCCCCGAATGGCGCACCCGGGTTGAACGAGCCACCGTTGATGTCCACCTGGCCGGTGCGCATCCGGCGAGCCACCCGCTCGGCTCGGGCCGGGTCCGCCGACCACACCCCGCCCGCCAGCCCGTACACGGTGTCGTTGGCGATGCGCACCGCGTCGTCCTCGGTGTCGTACGGCAGGATCGACAGCACCGGTCCGAAGATCTCCTCCTGGGCGATCGTCATGTCGCTGGTGACCTCCGAAAACACCGTCGGCCGCACGAAGAATCCCCGATCGAGGCCCTCGGGCGCCTCGGCACCGCCCGTGACCAGCTTGGCACCCTGGTCGAGGCCCGCAGCGATGTAGCCCCGGACGCGCTCGCGCTGGGCGGCGGACACGAGCGGCCCGAGGCGCGTCGCCGCGTCGAACGGGTCGCCGCAGGTGTAGCCCTCCGCTGCCGGACCGGCGAGCTCCTCCGCCTCACCCAGGCGGTCACGCGGCACGAGCATCCGCGTCAGCGCCGAGCACGTCTGGCCCGAGTTCAGGTAGGCGGCGGCCACTCCGGCCGGCACTGCCTTCGACAGATCGGCGTCGTCGAGGATGATGTTGGCCGACTTGCCGCCGAGCTCGAGTGCCACCCGCTTGACGGTCTCTGCAGCCAGCTGCATCACCCGCTTGCCGGCCCGGGTCGACCCCGTGAACGACACCATGTCGACCTTCGGGTGTGCGGCGATGGCCTCGCCCACCACCGGCCCGACCCCGGTGACGAGGTTGAAGACACCGGCCGGCAGCCCCACCTCGTCGATCACCTCGGCGAGCATGAAGGCCGTCAGCGGTGCCACCTCGCTCGGCTTCAGGACCACGGTGCAGCCGGCACCGAGCGCACCGGCGACTTTGGCTGCCACCTGGTGCAGCGGGTAGTTCCACGGGGTGATGGCCCCGACCACCCCGGCGGGCTCGCGCACGACGAGCGAGTTGCCGACCTCCTCCTCCCACCGCAGCTCGCCCAGCGCCTGGACGGCCATGGCGAAGTCCATGATGGGCAGGCCGGCCTGCACCAGGGTGGCCAGCATCAACGGCATGCCGACCTCTTCCGCCACGGTCCGGGCGATCTCGTCCGTTCGGGCGGCCAACGCGTCCTGGATGCGGCTGAGGAACTTCCCCCGCTCGTCGGCCGGCACTGCCGCCCACCCTTCGAACGCGGCCGCAGCCGCGCGCGCCGCGGCGTCGACGTCGTCGGCGGTCCCCTCGGGGACGGTCGCCATCACCTCTTCAGTGGTCGAATTCACGACCTGGAGCGTTCCTGTGCCCGAGGAGGGCACCCACGACCCGCCGATGTAGAGCTTGTCCCGCACCTGCATGGTGACCTCCCTCGTGCCGTCGGGCCTGCGCCGCAACTCGAGCGGCCGACCCTCCGGAAGACCCCGACAGACGGCCGCACGCACAAGCCGGCCCCCGCCGCACACCATACGCCCGACGGTGGGACCACCACAGCCGCCGGCCGCTACCGGGCCGGCAGAGCCACCACGGCCGCCGCCCGCTACTGGACGGGCGCTACTGGACGGGCGCTACTGGACGGGCGCTACTGGACGGGCGCTACTGGACGGGCAGGACCACCACGGGATCGGTCGGATCACCACTGCCGTCGACCACCACCCGGTCGCGCCCCGACGCCTTCGCCGTGTAGCACGCCGCGTCGGCGCGCCGGAGGACGTCTTCGAGCCGATCACCCGGCAGCCATCGAGCCACGCCGGCCGAGAATGTGACCACCACCCGATCCGGACCGTACCCCGCTCCGTTCCCCAGGCCGCACCCCGCCCCGTTCGCCGGGTCGGACCCCTGGCCGCCGAGCGCCGAACCCGGCCGCAGGAGCCCGAACGACGGGCCGGAACCCACCGCAGCTCGGTCGCGCCGCAGGTGCTCCAAGAGCATCGCACCCTGCGCCGGATCCGCACCGGGGAGCACCAGGCACAGCTCCTCGCCGCCGAACCGCGCGGCGAGGTCCTCGTCGCGCAGAGCCGATCGGACCAGGGTGGCGACCTCGCGCAGCACGCCGTCACCCGCCAGGTGCCCGTGCATGTCGTTGAACCGCTTGAAGTTGTCGAGATCGATCATCACCACGGACAGCGGCCGCTTGGAGCGGGCGCACGACGCCGCGATCTGAGGAAACCGCTCGTAGAGAGCCCGGCGGTTGCACAGGCCCGTGAGGGGGTCGACCCGAGACTGCGAGTACAGCTCGTCGGTCATCTCCTCCACCTTGTGGTGAAGCCTCCTTGTCTCGCGCACGCCCGCGTAGTGCCGGGAGCTGCCGAAGAGGACCATCAACCCGAGCACGACGAGTGTCGTGATGCGGCCAGCGCCGGCCGGATCGAGAACGAGGAACTGGACGACAAGGGCCAGCGCTCCGATCGCCACCACGGCCGGCACGACATCCCAGCGGCGCAGTTGCTCGCTGGGTCCGAGCCGGCCGAACCCGACGATGCGCCGGCGCCGCTCCACCAGCGGCAGCAGGAGGAAGAACCCGAAATTGATCGACGCCGCTGCGACGAACGGCGGTGCCGGCAGCCGGTAGCCCGACAACGCCATCGCCAGCTGCGCCCACGCGTCTGCAGTCGACACGACGAGCAACGTCACAAGCCACCATGCCATCTTCCGGTTCGCCTGGGTGATCCGGGCCATCAGCATGATCGTCGCGCTGAACTGGCCAGGGAGGACCATTGCCAGGAACACCAGGGGAAGGGTGAGCCACAGCACCGCCATGTGATCCCCGAGCACGGGCACCAGCACCACCATCGGGGGCGCGGCCAGCACCACGACCAGGGCGACGAGATCGAGCGCGTCGACCGACATCGCGCGCAGCCCCGCGGTGTCGCTCAGGAGCTTCATCGCCACGGCGCACCAGAACACCGCGGCGGCGATGCCGAAGGCCGCGTCCACCGGCCGCAGCACCAGAAGAGCCGAGGCCACCGCGTGGATCGTTCCGGGGACGAGGGTAGCGCCGAACACGAGCGCCGGACCGCTTACGACGAGGGCGGCCATGGACAGGTCGACAGCCAGCTCCGAGCGGTCTCGGCCACCCACCCCATGGCGGACCGTGTCCCGCACCACCAAGCCCCATGCCACGACAGCAACGGCACCGAACCCGGCTGCCACCGTGCGTGCCGTGCTCCACGAGACGGATCCCGCTGGATGCTCGACCAACCACGATGCGATCAAGATGGCGGCCGCCAGGTAGCCGTAGACGAAGAAGCAACGCAGGCCGTAGAGGAAGAGCCACCACATCTCGCGCTGCCCGGGGTGGCTTCGACGCACCAGCAGCCGGGAGACGCCCAGTCCAGGGATGGTGAAGAGCCCGGCCGTCAGCACCACGTCGACCATGAAGGGCAACCCCGTGTGCACCATCGCCACGAACATCACCGCAGCAACGGAGGCCACGACCCACCACGCCACGGCAGCCTTGCGCCACAACGCGGGAAAGACGAACTGCTCCGCCCCCTCGCCGTCCACGTCGAGGTCCGGCTCCGGGCGCATTGGCAAGACCACGTCGAGCACACCCCGGTGCGTCACGGGAGGAGGCCCGACCTCCTTCGACACCCGGGTCGACGGCAAGCCGGTGGACTCCGGCTGCGATCCGCCCACCGGACCTGCTCTGGCGACCGGACGGGGGTCCACGACCCCCGCACCCGAGGCAGCTGTCGTGGTTCCGTGCGACACGGGCGGCGACACCTGGGACGTCTGCTCGAACTTTTGCTGCCGGGTCCCGTTCTCGTCGGCTTCCACCTGTCCGAACGGTGCGCCCGCCTGTTCCGAGGCCCTCATCGCCTTCGGATCCTCACCATCGGACCGCTCCCCCGTTCGCGCCACACTTCGTCCTCGCGCGCACACGCCGACGCTCGGCAGCCACGCTGCTCGCCAACGACAGCGCCATCCAATCTGACATCGGCGGACATCGAAAGATCCTGAAGGCCGAGGGCGGCACGCCACCGTGACCGGGACCAACCGTCGCTGGAACCTGGTTCACCCCACCGCCGGAACCGGGATCAGCCGTCGCCGGCCCGACTCCGTCCCGCCGCAAGACCCGGGGTCAGCCGTGACCGCAACCGGCTCTGTCATGCCGCTGGAACCGGGTTCAGCCGTCGTCGGCCCCGGGTCCCCTGGCACCACAACCGACCCACAACTCGACTCCACCACCAGGCTGCACAGATGATCTTCACGGTCCGCCGAGCTCGGCCAGCACCGCCAGCCTGGCCAGTGCCGGCCCAGTGCGGATCCCCCACCAGAACAGGTCCTTGCCCTCCAGGAGCACGACAGGCGCCACCACCTCGAGCTCCGCCCGGTGCCGCTCGCTGAACGGGTAGGGCTCGCTCGGGGCAAGGACCAGGTCCGCTCCGAGGGCAGCCATCTCATCCAGCTCAACCTGCGGGTACGGCCCGGACCCGGACGGGAAGCGCAGCGCCAGACCCACATGCTCCAGCGCGGACTCCCCATACGTCGGACGACCGAGGAGCATCCAGGGCCGCCGCCAGATCGGTACCACCACGGACGCTCGCACCGGCCGAGCGGGTCCGAGCAGCGGCGGGTCCCACGTGATCCCGATACGGCGAGCGAACCCCGGGAGCTGGCGGGCGACGTCCTCGATGCTGCGGATGGCCAGAACGTGCACAGGCACGCCCGCTGCCACCAAGGCATCGTGGTCCTCCCGGCGGTTCTCCTCCTCGTCCAGCACCACCAGGTCGGGCGCCAGGCGAACGATGGTCTCGACGTCGGGGTTCTTGGTACCGCCGACCGTCGGGATCCCGGGCTGCTCGCAGAACCTCGTGCACGCGACCGGCACGACTCCCCAGGCGAGCAGCGTTTCGGTTGCGGAGGGAACCAGGCTCACGACCTGCACGAGCCAATTATCCCCGACCGGGCCGGCATCGCCGCGCAGCCGCGGCCCCGGCGACGTTACCGACCGATGCCGCTTGCCACCTGCCCGACAGTGCCGGGCTCCCGGATCCAGCCCCCGGCACACGCCACGGCCGGATGATCCGCTCGGCCGAGGCCGCCGGAAGACCGTTGTTGGCCATGGGGCCCGGTCACCCCGATGTCACACTGATCGCCGACGCTCTCGGCACGGCCCCGGCATGGGTCGTGCAGCAGGTGAAGGCGTCCGGAAAGTCGGTCGGTACCCTGGCCGGCTCCGTAACGCGCTCCGGCCGGTACACGGGCACAAGGCCGTTTACGAGGGGAACGAGAGCAGCGCCAGACCGGCGAGACGGGCAGCCTTGTTCCCTGGCCCAGATCACGCGACAACCTGTCGAGCGAACGACAACCTGCCACAGAGCGCTACCGTCGGCCGCCGGACACCGAGGAGATGCTCGGCGTCCAACGGCCGACGACCGCACCGGAGCACTCGTCGAGCGCTCCGCATCATGCCGATTGACGGGATCTACGGCAGGCTCGGCAGGCCACCACTCGGGCCACTGAAGCACAGCTGAATGCCCTTGCTGCTGCTGGCGCTCATCGAACCACCAGAACCAGCCACAGTGAGGCTGCCCTCCCCCTGTGCCGATACCGGCAGCGGTGAGGGCGGCGGAGCCGGCGTCTGCACGCACGCATGTGACGGAACCGGCGATGTTGCGGAC
>JAKAYQ010000188.1 GCA_021826725.1 Actinomycetes bacterium
CTGACCGAACGTTCCCTGCAAGGTGAGCGTGACGGCGACCGAGCCGACGCCATTGCCTGGGGTCGACGCCCCCCAGGTGAGGCTGGGAATGCTCAGCGCGCCCGATGCTCGGGCCAACGTGCCGACGTCCAGGACGAACTGGCTCTCGTCCAGCGCGGGCGGGACCTCCTGCAACAGCGTGCCCAGCGTGCTGCAGTTGGCGACCTGCTGGTGCTGGTCGTGTTGCAGCGTCACGATGTCGGTCTGCAGCACCTGCTCCTGGATGGCCAGGGTCTGCTTCTGGGCGTTGAGCCCCGACAGCTTGTGACCCTCGGGGAGGATCCACGCGACCAGGACCGCCAGGACGAGCACGAGAGCGCCGACGCCGACGAGCAGCGGGGTGCGGAACCGGGACAGGAACGCCGTCATCAGCTTCCCTTCGTCGCCGCCGGGCATGCCGGCGCCGGATGGAGCACGTTGTAGCAGCCCTGCGTGGCCAGGCTGGCCGACGGCAGCACCGGGATGGTGGCCGGGAACGTGACCGTCGTCGTGCCATTGGTCGTCGGGCACTGCGGACCCGACGACTGGGGCGTCCCGAACATGGGTGCGCCCACGTCACCGATGAAGTCGGCGTACGGGTTGCAGTTCACGTTCCCCGAGTACGTCCCCGTGACCGTGGCGGAGATCGTGCCGATCTGCCCCGGTGCGGCGGCAGTCGTCGACTGGGAGGACGTCGGCGCTGAGGCGGACGTCGCCGTCGACGGCGATCTCGCTGTACCGGCGAACGACGTGACGGCCAACTGGTCGGGGTTCTGCTTGGCCAACCCCTGCACTACTGCGTACCAGTCGGGGATGCCGGCAGTGAGCGCGGCGACCTGGTTCTCCGACTGCCGGAGCGCGTCCGCCACCGCCTGAGCCTTGGAGTACAGCGGCTTTTCGGCGTTCAACCGAGCGATCTCTCCGGTCAGGGCGTTCACGTCGCTCTGCGCGCTGTGCACCTGGTAGAAGCGCAGGCCGCTCACCGCCACGACGAGCACGGCCACGGCTGCCGCCGCGAAGGTGACGGTGCGCGTGATCTTGCGCACCGCGGCGCGCTGGGCGACCTCCGGTGGTACCAGATTGAACTTCTTCACCCCGGAGCTGGGCTCCGGGAGCGCAAGGCCGATGGGAGCCGACAGCACGGGGTCGATGGCGGCAGCCTGGTCGGGCCGCAGGTCCAGCTGGGACAGGTCGAGGCGAGCCAGGGGGGACACGACCTGCACCGGGATGCGCGCCTGGACCTGCAGCTGCTCCACCAGGCCCCGCAGCCGCGAGCCTCCTCCGGTCATCATGATGCGGGCAACAGGAGCACGCCCGGGGAGCGAGGCGAAGTACTGGACGGAATTGCGGATCTCCGATACGAGCTCCCCGATCGGCTCCTGGACAGCGCGCTCAGCCGCTTGCACTTGGGGCACGGGCTCGCCCAGCCGCCGCTTGACCGCTTCGGCGTCGGCGAGGGGGAGGTCAAGTGCGGCGGCCACCGCCGCAGTAGCCGCATTGCCGCCGGTCCCGATGGTGCGGACGAACTGGGGGCGACCCTGCTGGTGCACCACGACGACCGTGAGACCAGCCCCGACTGACACCACCGCCTCGGGCTGCTCGCTCATGTGCTTCGGATCGACCAGCGCCCGCACCAAGGCGGACGACACCAGGTCCACCCCTTCGACCAGCAGCCCAGCCCGCTCGACCACGGCGATCACCGCGTCGACGAGCTCCCGGTGCGCCGCCGCGACGAGGACGCGGCGCATCTTCGCACCATCGGCACCCTGGTAGTCGGTCAGCACCTGTGCGGACAAGATCGTCTTGTCCGGAGGGAAGGGGATGACCTCCTCGGACTGGAACCGCACCGCGCTGTCGACCTCGGCATCGGGCACGTACGGCAGGTCGACCTCACGGGTGATGGCCCGGAGCCCGGCCAGGCCGACGACGACGCTCACGCTCTCGAATTGTGCGTTGCGCCACAGGCGGCCGATGGCGTCGGTGACCGCTGTCTGGTCGCGGATCTCGCCGTCGACGATCGCCCCAGGAGGCAGGCCGACCTGCCCGAAGCGCAGCAGCACTGGCGTGCCGGGACCGAGGTCGATCTCGGCTGCGCGCACTGCGCTCGCCCCGATGTCCAATCCCACGACCTGCGACATGCGACGGTCCCTTCACCCGGCCCGCGTCAGCCCCGTGACGACCCGAGGGCGCAATGCTCACGTTCCTGCTGTGCCAACGGCATCCGCGGCACCGAACTTGAGCGCCAACGCCCAACTCGGTCGGGGAACCCGCACGCAACGGTGACGAGCATCCCGAACGTCACGCCGTACCACCAGACCCACCAGACAAGGTGCAGCTCCGCCAAGACGGTCGTCGCCACGGCAGCAGCGCCAGCGACGGCGAACCGTTTCCCCCCTGCTCTCCCTGACGCGGTCGCAGCTGCCAGCAGGCCGACGCCGAGCGGCGGCCACAGGTAGTACGGGTCCATCACCGACTCCGTCAGGCACCGCAACGACAGCGCAACAGCCAGTGCCCACACGACCGCTGAGCCCCCCATGCCGAGGATCGGGCCGGCCGCTGCATCCGCGGTCGGGCCCGGCACGACCATCGGGCTCGCTGCACTGCCGGCGCGCACCCAGCGGGAACGGTGACGGGCACCGACGACCGTTGCCCAGCGGCACCGCCACAGGCCTGCGCCGACAGCGACCGCACCGGCCAGCGCCACCAGCCGGCCGGGGCCCGCCGCCACCGCCAGCGACCGGCCCCGACCCCCGAGACGCGGCGCCAGCGCCGTCCACGGCGTCACCCGGTCGATACGAGGGAAATTGGGCTGGTCCAGTAGCGCATGGACAGTGGCGTGCTCGGCGCCAACCAGGCAGACCGCCAGCACGGCAGCAGCGGGAAGTGCGGTGCGCACGGCCAAGCCCGGCAGCCGGCGCCATCCGATGACTGCGGCAACGACCGGCAAGCCGAGCAGCACCAGTGGTTGCACGGCGACGGCTGCGCCAGCCAACCACCCGGCGCTCACGAGCCTGCCGTCAAGGCCAGCCCGCAGCCCGTACAGCAGCAGTCCGACCGCTACTGCGTCCTCGGGGTGGCCCCACAGCGCATCCACCGGGAACAACACGATCGCCCCGGTCACGCTCAGCCAGGCGCGCCGGCCAGCAGGAACTGCCAGTCGCCGCGCCAGCGCGTCCACGGCAAAGAGCGCCACGGACGCCAGCACCACCTCGTAGGGACCGAGCACCAGCCATGCTGTCGGATGCGGCAGTGGGTAGGGGAAGCTCTCCGTCAATCCGAGCGCGCTGCTCACCAGGGCGACCGGCACGAGCAGCACCGCGGTACCGGGGAACGACACCAGACCGGTGCCGGCGCGGTAGACCCCGCCGATGTCGCCCCAGGCGACGACATGGGCGCCGCGCAGGGTGCCCCAGATGTCGCCCGGCACCCGCCACATCACCAGCCCGTCGCTGTGCACCACTGCCAACAGCGACCAGCCCATGGCGCCGACGACGCTCGCCACCGTCATCGCCAGCGGCCAGGCCCGGCCGCGCAGGCAGCCGCCGAGCACGCGGCCCCACCGCCCGACCACGGCACCCCACTCCGAGGCCGGCGGGCGGGAGCGCTCGGCATGTCCGGGGTTGGAGCAGGCCGGTGCTGCCAGCTGTTCGCCGGCCCGGCGGTGTGCAGACGAACCCTGCACCATCGTCATCGACCTGGTCCCTCCGATTGGATCGGATCAGGCCGACGGGATGTGCTTGATGTAGTCGAACATCGGCAGGTACATGCAGATGACCATGATCCCCACGCCTGCTCCCATCACAACGGTCAGCATCGGCTCGAGCAGCGAGGTCAGGTTGGCCACGGTGTTGGCCACTTCGCCGTCGTAGAACTCGGCCACCTTCCGCAGCATGCCGTCGAGGGCCCCGGTCTGCTCGCCCACCTCCACCATCTGCACCACGAGCGACGGGATCACGTCCTCGCTCTCGCGCAGCATGTCGGCCATGCTCCGCCCCTCGCGGATGCCGACCTTGGCTCGCTGCAGCGCGTCGGCGATGGTCTGGTTGCCTGCTGTCTCGCTCACGATGTCGAGCGACTCCAAGATCGGGACGCCGGATTGGACCAGCGATGCCAGAGTGGCCGAGAACCGCGCCAGGGACACCTTGTGGATCAGCGGGCCGAACACTGGTGGTCGCAGCTTCATGCGGTCCCACCTTCGGCGCCCTTCGTCGGTGGCGATCCAACGCCGGAGGAGCACCACGCCGACGACCATCACCGCCAGCAGGACGAGCACCCAGGGGCTGAGGACGATGGCGGACAGGTGCAGGATCACCTGGGTGGGCCCGGGCAGCGTGGCGTGCAGCTGGGTGAAGATCTTTTTGAAGACAGGCACGACGAAGACGAGCAGCGCCGTGAAGATGAGCACCATGACACTCAGGACGACTGCCGGATAGGTCATGGCAGAGCGGATCTTGCGGTTCAGCTCGGCCTGCTTCTCCATGGTCTGAGCCAGGTCGAGCAGCACCGTGTCGAGGCTGCCCCCGGCCTCCCCTGCCTGCACCATGGTGATGAACAGGTTGTTGAACACCTTGGGATAACGCGCGCACGCGGCCGACAGCGACGAGCCGTGCTCGACGTCGAGGCGCACCTCGGCGAGGACACGGGCCAGCTCCTTGTTGTCGACCTGGGTGGCAAGGATCACCAAGGCCCGCACCACCGACAGCCCGGAGTCGATCATGGTGGCGAGCTGCCGCGTGGCAACTGCCAGCTCCGCCAGCTTCACCCGGTTCGACAAGCCGGGGATGGTGATCTCCATCCGCGCGTTGAAGCGCGACCGCGGCGTCACCGAGATGGGCAGGTAGCCCATCTCGCGGAGCTTTCCCACGACGAGCGACATGCTGTCGCCCTCGAGCTGGCCCTCGACCAGCTTTCCCGAACGGTCCCGGACCTTGTAGTCGAACGTCAACGCCATCGTTGCCCCTAGGAGCTCAAGTGGTTGCGGAGGTCGTCCTCGTTACGGCAGCGATCGAACGCCACCGCCTCGGTGACACGGCCCTCGCGCACCAGACGGGCCAGGCCCTGGTCCATGGTCTGCATGCCGTACTGCGCACCCGTCTGCATGAGCGAGTAGATCTGGTGCGTCTTGTTGGAGCGGACGAGATTGCGCACTGCCGAGGTGCATGCCATGACCTCGCAGCACGCCAGGCGCCCGGTCCCGGCCGCGTTGACGATGAGCTGTTGTGTCACCACTCCCTCGAGCGAAGCCGCCAGCATGGTGCGCACCTGCTCCTGTTGGTTGGTGGGGAACACGTCGATCACGCGGTCGATGGTCTGCGGCGCGTCCTGGGTGTGCAGGGTGCCGAACACCAGGTGGCCGGTCTCCGCCGCGGTGAGCGCCATCGAGATCGTCTCGAGGTCGCGCATCTCGCCGACCAGGATGACGTCCGGGTCCTCGCGCAGCACCCGCCGCAGGGCTTCGGAGAACGACGAGGTGTCCTGACCGACTTCGCGCTGGTTGACGATGGAGCGCTTGTGGTTGTGGAGGAACTCGATGGGGTCCTCGACCGTGATGATGTGCAGCGGCTTCGTCCGGTTGATGATGTCGACCAGTGCGGCCAGCGTCGTCGACTTGCCCGAGCCGGTCGGACCGGTGACGAGCACCAGCCCGCGGCGCAGGTCGGTGAAGCTCCGGATCGACTCCGGGATGGCCAGCGAGTCGAAGGACGGGATCTCGTGGGGTATGGCCCGCAGGACCGCCGCCACCGTCCCCCGCTGCAGGAACACGTTCACCCGGAACCGTCCCACCCCGGCGATCGAGTGGGAGGTGTCGAGCTCCTTGGCATCTTCGAACTGCTCCCGCTTGGACTGCGGCAGGATGCCGAACACCATGTCCCGGATCTGCTCGTTGGTGAGCCGGGGACACCCCTCGATCGGTCGGATGGCGCCGTGCAGGCGGATACAGGCCGGCATGGCGCTGGTGAGGTGGAGGTCCGAGGCGCCGACCCCGACCGCGTAGCGCAGCAGGTCGTCGATGTGCAGCGCAACGTCCGCCTCGGGAGCGACCGCGACGGACGTCCCGCCGGGCGCCGAGCCGTTGCCGACCATGCCGTTCGAGGCCGAGCCGTTCGAGGCCGAGCCGTTCGAGGCCGAGCCGCTCGCAGTCGAGCCGTTCGCACCATCGGCGGCGGCCGCATCCGCGTGCCGAGCGACGGCGAGGGGGTCTGCCAGGACCGGCACGACCACCAGGCCGACCAGCGACGAGAGCGCCCGGAGGTCGTCGGGCCCCGGGGGCTCGGCGAAGGCAGCGGCGAGCTGCTCGCCCTGGGCCCGGAAGCCGACGACGCCGTACTCGCGGGCCAGGGCCGGGGAGATGGCAGCAAGCGCTTCGGCGCTTGGAGGATCGGCATCCAGGTCCACCATCGGCAGCTGGGCGAGCTGGCTCGTAGCACTGAGCACGACTTCCCGGGGAACCAGCTGCCGAGCGATGAGCAGCCCAGCGAACGGGGTTCCGGAAGCGCCGGCCTCGTCGAACGCCTGCTGCAGGTCGGCCTCGCC
>JAKAYQ010000189.1 GCA_021826725.1 Actinomycetes bacterium
GGATAAGGCGGCATACCGCTACCTCCCCCGCTCGGTCGCCTACCTGCCGCCGCCGGCAGAGCTGCTGGCCCTGGTCCGCGCCGCCGGCTTCTCTGGAGTGAACCACCACGTGCTCGGCGGCGGTGTGGTCCAGCTCGTCACCGGCACCCGCAGCGGTTCTCCCGGACCCGACGAGGACCACGCGGCCCGGCCCCGATGACAGCCGGCCTGCAGCCGCACCCCCCGATGAGCGACGAGCACCACACGCTGGCAGCCCCCGACCCTCGCTTTCTGGTGGCATCGACCGTTGCCCTCCCTGGCGCAGGCCCGGACCCGCTGGCCATGGCCATGGCCACCGCCGACGGCTTTGTCCTGCTCGGACGGCGCGGGAGCGTGGCCACCGCCGGTGTGGCTGCCCGGCTTCAGCTGCCCGGCGGCCTCCGCCCCGACACGAGCGGTGCCGTGGCACGGTGGCTGGCGGCAGTCCCGGCAATTGGCCCGGCGAGCCAGCCCGGTTCGGGACCGCTCGCCGTGGGTGCCCTGCCGTTCCTTCCCGGGCAGCCCACCGAGCTGCTCCTGCCAGTGGTCTCGGTCGTGTCGACAGCGGCAGGCCGGTCATGGATGACTGTCGTGCGCCCAGCGACGACCGGTGCCGGCAGAGCCGAGGACCCCACCTCGCCGGCCGACCTGGCCGCACTGCTCGTCGCCATCGGTGTCTCTGAAGGATCCGACGCTACGGTCGCGGTTCAGACGCCCCGCAAGGCCCCGGCCGATGCCGCCTGGGCCGCTACGGCCACGGTGGACGCCATCTGGCAAGCTCCCGACGGACCCGAATTCGAACGCCGGGTCACCGCGGCCCTGGCGGCCATCGCTGCCGGGCGGATCGGCAAGGTGGTCCTCGCCCGCCAGGTGCACGCCAGGTTCACCCACACGCTCGACCCGGTCTCCGTGCTCCGGCGCCTGCAGGAAGACGAACCCACATGCGCGGTGTTCGCCCATCGGCAGGCAGGGCGCGTCTTCCTGGGCGCCAGCCCCGAGCTGCTGGTTCGTCGGCGTGACGACCGGGTCGTCTCGCACCCGTTGGCCGGTACGTCCGCCGCTGACGACGCAGCGGTCGCCGCCCTCGTCGCGTCGGGGAAGGAGCAAGCGGAGCACCGCACCGTGGCAGAGGCGGTCGCCGATCGCCTCGCCGCCTGGTGCGACGAGCTCCAGGTACCCGAGGCCCCGACGCCAGTACGCCTCCACGGCGTCGCGCATCTCGGTACCCGGATCACCGGTCGGCTGCACCAGCCGCCGGCGGACGCGCTCACCCTGGCCGCCGCCCTGCATCCCACCCCGGCGGTCGCCGGTGTCCCCACGGCCGCTGCCCTCGCCCTCATCACCGAGCTCGAAGAAGAAGGCCGCGGGTTCTACGCCGGTCCAGTCGGTTGGGTCGACGCCCGCGGCGACGGCGAGATGCTGGTCGCAATCCGGTCGGCAACCGTTACCGGCGACCGAGCCGTCGCCTACGGCGGCGCCGGCATCGTGGCAGGGTCGGCACCCGATCGGGAGTTGGCTGAGACCGCGGCAAAGCTCCACACCGCGCTCGGAGCTCTCGGCATCGACGCACCCGCCCCGTCGCCGATCTGAGCACCCTCCACCGACGCGAGCACCCATATCCCTGGGGCTGCGGCCCACCGCCACCGGGCACGATCCGGGCCCGGGCGACACCCGCCTCAGGGGATCCCGCCAGCGCAGGCTGACCTGGCACGCAGCAGCAGGCGTCGCCGACCGCCGCTCCGACGGTGCCGCCAACGGACCCGCCGGAGCACGGTCGAACGTCCCCTCGGGCCGATCTGATGAGCCCACAGACCAGCGAAACTGCAGTCAGCGATCAGCGGTGCGGCCGTCCTCACCGTCACTCGCCAGCCTCCGTCGCTGCGACGGACGACGCGACGTCGGCTTCCCGGCGCGCGCCGATACCCGCTCGACGGCGCGGGCCACCACACCGGGGGCGTCGGTCAGCAGGAAATGCCCCGCTCCCGGCACCAGCACCAGCTCCGCTCCACCGATAGCCGCGGCCAGCCGCGCGCTGGCCCGCGCCGGAACCACGGCGTCTCGGGTTCCCGTCACCACGGCCACCGGCAACGCCAGCCGATCGACGGCACCGCGGACAGCGGGGAGCTCGGCCACAAGCGCCCGCTGCTCCACCACAAAGCTCCGCCACGCGGACCGGTCCCGCGCTGCTGCCACCATGCCATCGTCGGGGAAGTACCGCGACATGACCTGCGCCGGTCCGAACTGGAGCGACAACAGGTGCCGGCGGAGCCGCGGGCCGAGCCATGACGATGTCACGAGCGCCGCCACGGATGCGCCCGTGCCGACCACGGGGAGGGCGAGGACGCGGTCGAGGGCGACGACGCTGCCTTCGGCTCCCACCGAGGCAACCAGCACCAGCCCGGCGACCAGCGCCGGGTGCCGCGCCGCCAGGAGCACGGCGATCCCACCCCCGTAGCTGTGGCCGACAACGACCGCCGGCGGCTCTCCATGGCGCCGGAGCAGGTCGGCCAGGGCGTCCGCGTTCGCCGCCATGCTCGTTGCCGGCCCCCCGGTGCCGTACCCCGGACGGTCCGGTGCAAGCACGTCCGCTCCGGGTCCGAGTCGTGCAGTGACCGCTGCCCAGTCGGCACCCAGGCCAGGCTGGCCGTGGACCAAGAGCAACGGGCGCTTCAGCACACCCCCGCTTCCGGTCGTCATGGTCCGGGGGGAGCCGGCCGTGGCCCCGAGACCGGCGCCTCTGCCGAGTTCGCCACCTCCGGCGGGAACGAACCCGGCACGCCGGCGGGCACACCCGCACCCGGCACACCCACACCCGGCACACCCACACCCGGCACACCCACACCCGGCACACCCACACCCGGCACACCCACACCCGGCACACCCACACCCGGCACACCCACACCCGGCACACCGGCGAACGCGCCTGACGTTCCGACCGCGTTCGCGCCGGGCATGCCCGGGCCCAGCCCAGCCAGGGGGATCCACACCTCGAACACCGCCCCCTGGCCCGGTTCGGAGCGAACCCTGGCACCGCCGCCGTGCGCATGCGCCAGCGAGGCCACGATGGCCAGCCCCAGTCCGGCACCCGCCCCCGTTCGTGATGCCCGGACGCGGTAGAAGCGCTCGAACACCTGGCTCGCCTGCTCCGGTGCAAGTCCGGGCCCCTGGTCGGCGACCCGCACCACGCCAGCGGCGCCCTCCACGACTGCCGACACGCGCACAACCGTGCCAGGAGGCGTGTGGACCAGGGCGTTCCCCAGGAGGTTGTCGACCACCTGCCGCAGGCGAACCGGGTCACCGACGACCGGCACCGGCCCGGAGATCTCGACGGCGACCTGGTGGTCCTTCCGGGTCACGGTGGCATCTGCGACGGCATCGGTCACCACCTGACCGAGGTCCACGGGCACGCAGTCGAGCGGCCGTCCCTGGTCGAGACGGGCCAGCAGGAGCAGGTCCTCCACCAGGATCCCCATACGGGCCGCCTCGCGCTCGATACGCACCGTCGCCCGGTCCCGGGCCGTCTCGTCGGCGAAGGCGCCCTTTCGCAGCAACTCGGCGTAGCCACGGATGGAGGTGAGCGGCGTCCGCAGCTCGTGGGACGCGTCCGCCACGAACCGCCGGAGGCGCTGCTCAGAGCGCGCCCGTTCGGAGAAGGCCGCCTCGATCTGGCCGATCATGGCGTTGAAGGCCGCTCCCAGCCGGCCCACCTCGCTTCGTGCCTCCGTCGTCCGGATGCGTCGGCTCAGGTCGCCCCCGGCGATCGCTCCCGCGGCGTCGGTCATGTCGAGCAACGGCCGCAGCCCGAGCCGCGTGACCAGCAGCGCCACGATCACCGCGGCCAGCAGGACGGACGCGGAGACGATGGCCTCCACATGGACGAGCGACGCCAGCGTCTGGTCGTCGGGACCCAGGGCCACCGCCGTCACCAGGATGCCGCCCGGGAGCTGCACCGCTTCGGCCCGGTAGCGGATGCCCGTTCCAGCCGACGGTGCGGTGGTGAAGGCAAGCTGGTTCGGGAAATAGGCTCCTTCCTTGGCCCCGAACGTCCGGCGCAGTGGGACAACTTGGACGGGCACGGACCGGGGCAACACCGGCAGCGGATCGCACGTCCCCGACGGCCGATCGAACAGCAGCCGATGATCGGGGGCCAGGACCTCCACGAACACGTCGGGGCTCACACGGGCGAAGAACGACGGCCGCGCCACGGCTGCGGCATGGCTGCCACCTCCACCAGCGGCTGTTCCCGCCGCCGCCGGGCACGCCGGAACTTGACCGTTGCCGGGAGCGCCGGCCGCTGAGGCGAGCCACCGCGTCGGGTCCTGAGCTGCCAGGGTCGAGCCGGCGTCGAGCGACCGTGCGTACGCCCCCCACACCGCGACCAGCATCTGGTGCTGGGCCACATCGGTCTGCTCGTCGAGCTGGCCCAAGAGAAACGACCGCAGCGAGGTGTAGGTGACGGCATCGGTGACGCCGGTGGCCACTACCAGTAGGGCCAGGATGCCGATGAGCAGGCGGCTGCGGAGCGACACCCGGGGTCAGCCGATTTCTCGCGGCAGGCGGAGGCTGTAGCCCACTCCTCGGATGGTGTGGATGAGCGGCGGGTCGAAGCAGTCGAGCTTGCGCCGCAGGTAGCTGATGTACGTCTCCACGATGTTGGGGTCGCCCTCGAACTCGTAGTCCCACACGTCTTCAAGGATCTCCGACTTCGACAGGACCCGCCGGGCGTTCAGGAGCAGGCACCGCAACAGGCGGAACTCGGTGGCGGTGAGCTCGACCAGGGTCCCCTGGCGCCACACCTCGTGCGTCTCCTCGTCGATCTCCAGGTCGGCGAACGCCAGCCGGCCGTCGATAACCGCTCTCCCGGGGCTTCCCGCTCGTCGCAGCACCGCACCGATGCGGGCGACGAGCTCGTCCAGGCTGAAGGGCTTCGTCACGTAGTCGTCTCCGCCCTCCCGGAAGCCGCCGACCTTGTCCTCCAACGCGTCGCGCGCCGTCAAGAACAGCACGGGGGTGGCCACCCCGGCGGCCCGCATGCGCCGGCAGACCTCAAAGCCGTCCATGTCCGGGAGCATCACGTCCAGCAGCACCAGATCGTGACCGAAGCGTCGGGCTCGGGCCAGCGCGTCGGCACCCGTGACAGCCACCTCGACGTCGAACCCTTCGAACCGCAGCGCGGCTCCCAGAAGGTCGGTGATGTATGGCTCGTCGTCGACCACCAGTATCCGGTGCACTGCCACGCTCACACCACCCATCGTGCCAGGTCGAACGCCCCCACAGGCTGGCGGCGAGGACCGCGGCGGTCTCGGGGACTTCGAAGGTCACGGGCTCAGCGGACAGGCACGCCGGGCTCGTCGACCCCCAGGCGAGGCACGGACCGGAGCTGGTGTCGATCGCCATCTCCTTGACCCGACCCGGTGGGGGCTGCGGGAGCACGTAGCCCCAGGCCGGCTCCCCCGCCGTCGAGTCACGAAGCGACGATCCCCCGACGCTCAGCCATGACACAACAGGCTCCCGCGTTCTCGGCCACACCACACCTGCTCAGCGCACTTCCACGCTCCCAGGCCGGTGACCCCGCAGGCGCGCCACGAGCCGTTGAGCCCCCCACCACGTCACCAGACCGAGAGCCTCGACGACGATGTGTGACGACATCTTGGACTCACCCTCCACCCGGTCGACGAACCGGATGGGGATCTCAGTGATCCGACCACCGCTCTCGTGGACCCGATAGCACATCTCGATCTGGAACCCATACCCATCGGCGCGCACGGCGTCGAGGTCGATGCGACGGAGCATATCGGCCCTGTAAGCCCGGAAACCAGAGGTCGAATCGGTGACGGGCAGGCCGAGGACTGCCGCCGCGTAGAGGTTGCCGCCGCGCGACAGCATCAATCGGGTGCGCTGCCAGTTCGGGGTCGACCCACCAGGGATGTACCGCGAGCCCAGCACCAGGTCGTACCCCTGCCCCAGGGGGGCGACCAGATCGGGGAGCGCGCCCGGGTCGTGGGACAGGTCGGAGTCCATCTCCACCATGGCGTCCCAGCCGTGCTCCAGACCCCACCGGAACCCAGCACGGTAGGCGCTGCCCAGACCAGATTTCTCACTTCGACGCAAGACCTCGACACCGCCGAGCTCCTTGCCGGCACGCTCGGCGAGGTCAGCCGTGCCGTCGGGGCTCCCGTCGTCGACCACGAGCACGCCACTGTCGGGCAAGCTCCGGCGAACGCGCCGGATGACCTCCTCGATGTTCGCCGACTCGTTGTAGGTGGGCAGCACGACCAGGACCCGCATCCCGATGAGTGTATTCACCCGGAGTGGGCGCCACCCAGCGGGAGCTTTTGGAGGCCGAGCGGCAATCACCCGAGGCCGCTCCGGGGCCTTCCGCCTCGAGATCCCATGGGCGCGTGCCACACCCCCACATTCCTGGACCCCTGGACCCCTGGACCCCTGGACCCCTGGACCCCTGGACCCCTGGACCCCTGGACCCCTGGACCCCTGGACCCCTGAACCACCTGAACCC
>JAKAYQ010000190.1 GCA_021826725.1 Actinomycetes bacterium
GAAGTCCTCGCGGGTGGCCATGTAGACGTCCTCACCCCTCGCTGAACCATCCACCACGAAGGTCCTCCGGCCGGAGACGGTGGCGGTGCACACCAGTCACCGCTCCAACCGGAGGACGCCCCATGAATCAGGCTCTCCTGACTTATCCGTGGGCGCCCTGACCAGCACCCGACTGCTGCTGACGCAGGAGTCGTTCACGTTGGGCGGGACAGGGCGGTCTCTCCGAACCAGACCGGCACACACGGGTCCGAGGACCAGGCGGTCACTATCCCGAAGACCAGGTAGGCGTCGCCGGACGCGATCGGCAGTCTCCTGATGGTCGACCGATCGACCACTCGACCGTCAGGACCGTGCAGGTGCCGCCGACGAGCTGACGACAGTGCCGGGCTCCGCTTCCTGGTCTCGCCGGAGCCGACGGGACGGACGAGCGGCGACGCTGGACGGCCCTTCGGAGCCGTTGCGCAGTGTCACGGCACCGGCACGGAAACATGCCGTCAGATGACCGCGCCGGTACGAGATGGCACAATCTGACCTGTGAGCACGTCGGTGGCAACCCCCGGCGAGGAAGCGGGCGGCGGATGAGCGTGCAGGCATGGGGAGCGGTGACCGACTGTGGCCTCGTGCGAGCGGCCAACGAGGACGCCCTCCTCGCCGACCCCCCGGTGTTCATCGTGGCGGACGGCATGGGAGGTCACGCCGCCGGCGACGTCGCCAGCTGGATGGCCGTCGACGCCTTCGTCGACTTCGTCGGCCGGCCCGCCATCAGCGTCCACGATGCCGAGCAGGCCATCGGCGCAGCGAACGCGGCGATCGTCGACGCGGCATTGTCGGACCCCGGACGCGCCGGCATGGGCACGACGCTCAGCGGGCTGGCGTCGGTAGTCGCCGGTGGCACCGAGCACTGGATGGTGTTCAACGTAGGCGACTCTCGCGTCTACCGACTGGCCGACGGCCGGCTCCGACAGCTGACCGTCGACCACTCCGAAGCCGAAGAGATGGTACTGGCGGGGCAGATCACGCGCGAAGAGGCCCGGGGACACCGTCTCCGCAACATCGTCACCCGGTCCCTCGGCACAGATCCCGCGCCGGTCGCCGACTCGTGGGTCTTCCCCCCTTCGCACCACGACCGGTTCCTGGTGTGCTCCGATGGGCTCACCACCGAGGTGCCCGACGACCGGATCGAGCGCTGTCTGCTCGAACACCAACAGCCGCAGCAGGCAGCCGAGGAGCTGCTTCGCCTTGCGCTGGCCGCCGGTGCACGTGACAACGTCACCGTCATCGTCGTCGACGGCACCGGCGGGAACGCACCCGATGCCGACACCGACACGGCGCCACGGGGGGGGGATGGCTGAAGCGCCCGTCACCACGTACGCCCCCGGCAACTGGGTGGTCGTCGCCGGAGCCGGCGCGTGGTTCCTCGTGTGCGCCGCCCCCGGCGACCCGCTCGTGGCCGAGGCCTGGGAGCAGGTTCGAAGCGGCGACGTCTCTACCGTCGATCGGGCCGTACGGCGTGCCGCCGAACAGGCAGCCCGTAGCTTCGGGCTCGTGACTGCAACCGGCGCCAGCGTCACGCTCCTGCTGTCGGGCCCGGCAAGAGCCGCCGTCACCATCGACGGCACCGTCGAGCTCTTGCAGTGCCCGGCCGGTGCGTCCGTCGCCGAGTACCGGCTCGACCGGCATCCGGCACGCCTCATCGTATCGGCAGGCGAAGCAAGCCTGCGTGGTCTACTGCCGCTCACCGCCGGGGCCGCCCATGCTGGGGCAATGGTGCTCGACTGGCAGCCCGGTGTGCCCGTGACGGCCACTGGCAGACCGCCGGCGACGCCAACGGAGCCTGCCGATCACGGACCGGCACGGTCCCTCGCCGGCCTGCCGTCCGCCACCACGGCTCGAGGTGCTGCCACGCTGCCCTCCAGCCTGGCACCCGCGCCCCACCCGGCCGAAGACCTGCGGGCAACGTCGACCGCCACGACCGGGGCAGCCGATGAGTTCACTGGCGGGGACTCAGAGGACGGGCGCCACGACCGGCGTCCCCGCGACGAAACCCTCGGCGGGCAGCCGCCCGACGACGACGACGACTACGACCACCTCTTCGGCCAGACCGTCGGCCGTTCGGTCGAGGACGCCGCCGTGCGGGCCGCGGTCCCCGCCGGCACCACCGCCGGCACCGACGCCGACGCGCCTCAGGGCGTGCCGGCTCCTTCGCGGCCACCCTCGGCGCCAGAAAGCGGCCAGCCACCTTCGCCCGATACCGTCCGACCGACGTCGACAGCTGCACCGCCGTCTGCAGCTGCACCGCTGGCCACCGCGCCCCCCTTCCCCGGAGGCATCATCGACGCGGTACCCGGCGCGTCACCGGGCCGTCGCGCCGACCCGGAGGTCGAACGCGCCCCACTCGCACCGATCGCTTCCGAGGACCTGACCATGACCGTCAACCGGGCGGCGCAGGCCAAGATGCTGGCGCAGATGGAGCGCCCTGGGTCTCTGGCGGCACCGGGTCCCGTTGTCCATGCCATCCGATGCCCGTCGCAGCACCCCAACCCGGCGCACGCCGGGACGTGCCGGGTGTGCCGAGCGGCGATCCCCGACCAGGTTCCCGTCACCGTCCCTCGGCCGGTCCTCGGCCGGCTCCGCTTCTCGAGCGGGGACGAAGTCACCCTCGACCGGGGCGTACTGATGGGCCGTAAGCCGGCGGAGGGGCGCCAGGTGGGCGGCGAGCGACCGCACCTCGTGAAGCTCTCGAGCCCCCAGCACGACATCTCGCGCACGCACCTCGAGGTGCGCCTCGACGGTTGGCACGTGCTCGTCACCGACCTCGACTCGACCAACGGGACCTTGGTCGCCCAACCGGGGAGGCCCCAGGAGCGACTGCGGCCAGGCCAACCGACGATGATCGAGCCGGGGACGATGGTGGTGCTGGCCGACGACGTCACCTTCGTGTTCGAGGTGGATTAATGGCACGGCCCGAAGCCCACGAACACCCAGAACTGCCCGGGCTCACGTTCGTACGGAGCCTGGGGACAGGCGGGTACGCCGAGGTCCACCTCTACGAACAGGTGAACACCCGCATGAGGGTGGCCGTCAAGGTGCTGTTCGCCGAGCAGCTGACCCAACGCGCCCGTCAGCAGTTCGAGGCCGAGGCCCGCGCCATGGCCGAGCTCGCCGACCACCCCTACATCGTGCAGGTGTTCCAGGCGGACGTGACCGCCGACGGGCGTCCGTACCTCGTCATGAAGTACTACCCGCAGCGGAACCTTGCGGAGCGGGCCCGCGAGGAACGCCTTTCGGTGCCCGAAGTGCTGCAGATCGGCATCCGCATCACATGTGCGGTCGAAACGGCCCATCGGGCGGGCATCCTCCACCGTGACATCAAGCCGCACAACATCCTCACGAGTCAGTATGGAGAGCCGGGCCTCACCGATTTCGGCATCGCCACCCGTGGCCCAGTCGACGGCGCGGACGAGTCGCAGGGGCTTTCGGTCCCCTGGTCGGCGCCCGAGGTGGTCTACGCCATGTCACCGGGAGACCGGACCGCCGACGTCTACTCGCTCGGTGCCACCCTGTGGCACCTCTTAGCCGGGCACTCCCCGTTCGAGATCGCCGGCGGCGACAACACGACCGTGGCCCTGATGCGGCGGATCCGCGAGGCGCCGGTGCCCCGGACCGGGCGCGACGACGTCCCCGCCTCGCTCGAGCGGCTGCTCGCACAGACGATGGCCAAGGAACCCCGTGACCGCCCGCAGACGGCGATGCAACTAGCCCGGGCCCTGCAGGCGATCGAGGCCGAACAGCGCTGGGCCCCCACTGCCCTGGTGGTTCTCGACGAAGACGAGGAGCCACGCCGCGCCAGAGCCGACGGTCCCTCCGGCCAGCCCCAAGAGCAGGACGACGACGCCACTCGCCGCCGCCAGCCGAAGGTGGTCGCCGCCCAGGCGCCGCCCGTCAGCACGCCACCGTCCGCTCTGCCACCGTCCGCTCTGCCATCCGCTGAGGCGCCGCCTATCGAGCCGGCGCCGGCAGCCGTAGCTTCCAATGCGACACCAGGAGCGCCTGCGGCGCGGCTCCGGACCGTCCCCCAACCGGGAAGCGCGGGGGCGAACGGCACCGACCCCGGCCCGGGCCGTCGAGAGCGTCAGGGGATGATGAAGGCGCCCGACGACCCGCCGACCGTTCGCCGACCGGTGACAGTCGGCCCGTCACCCGCCAACGACGGTCAGGCGGAGTCGGCAGCAGAAGGTGCCGAGAGAGGCTCGCGGAGACGGACTCTGGTGCTCGTTGCCGGGTTGGTGGTCGGCGTGGCGGCCGTGGCCGCCGTGGCCGTGATGCCGGGTGGCCATCCCGCCGCCCACCTCGACGCGGGAGCAGCAACCTCTTCGCCACCACCTCCCACTCTGGCACTGGTAGCCCCGAGCGGTCCGGTCGTCACCGGCAGCCGCGTTGACGCATCCAGCGTGCGATTCACGTGGACCGAAGCCAACCCCCAACCGGGCGACCGCTTCTACTGGAAGGAGCTCGGAGGGACCATGCAGCAGGCGACGTCCAGCTCGGTGACCCTCCCGGCACCGGCGCCGGGACAGGCGTGCATCATCGTTGAGGTCGTGCGTGGACCGACCTACGCCGACTCCCCCCTCACGTGCGCTGGCTGAACCGTGGCTGTCGTCGTCGAATTCTGCGGGGAACAGTACGTCGTGGGCCCCGGTCAAACGTTGACCATCGGGCGCGAAGCCGACCTCGTCATCGACGACAATCCGTTCCTCCACCGACGGTTCCTACAGATCGTCGAACAGGGCGGCCTGTGGTGGGTCGTCAACATCGGATCGCAGCTTGCCGCCACCTTCGCCGACGAGGCCGGCATGGTCCAGGCGTGGCTGGGACCCGGAGCCCGCATCCCGATCGTCTTCGCCCGTAGCACGGTGTGGTTCACGGCTGGGCCGACCACCTACGAGCTCGACGTCAACTGCGACGACCCGCCGTTCACCGTCGTGCCGACGGAGCACCCCATCGCCGGGTCCACCACCACGGGCCAAGCCTCACTCACCCCCGAGCAGCGGATGTTGCTGGTCGCGCTCGCCGAACCGATGCTCCGACGGCACGTCCGCGGCGCTGTGAACGCGCCATCATCGGCCGAAGCCGCCGCCCGGCTCGGCTGGACGGTAACCAAGTTCAATCGCAAGCTCGACAACGTCTGCCTGAAGCTCGAGCGAATGGGTGTCCGCGGCCTGCACGGCGGGCCCGAACGTCTGGCCCGGGACCGCAAATCGCGCCTCGTCGAGTACGCGCTCGCAGCGAGGCTCGTGGGGGACGAGGACCTCACCCTGCTGGGCGACTCCGGCACCTAGATGATCAATTCCAAAGGGGTCATCAGTGGTCGTAGGCCAGGAGCGAGCGAACCGGGCGCTTGCCCAACTGGCCGTTGTGCCAGATGACCGCGGTGAGAGCGAGCAGGCGCTGAAGGACGCGGGTGACGACGCCTCCCCAGGTGCGCCCGCCGTGGCGTTCCAAGTCGAGCTGGCCCTTCAAGGTGTCGTTGACCGACTCGATGATCTGGCGGAGCGGCTTCAAGAACCGGGCGCCGGGGCGGGGCGCTTCCCCGGCCATGGCCGGGCGGATGAGCGTGGCGTGGTGGTCGCCCAAGAACGCTTCGAACTCCTTGCTGCGGTAGCCCTTGTCGGCCACGATGACCTGGCCCGGGCGCTGCCCGAGGAGGCTGGCCTCGCGCTCGAGCAGGTCACGCAGGACTTCGCGCTCGTCGTCTTTGGGGTTGGCGAGAGCGAAGGCCACCGGCAGGCCGGCCGGCGTGCACACGAGATGGAGGCGAAGACCCCAGAAGTAGCGGGAATGGCTGGCGCAGTAGCCGTAGCCGGCGTAGCCGACGAGGTCGGAGCGCTTGGCCGTCTCTCGGGACCGGCCGGACTCGACCGGGGTGGAGTCGACGAGCCAGGTGTCGTCGAACCAGCTCTCGGTCTCGATCGCGAGCAGGCGGATGACGGCGCGCAGTTGGTCAGCGCCACGCCGGAGCCGC
Source organism: Actinomycetes bacterium (assembly GCA_021826725.1). GTDB lineage: Bacteria > Actinomycetota > Acidimicrobiia > Acidimicrobiales > UBA8190 > JAJZYI01. The sequence continues at coordinate 6,023 of JAKAYQ010000190.1, forward strand.
TTGTTGTACCCCGACTGACCGGGCACGTAGGGGAAGAGGTGACGCAGATGGGCCGAGGCGTGGCGAAGGAACCGGGTCTCAGAGCTGAAGCCGAGCAGCGCCTGGATGACGGCCAACGTGAGCAGCTCGGCGTCGGAGAGCTTCGGGCAAAGGCCGATCTCGGGTCGAGGTCGCCCCAGCTCAGGGTGCATCTTCAGCGCGTCGTCGATCCTCACGTACAGTGCGGTGGCGAGGGTGTCCAGGTCGGCGTCCACGGTGACCTCCAAAGTCGAACGTTGGTGAGCAACGCCGATCGTGGACGCCTTCGCCGCGTCAAGGGTGGATGCCCGGTCAGCCGGGATCCCTTGGAATCACTCGTCTAGTGCCGGCCTTCTCCGCTCCGCTCCAGAGCCTGGTCGACGAGCTCGGGCGCCTGCCCGGCGTCGGCCCCAAGTCGGCCCAGCGCATCGCCTTCCACCTCCTCAAGGTGGCACCCGAGGACGC
>JAKAYQ010000014.1:0-26770 GCA_021826725.1 Actinomycetes bacterium
GCGGCGCTCGCCAACCAGGTTCCGTGCCTCACCACCGTCGCCGCCGCCCGGGCCGCGGCAGCAGGGATCGCGGACTGGGCGTCGCACCGCCTGTCGGTGATCAGCCTGCAGGAGATGCACGGCGGGAGCGACATGGTCGTTCCACCTCGGCCGGGCGTGAGCACCGGTGCGAGATCCGACGGTGCGGCGCCCGACGGTGCGACACCCGACGGTGCGGCGCCCGGTGGTGCGGCGGAGGCCCCGGCCCGGTGACGGCGGGGTCAGACCGGGGGGTGGACATGCGCACCCAGGTCGGCACGGTCGCGCTGTCGAACCCGGTGCTCACCGCGTCGGGGACCGCCGGGCGGGCCACGGAGCTCGGTGCGTACATGGAGCTCGCCGATCTGGGCGCTGTCGTGGTGAAGTCCCTGTCGGCTGCGCCATGGCCGGGGAACCCTGCGCCCCGGGTCCATCCCACCCCGGCGGGCATGCTCAACTCGGTGGGGTTGCAGGGCCCTGGCATACGGGCGTGGCTGGCCGACGACCTGCCCGCCCTGGTCGAACGGGGTGCCACCGTGGTGGCCAGCATCTGGGGCCGTTCGGTGGACGAATTCGCCAGCGCGGCGGGGATGCTGGCCGGCGCTCGCGGTGTGGTGGCGGTCGAGGTCAACGTGAGCTGCCCCAACGTCGAGGACCGCAGTCGCATGTTCGCGCACTCGCCCGAGGCCACTGCCGCGGCAGTCGACGCTGCAGGTCGAGCGGGGCTGCCGCTCTGGGTGAAGCTGAGCCCGAACGTCCCGGACCTGGTTGGCATCGCCGGAGCGGCGATCGGCGCCGGGGCCGAGGCCCTGGTGCTGGTGAACACCGTCCTGGGCATGGCCATCGACCCGCGGCGGCGTGCCTACCGGCTCGGATCGGGAGCGGCCGGCGGAGGGCTGTCCGGACCGGCCATCCGGCCGATCGCCGTGCGGGCGGTGCACGACTGCCGGGCAGCGTTCCCCACCATCGGCATCGTCGGCGTGGGCGGCATCGCCCGGGGCGTGGACGCGGCTGAGATGCTCGTGGCCGGAGCCGATGCGGTCGAGGTTGGCACTGCGACGTTCGCCGACCCCCGGGCGCCGGCGGTCGTGCTGCGGCAGCTCCGCCGATGGTGTGCCCGGCATCGTGTGCGGTCCGTTCGCGATCTGGTCGGGTCGGTGCACCAGGGGCAGCCCGTGGTGCCGCTGGCCACAGAGCATGCCGCGGTGGCTGGGATGCCCGAAGCCGGCGGTGTGGAGCCTGGTTCGATCTCAGACGGCCCGGGACCCGGCGCGAGTCGGCCGGAGGTTGTGCCCGTCGTCGGCACCGAAGAGCCCGGGGCTCAGGCGGGAGACGCTGTCCTTCTGGCGCGGGTTCGTGCCACCCTCGACGCCATCGACCAGCGTGTGGCGCTACAGGCCGAACAGGTGGGGCATCTGGCGGACGCCATGACCGCGCTCGCTGCCGCCTTGGGGAGCGAGCGCACCGGGGGCGACCCCGGTGGTGCTGCGGGCCGGGACCAAAGTGGTGCGCCAGATGGTCCGGGCCAGGCTGCGGAACGCCCGGCATGACAACGAGTGGAACGCCCAGTATGACAACGAGCGGGGCGTGGGACGTGACAGCGGGGCCCGAGCGATGACGGCACCAGGCGCGACATGACGACGACCGGACTTGTGGCGCGTGATCGGCTGGCTCTTGCTCTGGACGTAGACGACCTCGACAGTGCCGTCGCCCTCGCTCGGCTGCTCCGGCCGTGGTTCGCTGTCGCCAAGGTCGGGCTGGAGCTTTTCGGCGCGGCAGGGCCGCGCGCGATCGCGCAGCTGGCGGACGAGGGCTTTGTGGTCTTCGCCGACCTGAAGCTGCACGACATTCCAACGACGGTCGGCCGGGCCGCACGGGTCCTGGGACGCGGGGGGGCGCGGTATCTGACGGTTCACCTGAGTGGCGGCGCTGCCATGGTCGGCGCGGCGGTGTCCGGCCTCGGCGAAGGCGCGGCGATGTCCGGCGTGGGCGAGGAACCGGCGGGGGTCGTCACCGGCGCTGCAGTTCTCGGTGTGACGGTGCTCACGAGCGATCCCGATGCAGCGCCGGATCGCGTGGCGGCCCTGGCGACGCTGGCCGCGTCGACGGGCTGCGGTGGTGTGGTGTGTGCCGGATCGGACCTGGAGGTGATCGGTCGGGTCGCTCCTGGACTCCGGCGCGTCGTGCCGGGTATCCGGCCGGCAGGAGGTGCCACGAACGACCAGGCCCGGGTCGTGACCCCCGGGGGGGCGGTGGCGGCCGGTGCCGACCTGCTCGTGGTGGGGCGGGCGGTCACTGCCGCGTCCGACGTGGCGGCAGCGGCCGCAGCGGTGCACGACGAGGTGGAGCGCTCCCTCAACGCGGTCGGTCTCTCACTCCCAGGCACGGCCTGGCCTGCCGGTAGGGGTCCCTCGGGATGACCTACCAGGTGGCGAGCGCTAAGGTGACCCCATGCCGCAACCTCCTGCACTCACTGCCGAGCAGCGCCAGGCTGCGCTGGACAAGGCCGCCAAGGTCCGCCGAGACCGGGCCGAGGTGAAGGAGAAGCTCAAGATGGGCACTTTGAGCCTCGCCGACCTCCTGTCCCGAGCCGAGGGCGACGACACAGTGGGCAAGATGAAGGTCCTATCGGTGCTCGAGTCGCTGCCCGGCCTGGGCAAGGTCAAGGCCCGCCGCCTGATGGAGACCGTCGGGATCAGTGAGACGCGACGGCTGCAAGGCCTTGGTGCCAACCAACGCGAGGCCCTGCTCGGCCACACGTCGCGATCCTGATCGTCGTCCTGTCCGGGCCCGGGGGAGCGGGCAAGGGGACCGTTGCGGAACGCCTCCTCGCCGCCGATCCCCGGGTCTGGTTGAGCCGGTCCTGGACGACACGGCCCCAGCGGCCTGGGGAGCCTCCCGACGCCTACGTTTTCGTCGACCGCCATCGGTTCGATGCCAAAGTGGCGTCTGGGGGCTTCCTGGAGCACGCCGAATTCCTGGGTCACTGCTACGGCACGCCAGTGCCCGATCCCCCCGCGGGCAGGGACGTCCTGCTCGAGATCGACGTGCAGGGGGCTCGGCAGATCAAGGCGCTCCTGCCCGACGCCGTGGTGGTGATGCTGGTGCCGCCGAGCGTCGAGGTGCAGCGCGAGCGTCTCCGTGGCCGTGGCGACGACGAGGCGGCTGTGTCGCGGCGCGTGGCTCGGGGCGCTCAAGAAGTCGAAGAGCTGCGCTCGTTCTGTGATCACGTGGTCGTCAACGACGAGGTCGACCGGGCTGTGGCCGACCTGGTCGCTATACTGCAGTCCCATCGCGATGGCGCGCCCCCGGCGGCGGCGTCCCCCAGCGGCCACGCGTGACCCCCCGCTGCCCGGAAGGAACCTGAATGCCGAAGCGAACGACGACGCTCATGGACCCGCCTGTCGAGGTGCTCCTCGACTCGGTCGACTCCAAGTTCACCTTGGTCGCCCTGGCAGCCCGTCGCGCCCGGCAGATCAACTCGTACTACAACCAGCTGGGCGAGGGGTTGGGCATGGTCGCTCCTCCGCAGGTCACCTCGGTGTCGGGCAAGCCCCTGACCATCGCCTTCGAGGAGATCGCCGCCGGCAAGGCGGTGCTCCGCAGGATCGAGCCGGGCGAGGCAACTGCGGAGGCGACAGTGGGCGACGGGGAGCCGGTCGTGCCGGCCGCGCCCGGCACCGACGCCGCCGAGCCGGCACCGCCCGGCGCCTGAGCCCCCGACCGGGGCAGGTCGAGTGCACGGTGGTTCCGACGTCGCGGGGAACGCCGACGAGCCGGCGCCGGTAGCGGGTCGCGCTGGTCTGATGCTTGCCGGGCGGCGCGTCGTCCTTGGCGTGACGGGTGGGATCGCGGCGTACAAGGCGGTCGAGGTGTGCCGGCGGCTCGTCGACCTCGGTGCGCACGTCGTCCCGGTGATGACCGAGGACGCCACCCGGTTTGTGGGCGAGGTCACGCTATCGGCGTTGGCGTCCGAGCCGGTGCAGCGGAGCTTGTGGCGCGAGCAGGACCCGATCCCGCACACCGCGCTGGGTCAGCAGGCGGACCTGGTGGTGGTGGTCCCGGCCACGGCCCGCTTCCTCGGCACGTACGCGGCGGGGATCTCCGACGGCCTGCTTGCTGCCACGGTGCTCGCCACGCGCGCTCCGGTCGTCGTGTGCCCTGCCATGCACACCGAGATGTGGGAGCACCCGGCTGTGCAGGAGAACCTGGCCACGTTGCGCCGGCGCGGCGTCCATGTCGTGGAGCCGGGGTCGGGCCGGTTGGCCGGCGGGGATGTCGGCACGGGGCGCCTCGCCGATCCGGTCGACATCGTGGCGGCGGTGACGGCGCGCCTGGCGCGATCGGGTGGTGCGGACCTGGCAGGGGTGACGGTGGTGGTGAGCGCCGGCGGAACCCGCGAGGCAATCGACCCGGTCCGCTTCATCACCAACCGCTCGTCGGGCAAGCAGGGCCACGCCATCGCTGATGCCGCCGCGGCTCGCGGCGCAGATGTCGTGCTGGTGACGACCGTGGCCCGCCCGGTCCCGGCCGGCGCGACGGTGGTGCGCGTCGACACCGCTGCGGAGATGGCCGACGCGGTGCTGGCCGCTGCGGAGCACGCCGATGTCGTGGTGATGGCGGCGGCCGTCGCCGACTTCCGGCCGGCGGTGGCGGCACCGGTGAAATTGCGCAAGACCGACGGTCCCCCGCAGCTCGTCTTGGAGCCGACGGTCGACATCCTGGCCGAGCTGGGACGGCGACGGCGCCCCGGGCAGGTCCTGGTCGGCTTCGCCGCCGAGACCGGCGATCCCGAGGAGCGGGCGCTCCAGAAGCTGCGGTCCAAGGGGGCGGACCTGGTGGTGGCCAACGACGTCGCGGCTCCCGGTTCGGGCTTCGACGGCGACACCAACGCCGTCACCATCTATGGAGCGGACGGCAGGCGGACGGTCGTCGGTCTGTCGTCCAAGGGAGAGGTCGCCGGCGCAGTGTTGGATAGGGTGGTCGCCTGCCGAGCCGCCCGCGGCCCCGACGATGTGACCCCCCCGACGAGGAGCGACCCGTGACGAGCCGATACACCTTCACCTCGGAGTCGGTAACCGAGGGCCACCCCGACAAGATGGCCGACCAGATCTCCGACGCCGTCCTCGACGCCGTCTTGGAACAGGACCCACTGGGGCGCGTGGCCTGTGAGACGTTGCTCACCACCGGGCTCGTCGTGGTGGCTGGGGAGATCTCGACGTCGTGCTACGTGGACATCCCGTCGATCGTCCGGTCGACGGTGTGCGACATCGGCTACGACAGCGACGCCTACGGCTTCAACGGGCGGACCTGTGGGGTGATGGTGGCGCTCGACGAACAGTCGCCCGACATCGCCCAGGGTGTCGATGCTGCCCACGAGCTGCGCACCGGGAGTGGGGGCGAGGACCACTTGAACGCCCAGGGGGCAGGCGACCAAGGGATGATGTTCGGGTACGCCTGCGACGAGACGCCAGACCTCATGCCGCTGCCGATCTGGCTGGCGCACCGCCTGGCACAGCGCCTGGCGCAGGTCCGGCGCGTCGGCGTCCTGCCGTACCTGCGCCCTGACGGCAAGACCCAGGTGTCCGTCGTGTACGAGGACGGCCGGCCCGTCGCTCTCGACACGGTGTTGGTGTCGACGCAGCACGCGGCAGGCGTCGACATCGAGACCCTGCTGCTCCCCGACCTGCGTGAGCACGTCATCCACCCGCTGCTGCCGCCGGAGCTCGACACGGCCACGCTGCGGGTCCTGGCCAATCCGACCGGCAAGTTCGAGCTGGGCGGGCCCCACGCGGACGCCGGTCTCACCGGGCGGAAGATCATCGTCGACACCTATGGCGGCATGGCCCGCCACGGTGGAGGCGCCTTCTCCGGTAAGGACCCCTCCAAGGTCGACCGCTCCGGCGCCTATGCGGCGCGGTGGGTGGCCAAGCACGTCGTGGCCGCCGGCGCCGCCCGGCGATGCGAGGTCCAGGTCGCGTACGCCATCGGCGTGGCTCACCCGATCTCCTTGCTGGTCGACACGTTCGGCACCGAGACCGTCGACCCGACCCGCATCGAGTCGGCCGTGCGCGAGGTGTTCGACCTGCGGCCCGCCGCTATCGTCCGCGACCTCGACCTGCGTCGTCCGATCTACCGTCGGACGGCTGCCTACGGCCACTTCGGGCGTGCCGACAAGGAGCTCACCTGGGAGAGCACCCCACGCGTCGACGACCTTCGCCGAGCACTGGGCCTGTAGCCGGCAGCAGCCGGCGCAGGCGAGCAGGCCGGGTGGCGGCCAGGGACGACGCGGGCCGGTCGAGCCCGCCCGAGTGGTGGGCGGCCGATGATGGCGGTGCCACGGGTCCCACCGCAAGCGAACCTCGTCCTGGCGCCGACAGCCCTGGTCCTGCTGCTCGTGCCGGCGGGGCGGGTGCTGGGGATACCGGGCTGGTGGTTCGGGTGGTGCCGGACGTGGTGGCGTTGCGCCGACGGTTCGACTATCTCGTGCCGCCGCAGATGGCGGGGCGGATCGATGTCGGCTCCGAGGTCCGGATCGTCCTGCACGGCCGCAGGGTACGAGCCTGGGTTGCCGAGGTCGATGTAACGCCACCGCATGGTGTGGTGCTGCGTCCGCTGGCGGCAGCTCGAGGGGTCGGGCCGCCTCCTGCGGTCCTGGAGCTGGCGCTGTGGGCGGCATGGCGATGGGCAGGGAGCGTCGCCACGTTCCTGCGCACCGCATCATCCTCCACCGTCGTACGCGAGCTGCCCGGGCCGGCCCTGACGAATCCGCCTGGGGGTGTGGTGCCGGCGGGGTCGGCGCCTGGGGGTGTGGTGCCGGCGGGGTCGGCGCCTGGGGGTGTGGTGCCGGCGGGGTCGGCGCCTGGGGGTGTGGTGCCGGCGGGGTCGGCGGCCTCGGTACGCAGAACGAGCGGCGGGATCGACATCGCTGCCGCGCTCGCCGGTGGGACGACTGTCGTCCGGCTTGGACCGGCAGCGGATCCCACCGATCTGGTGATGGCAGCAGCCGCCCGCCTGGGACATGCAGGATCCGGTGGCGGCGTGCTCGTCGTCGTTCCCGAGACCCGGCAGGTGCGGGCGGTGTCCGCTCGCCTGCGCCGCGCTGGGTTCCCCGTGGCGGAGCTTCCTGATGGGTGGGCGTTGGCACGCCGGGGGGGGTGTGTCGTCGTCGGCACCCGAGCCGCTGCTTGGGCGCCGATCCCGGCGGTCGTGGCGGCGGTGGTGCTCGACGCTCATGAGGAGGCGCTGGTCGAGCAGCGGTCCCCCACCTGGTCGGCTTGGGCTGTCGTCGCGGAGCGGGCCCGTCGGGAGGGAGCGCCGTGCGCCCTGGTCTCCCCGTGCCCGTCGCTCGAACTGCTGGCAGCGGGCCGATTGGTGGCACCGACCCGCGCCGCCGAGCGGCAGGCGTGGCCGCCCGTCGAGGTGATCGACCGGCGGGCGGCAGACCCCCGTCACGGCCTGTTGTCGCCCCGGGTCGCCGAGCTGACGCGCTGGGCGACCGACGTGGCGCCGCGCTCGGACCCGGCCGCCCCGGCGCGTCTGGTGATCTGTGTCGTGAACCGGACAGGGGGTGCGCGCCTGGTGGCGTGCGCAGCCTGCGGCGAGCTGGCTCGGTGCCCGACATGCCACGGATCGCTCGAGCTGGTGGACGGGACGGCACCGCAGCTGGCGTGCCGCCGGTGCGCAACGTCGCGCCCGGTCGTGTGCGCCAGGTGCGGGTCGACGTCGACGCGGGCGTTGCGACTGGGCGTGACGCGACTGCGGCGGGACCTGCAGGCGCTGGCAGGCGGAGATGTGGCAGAGGTGACCGGGGCCAGCGCCGACGACGGTGGTGATCCGTCGGGGGGAGCGCCGGTGGTGGTCGGGACGGATGCGGCGCTCCGCAGGATCGGGAACGCCGACGCGGTGGTGCTGCTCGATCTCGACACCGAGCTGCTGGCGCCCAGGCTGCGCGCTGCCGAGGAAGCCATGGCGCTCGTGGTGCGAGCGGCTCGCAGCGTGCGGCACTCGAAGTTGTCGTCTCCCGCCGGACGAGCGCCCGGACGGGTGGTCCTGCAGACCCGCCAGCCATCGCATCCGGTCGTTCGGGCTGCGGTTGCCGGTGATCCCAGCCTCGTTGCTGCGGCCGAGCTCGACGTGCGCACCGCGCTCCGCATGCCGCCGGTGACCGCTGTCGCCCACCTGGGTGGTCCGGGGGCACTCGGCTACGCCGAAGCGCTTTCACAGGTGGCCGGCCAGGATGTCGAGATCGACGGGCCGTTCGCCGGCATCTGGGCGGTCCGCGCTCCTGACGTGCAGCGCCTGTGCGACGTGCTGGCGTCGGTGCCCCGGCCGCCGGAGCGCCTTCGGGTGGAGGTGGACCCCCAGCACATGTGAGCGGAGCCCCGCGGTCGAGCAGAGCCGGGGCTGGTCCGGGGGGGGTCGGCCGGGGAGCCGGTCGGTCAGCGACAGGCCGCCGCCCGATGCCCGGGTGTGCTCCGTGCCGGGTGGGGCCGGGGTGTGGTGGTGGGTCTGGTGCTCTGTGGTGTGCTCCGTGCCGGGTCAAGCCGGCGTGTGGTGGTCAGTCAAGCGTCCCGAGGTTCGCGCCGATGAGCAGGCTGAGCCCACCGGCGAGCATTCCCGGTGCTGCCTGACCTGTGGCGATGCGGCGGAGCTGCGCCCCGGCGACGAGGGCAACGATGCGAGGGGCGGTCGCCGCTGGCTCGTCGACGCCGAGGGACACCAGGACCGCCGTGGCGGCGCGGTCGTAGCCGTCCCAGCACCGCCGGGCGACCTCGGCGAGACCCGGGTCGCGAGCGGCCTGCAGGTAGAGCTCGAACGCACCGACATGCTGGGGCCCGAGGACGATGGACTCGATGACCGCCTCGGCATGGTGGGCAGCGGTCCGGGGATCGACCGGCCGGGCGCGGGCGCTGGCGGCGATGGCGGCTATGCGATCGATCTCCGCGTCGACGAACGCCTCGAGGCAGGCACGAAGCAGATCCTGCTGTGCGGGGAAGTGGTAGGTCAACGAGCCCAGCGACACGCCGGCTGCCCGGGCGACGAGGCGGTTGGTGAAGCCGCCGATCCCATGCTCGCCCACGACGGCCGCGGCGGCCTGCAGGATTCGGTCGCGGGCGCCTGCTCCGGCCGGCCCCGTCGCCCCCAGGGGCATCAGCTCGACGCTGCTGTGCTGTTGCCGCCGGGATCGTGCGCATAGCTGTTCGGCGGATGGAGGAGGTCCCACCGCTCGACCGCCTGGAGCTGAGCGGCGAGCGACACCAATCGGGGCTCGCTGTCCGCCGGTCCCAACAGCTGGGCGCCGACGGGCAGGCCCGCCGTGGTCAGGCCGGCAGGGACGTTGACCCCGGGCCAGCCCAGGACGTTCCATGGCCAGGCAAACGGGCATGCGGCCACCACCAGACGGTCGGTCGCCCAGTTGCTGCGCCCGTTGGCTGCGCCGATCTCGAGCGGGGGCGTGGCGGTAGTCGGGGCCAGGATGACGTCGACGGTTCCGAAGACGGCACCGACGCGCCGGGCCCACCACCCTTCCGACCGCACCGCGGCGCGAAGCACGGACCGGGGGATACGGCCGCCGGAGCGGCAGTTCTGCGCCGTGCGCGGATCGAGCCTGGTGCGGCGGGGGAGCCGGTTCCCCCAGTCGGAGAGCCCGCGGTGGCTGCGCGCCAGGAAGGAGGTGCCGATCAGGCCGTACGGCGGATCGAGCGGCTGCACCTCGTGCCCGAGGCCGTCGAGCACGCCGGCCAGCCGCTGCACCGCGGCGCGCACCTCGGGGTCCACGCTCACGGGGAACAGCGAGAACGGTGGCCGCAGCGACAAGCCGATCCGCAGGCGGCCTGGGTCGCGACGGGCTGAGTCGGCGAACGGCTCCGCCAGGGATGCGGCCTGGTGCCGGTCTCCGGGATGCGAGCCGCTCACGACATCGAGCAGGGCAGCGGCATCGCCGACCGTCCGCGCCAGGACCCCGTGGGTGGTGAGCCCGTAGAAGGCGTCGCTGTCAGGCCAGGTCGAGATGCGACCACGTTGCGGCTTGATGCCGACGAGGTGGCACCACGCCGCGGGGATCCGGACCGATCCGGCGCCGTCGCTGCCGATCCCGGCGGCCGCGATGCCGGCGCTCACCGCAGCGGCGGTCCCGCCCGACGATCCGCCGGGCGTGACAGTGAGGTCCCACGGGTTTCGCGTCGCGCCGAAGGCCCCGCCTTCGGTGAACGGCCATTGCCCGAGCTCCGGGGTGTTGGTCTTGCCGACGATCACCGCGCCGGCGGCGCGCAGCCGGCGAACCACCTCGGCATCGACCTGGGCTACGGGGAAGGCGCCGGCACACCCGAACGCCGTAGGAAGACCGGCCATGTCGGTGTCGTCTTTGATCACGACAGGGACCCCGAGCAGCGGCGCTCGCTCGCCGCTCCGGAGGCGCCGGTCGGCATCCGCTGCCTCGCGCCGTGCTTCGTCGGCCCGGACGATCCGAAACGCGTTCAACGAGGGCTGAGACGCGAACACCCGGTCCAGGGCGGTTTCGACCAGCTCCTCCGACGTGCACGAGCCCGCGGCGAGATGCGCTGCCTGCTCGACGAGGCCGATGGGCAACGCGGGAGCAGCATGCCGTCCTGCCGATGCCGGCGGGCGGGCTGCGGGGGGCGTCAGGTGCGTGCCCGGTCGTGCCGGCCGGTGCTCGGGGGCTGCCGCAGCCGGCGTCGATCGTGCCCGGCGCGCCGTGCCTGGTCCCGGGTCCATCGTCGACGAGGTCGGGCGGGTGGGGCTCGGGCCCTGCTCTTCTGCGGCCATCGTCACGCTCCAGCCAATCAGCGGGTCGGGCACATCCTTCGGTCGTTCGGTCGAACGAACGAACGGCACGGAGCGTACCGGGGCGCCGCCGCTGTTGCCGATCGGCCAGGAGCCCAGGACACGGCTGGTGCGGGCGCTTCCCGGGCGGGCGGTGGGGGTGCCGGCCGGTACGATGGCCCTGTGGCTCCCTTCGCCATCCGCACCTATGGAGACCCGGTCCTTCGCCAGCGCGCGCTGGAGGTCGAGGAGATCGACGGCCGCCTCGCGCAACTGGCCGAGCAGATGATCGAGACCATGTACGAGGCGCCGGGCGTCGGGCTCGCCGCGCCGCAGGTCGGCGTGCGCAAACGCGTGTTCGTGTTCGACACGGGTGACGGCGAGGGGGCCCGGGTGCTGGTGAACCCGTCGATCACCGAATCCGACGGGGAGTGGACATTCGAGGAGGGATGCCTGTCGGTTCCTGGCCTGTCATGGCCGATCGTCCGCCCCCGAGACGTGCACCTCACCGGGTGGGACCTCGACGGGAACGAGGTGTCGATCGACGTGACCGAGTACGAGGCACGTGTCTTCCAGCACGAGGTCGACCACCTCGACGGGGTGCTGCTGGTCGAGCGCCTGGATCCCGACCAGCGCAAGGACGCAATGCGCATCCTCCGGGCGCGAGCGCTGGATCTGCGGAGCGGGGATCCCGACGGTCTCGGCCTGCTGCTCGGCGGCGACGGTGCCCATCGGCCGGACGGGGCCGCCGCCCCTGGCCAGGCGTCCGGAGGACCATCCGACCGTCGGGTCGAAGGCGCTCCGAGGCTGTAGGTCCGGTGGCGCGGCTCGTCTTCCTCGGGACCCCGGACGCGGCGGTCCCCTCGCTCCTTGCCCTGCTCGACGCCGGGCACGACGTCGCCCTCGTGGTCAGCCAGCCGGACCGCCGGCGGGGTCGGGGTGCCACGCTCGTGCCAAGCCCCGTCAAGAAGGCTGCCGTCGAGCGTGGGGTGCCCGTGACCGACCAGCTCCTCGACGTGCTGGGAGCGGGTGCCGATCTCGGCGTCGTCGTCGCCTACGGGCGGTTGGTGCCCCAGTCGGTGCTGGACGACCTGGCGATGGTGAACGTGCACTTCTCGCTGCTGCCCCGCTGGCGCGGCGCCGCACCCGTGGAACGGGCCATCCTCGCCGGCGATGCGGTGACCGGTGCCTGCCTGATGCGGTTGGAGGCCGGTCTCGACACCGGGCCGGTCCTGGCCCGGGCGGAGATGGCCATCGGCGCCGAGGAGACCGCCCCCGAGTTGACCGCACGGCTCGCCAGGCTCGGCGCCGATCTGCTCGTGTCCGCGCTCCTCGGGGGGGTGGCCTCGCTCGGGCCCGGCGAGCCCCAGGCCGGAGAAGCGACCTACGCGGCGAAGATCGATTCCGACGAGCTGCGGATCGACTGGGAGCGACCCGCCGAAGCGGTCGTCCGCCTCGTCCGCCTCGGCCGGGCATTCACGACATGGCGGGGCCAGCGCCTGCGGGTACTGGCCGCCACGGTGCGGGACGCCGGTGGTGCTGGGGACGTTGACGGTGCTGCGGGTGTCGAGGGCGCAGCGAAGGCCGATGGTGCTGCGGGTGTCGACGGTGCTGTGGGTGTCGACGGTGCCGCTGATGCCGGTGGTGCTGCGGGCGGGCCTGTGGGGCCGGGACCGGGATCGGGATCGGGACCGGGGACCGGAGTTCCTCCCGTCGGCGGCGGTGCAGGGTTTGGCGTCGTAGCCGGCGACGGGCGCATCGTCGACGTCCTGACCGTCCAAGCCGAGGGTCGGCGCCCCACCGACGCCGGCTCGTGGTGGCATGGTGCCCGCCCCGCGGTCGGGGAGCGGCTCGGTGTCGATCCGGCCGCTGCTCCGCCGATCGCCGGCAGCGCCAGGTAGCGGCAGCTCGTGCTGCGCATCGCTCCCTCGATCCTGTCGGCCGACTTCGGCTGCCTGGCCGGAGCAGTGGACGAGGTCGCTCCGGTGGCTGACTGGTTGCACGTCGACGTCATGGACGGGCATTTCGTGCCGAACATCACCATCGGTCCGCCGGTCGTCGAGTCTCTTCGACGCCACAGCGGCCTGTTCTTCGACTGCCATCTCATGATCTCCGAGCCGGCGCGCTACCTGCAGGCATTTCGCCACGCCGGAGCCGACGGCTGCACGGTCCACGTGGAGGTCGGCGACACCGCCGCCCTGCTGGCCGAGACCCGGGCGCTTGGCATGCAGGCAGGCTTGGCGGTCGACCCCGACACGCCCGCCGATGCGGTGCTCCCGTTCCTCGGGGAGCTCGACCTCGTCCTGGTCATGACCGTCCGCCCCGGCTTCGGCGGCCAGTCCTTCATGGCGGAGATGGTGCCGAAGATCGCCGCGGTGCGCGCCGAGCTGGATCGGCTCGGGTCACCCGCTGCGCTCGAAGTGGACGGCGGCATCGACGAGCACACCGCACCGGTGGTGGTGGCGGCCGGCGCCACCGTGTTGGTGGCCGGCTCCGCTATCTTCGGCGACGCCCATCCCGCCGAGGCCGTGGAGCGCATCCGGCGCTCGGGGGCGTCCCCGCGTCCCCCTCGGTCCGCCGGAGCCGGCGCGTCAGGCCTCGGGGACCGAAGTGGGGCGTCAGGCCTCCGGGACCGGTGTGGTCCGTGAGCCCTTCGGAACCGGGGTAGTGCGTCAGGTCTCCGGGACCGGTGTGGTCCGTGAGCCCTTCGGAACCGGGGTAGTGCGCCGGACCGGTAGGCTGGGTGGCCCATGACGACGGCGTCGACCGCGCCTCGGAACCCGGTGTGGGTCGAGGCAGAGCGCGAAGCGATGGGGCGCGCCCTGCAACGTGCCGGTGACGTTCGGGCCCGGACATCACCGAATCCCTGGGTCGGCTGCGTCATCGTCACACCAGAGGGCACCGTGGTGGGCACCGGCGCGACCGAGCCGCCAGGCGGCGCACATGCCGAGGTCGGCGCGCTGAGCGAGGCGGGCGACCGGGCGCGCGGAGCCACGTTGGTGACGACGTTGGAGCCCTGCTCGCACCACGGTCGGACGCCCCCGTGCACCGACGCCATCGTCGCTGCCGGGGTCCGTCGCGTGGTGGTCGGCATCGCTGATCCCGATCGCCTGGTCGCCGGGGCAGGGTTGGCCGCGCTGGCGGCAGCCGGGGTGGAGGTGGCGGCAGGCCTGCGGGCCGACGAGGTGGAAGAGCAGTTGGCTCCGTATCTCAAGCACCGCCGGACGGGCCGTCCCTGGGTGGTGCTGAAGCTCGCGGCCACCGTCGACGGGCGGATCGCGGCCCCCGACGGGTCGTCGGAGTGGCTCACCGGCGAGGCGGCGCGTGCCGATGTGCACCGCTTGCGGGCGGAGTCCGACGCCATCCTGGTCGGGGCGGGCACCGTCCGCTCCGACGATCCGCGCTTGACCGTGCGAGGAGCAGGGGCGGCGCCCGATCCCGATCGCCAACCGATGCGCGTGGTGCTGGGCGGTGCCGCCGCCGAGGCACGCGTGCAGCCCGCGCTGTCGCTCGGCGGGGACGTCGCCGAGGTGCTCGAGGAGCTGGGACGGCGCCAGGTCGTCCAGCTTCTCGTCGAGGGCGGGGCCACGGTGGCCCACCAGTTCCACGCGGCCGGGCTCGTCGACCGGTACGTGCTCTACCTTGCTCCGGCGCTGTTCGGCGGCGACGACGCCGTTCCCATGTTCGCTGGTCCCGGAGCAGGCCGCGTCCAGGATCTCTGGCGCGGCCGGCTCGTGGACGTGCGGCGGTTCGGCGATGACCTGCGGGTGGAGCTGGCGCCGCTCGCCCCCCAACCCGTCCCGGCTCTGGCCGGCTCGGTACCCGAAACCAAGGGAGCCTGACGTGCCGTTCAGCCAAGTCGAGGAGGCGGTCGACGTGATCGCCCGGGGCGGCATCGCCGTCGTCGTGGACGACGCCGATCGCGAGAACGAAGGCGACCTCGTCATGGCCGCCCAGTCGGCCACGGCCGAGACCATCGCGTTCTTCTTGTCGCACACCTCCGGGGTGATCTGCGTGCCCATGCTCGCGGAGCGGGCCGACCAGCTCCAGCTGCCGCTGATGGTCACCGCCAACACCGAGTCCCAGCGCACCGCGTTCACCGTGAGCGTCGACGCCAGGCACGGCACGACCACCGGGATCTCCGCCGAGGACCGGGCCGCCACCATCCAGGCCCTGATCGATCCTCGCACGGGGCCGAACGACCTCAACCGTCCTGGGCACATCTTCCCGCTGCGCTACCGGCCAGGCGGCACGCTCAAGCGTCAAGGGCACACCGAGGCGACCATCGACCTCGTCCAGATGGCGGGGCTCTACCCTGCAGGCGTCCTGTGCGAGATCGTCACGCCCGACAAGGCGGCGATGGCCCGGCTGCCGGAGCTCGAGCGGTTTGCCGTCGAGCACAAGCTGCCGCTCGTCTCCATCGCCGACATCGTCCGCTACCGCCGGCGCAAGGACAAGCTGGTCAAGCGGATCGCCGGTCCGGTGCGCATCCCCACCGATCTCGGTGAGCTGGCCGGGTACGCCTACGAGTCGGTGCTCGACGGCGAGCAGCATCTCGCCGTCGTCCTCGGCGACGTCACGGCGGGCACGCCGGTGCTCGTGCGGGTGCACTCCGAGTGCCTGACCGGCGACGTGTTCGGGTCCCTGCGCTGCGACTGCGGTCCCCAGCTCCACGAGGCGGAGCGCCTGATCGCCGCTGAGGGCAGCGGCGTCATCGTCTACCTCCGCGGCCACGAGGGACGGGGCATCGGTCTGGCTCACAAGCTCCGCGCGTACGACTTGCAGGAGCAGGGCCGCGACACGGTGGACGCCAACGTCGAGCTGGGTTTTCCGGTCGACAACCGCGAGTACGGGATCGGTGCGCAGATCCTCGTCGACCTCGGGGTGACCGCCATGCGGCTGATGACCAACAACCCCACCAAGTACGGGGGGCTCGAAGGGTTCGGTCTCGACATCGTGGAGCGTGTCGCCCTGTCGTCGCATGTCAACCCCGAGAACGTCCGGTACCTCCGCACCAAGCAGGAGCGGATGGGTCATCTGATGGAGGGCCTCGATGACGTCCTCTGACGTCACCGCGCTCGTTCCGGGCGACGTGGCCAGCCGGTCCGCCCGCGTC
This sequence comes from Actinomycetes bacterium, assembly GCA_021826725.1. GTDB lineage: Bacteria > Actinomycetota > Acidimicrobiia > Acidimicrobiales > UBA8190 > JAJZYI01. The sequence goes on from JAKAYQ010000014.1 coordinate 15,920, forward strand.
GGAGCGAGCCACGACCCGGTCGCCGCCGCATCGGCTCGTGTCGGGTTCGCCTGCGCCAGGTTCAACGGCGGCATCAGCGTGCGGCTCCTCGACGGCGCGCTGGACGCGCTCGATCTGGCGGGCGCCGGGGCGGCGTCGGCCACGGTGGTGTGGGTTCCCGGCGCCTTCGAACTGCCGCTGGCGGCACAGCGACTGGTGGCTTCGGGAACGGTCGACGCCGTCGTCGGGCTGGGTGCGGTCATCCGCGGGGACACCCCGCATTTCGACTTCGTAGCCGGGCAGAGCGCGGCAGGCCTGTCCCGGGTGATGCTCGACACCGGGGTGCCGGTCGTCTTCGGCGTCCTCACCACCGACACCGTGGGCCAGGCATTGGAGCGCTGTGCCGCCGGCCCGGCCAACAAGGGCTACGAGGCGGCGATGACCGCCCTGGAGATGGTCGGGCTCCTGCGGGCGTTGCCCGCAGCGGTCGCGGCCCGCAACGGAGGTGCGTAAAGGTGCTCCGCCTGGTCCTGCCCAAGGGCTCACTGGAGAAGGCGACGCTCGAGCTGTTCGCTGCAGCCGATCTCACGGTGGTCCGGTCGTCGCAGGTCGACTACCGGGCCAGCATCGACGATCCTCGCGTGGTGGACGTGCGGATCCTGCGTCCCCAGGAGATCCCCGTCTACGTGGCCGAGGGGATGTTCGACCTCGGCATCACGGGGCGGGACTGGATCGAGGAGACCGGCGCTGAGGTGACGAGCCTGGGCGAGCTGCACTACTCGAAGGCGACCGCCCGGCCGATCAAGGTGGTGCTGGCTGTGAGCGGGGACTCCCCAGTCCAGCACGTCTCCGACCTCCCCGAAGGGGCACGTGTCTCCACCGAGTACCCCGGGCTCACCCGCCGCTACTTGGAGAAGGCCGGCGTTCGAGCCGACGTGCGCTTGTCCTACGGCGCCACCGAGGCCAAGGTGCCCGAGATCGCCGACGCGGTGGTCGAGATCACCGAGACAGGGCGGGCGCTCGCCGCGGCAGGCTTGCGTATCGTCGAGACGCTGCTCGTCTCGTACACGGAGCTGATCGCCAACCCCATCGCTGCCGCCGATCCGGACAAGCGGCACGCCATGGACCAGCTGCACATCCTGCTGCAGGGCGTGCTCGAGGCGCGTGGCCGGGTCCTCCTGAAGCTCAACGTGCCGACCGAGCGGCTGCAGGACGTGGTGAGCGTCCTGCCTGCGCTCAAGGCGCCGACCGTGTCGGAGCTGATGGGCCGCAACGGGTACGCCGTGGAGACGGTGGTGCCGACGAACGGGGTCAACGTGCTCATTCCCGAGCTCAAGGACCGTGGTGCCACGGACATCATCGAGCTGCCACTCTCCAAGATCGTTCACTGACGTGCGTGACGCGGGTGACGTTCTCGACGGCGAGGTGCTCCACAACGACGCGCGTTGCGGCGACGAGGTGCACCGGCCGTGACCGGCGGGCTCACAGGCGCAGGTGGTGCCGGCTCGGCGGTGGCTGGCGTTGGCGCTGCCGGCACTACGGCTGCGAGCACGGGGGCTGGCGGATCGGCGGCTGTGAGCACTGCGGTTGCCGGCTCGGCGGCTGGCGCTGGCCCGCCGCTCCGGGCGGCCGAACCGGGCACGTCGGGGCTGTGGCGTGGTCCGCGGGCCGGCCGGGTGGTGGCGTTCGACGACAGCCGGGGGCTCGGCACCGTCTGCGACGAGCGGGGCACGCAGTTCGCGTTCCACTGCACGGCGATCGCCGACGGCACCCGCCGGATCGTCGTGGGGACGCCCGTCGTGTTCGTGCTCGTGGCGGGGCATCGTGGCCGGTTGGAGGCGCATGGCATCCGGCCACTGCCCGGCGCTGGAAGCCCGGAGCACGGGAGGTCGTCGGTCGGTTCGTGAGCCGGGCGGCCCGGCCGGCGGGTTGGGACAGCTGCGAGCTCCTGCGCACAGGTTTGCACAGGATTTGCTCACGGTCTTGTCAGCTTTCCGTGCAAGGCTGCGATCCATGAGCGTGAGCAGGTGGGCGAGCACGACGAGTGTGCACTTCGGCAGCGGGCTCCGGAACGGCCGAGCGTGATCGAAGCGCGCGGGCTGGTGAAACGCTACGGGCCCGTGACCGCTGTGGCCGACCTGTCGTTCGATGTGCTCCCTGGCCGGGTGACCGGGTTCCTCGGTCCGAACGGGTCCGGCAAGTCGACGACCATGCGGATGATCGTCGGGTTGGATGCTCCGGACGCGGGGTCGGTGACCGTCGGTGGCCGGGCGTACCGGTCGATCCCGAGGCCGTTGCGCGAGGTTGGCGCCCTCCTCGAGGCAAAGGCGATCCACCCTGGTCGCAGTGCTCGCGACCACCTGTGGGCACTGGCCCAGACCAATGGCATCGGGCGCTCGCGTGTCGGCGAGGTCCTGGACCTGGTCGGGCTGGCGGCGGTGGCTCGCCGACGCGCCGGGACCTTCTCGCTCGGGATGGGGCAGCGGCTCGGCATCGCGGCGGCGCTGCTCGGGGATCCCGGGGTGCTGCTGTTCGACGAGCCGGTCAACGGGCTCGACCCCGAAGGCATCCGGTGGGTGCGGACGCTACTGAAGAAGCTGGCGGCCGAGGGCCGCACCGTGCTCGTGTCGAGCCACTTGATGAGCGAGATGGCCCTGACCGCCGACCACCTGGTGGTGATCGGCAAGGGACGGTTGGTGGCCCAGACCTCGGTCGACGAGTTCATCGCCCGGTACTCGGGCCGGGCCGTGCGCGTGCGCAGCCCGAGGATCGCCGATCTCGTGCACGGGCTCGTGCGACAAGGTGTGGTCGTGGAGCCGTTGGCGGATGGCGCCATTGTCGCTCGCGGGGTCGACGCGCCCACGGTAGGTGAACTGGCGGCTTCGCTGGGCATCGTCCTGCACGAGCTGGCCCCGGAGAGCGCATCGCTCGAGGAGGCATTCATGGAGATGACGTCCGACAGCGTCGAGTACCACGGTGAAGGAGCCGTCTCCGGCGCGGTCCCCGCAGCTGCTCCCGGGGACAGGCCCGATGGCCGAGCCGGTGGGGGAGCGGCCCGGGCCGGGTCCGGTGTTGCCGAACGCTCGTCGGGCCAGTCGTGACCGTGCCGGGTGACGTCCGGGCCGCTGCGGCGGATGCGACGACGTCGGCGGCACCGCCGTCATCGTCGTCGACGGGCCTGCAGCAGATCGGAGACACCGGGTTTGGCGGCGTGCTGCGCTCCGAGTGGACCAAGCTGCGGACCGTCCGGTCCACCATGTGGAGCCTGGTGGCAACCGTGCTGCTCAGCATTGCCATCGGCATGCTTGCCACCGGGACGGCAGCCAGCCATTGGTCGCAACGCAGCCTGATCGACCGCCTCACCTTCGATCCGACCAGCCGGAGCCTCACCGGGCTGCTGTTCGGCCAGCTGGCCGTCGGTGTCCTCGGGGTGCTCACGATGAGCGCCGAGTACGGCACCGGGACGATCCGCGCCACGCTCGCGGCGGTGCCGCGTCGCTGGCGGGTGCTGGTTGCCAAGGCCATCGTCTTCTTCGTGCTGGTGGTGATCGTGGGCGAGCTGGTGTCGTTCGTGGCGTTCTCCGTCGGGCAGGTGATGCTCGGAAGCGGGCCGCCCCATGCCACGCTCGGGCAGCCCGGCGTGCTGCGCGCTGTGGTGAGTGGTGGGCTGTACCTGGCCATCCTCGGCCTGCTCGCGCTCGGCATGGCCACCATCGTGCGGCACACCGCAGGTGCCATCAGCGCGTTCGTGGGTGTGCTGTTCGTCCTGCCGCTCATCGCCCAGGCGCTGCCCACCGCCATCCAGCACGCCGTCAGCCGGTACCTGCCTGCCTTCATCGGCGCGGCCACGACCTCCACACGGCCTGGCGTGCGAGCTGCATTCGACGCGTTCCCGGCGTGGGAAGGTTTGGCCATCCTCGGGGGGTACGCCGTGGCGGCGCTGGTGATCGGCGCCTGGGTCCTCGAGCGCCGCGACGCCTGACGGTCTCGGAGGACCGCGAACCGCACCGCCGCGCCGCCTGTCCCAGGAGCCGGACCGAGCCCGGCGCTGTCCTGCGCCGAACAGGCCGGTGAGCTTCTTGTGGGTTGGTCGGGGTCGTCGCCTGCTGCGCTCGCGTCGAGACCTGGTCGAGCGCTCGCCGTGGTGCGCTCGCGTCGAGACCTGGTCGAGCGCTCGCCGTGCCCCGAGGTCCACAGAAAGCCACAGAGACCGATAACGATTTCGTCAGCTACCCCTGTCAGGCTGATGACGATGTCCACTGTGAGCTTTGAGCCGTCCGCCCCGGCGAAGGCGACAAAAGCGGCTCCCCGCCGGTCTGCCACGCTGCCGCCACCCCCGCCTCGGCCTTGGGTGGTGCGGCTTGCCGCCCTGCTCGTCGTGGGCGGGCTTGTCTGGCTGATCGGGCTGGTCGTCTCCGGGGAGACCGGGTCGGAGCTGCACGCGCCGGGGGGCTGGGCCACGTTCCTGGGAACGGCGACCGGTCTGGTGGGCACGTACCTGGCCCTCGTCATGGTTCTGCTGGCCAGCCGGATCCCCCCGGTCGAGCGGGTGCTGGGCCAGGATGGGTTGCTGCGGTGGCACCGGCGGATCTCCGCGTGGCCGATCCTCCTCATCGTCCTGCACGCCGTCCTCATCACCGTCGGGTACGCCCAGGCCGCCCACAGCGGGTTCGGGCACGAGATCGGTGTGCTGCTCAACGATTACCAGGATGTGCTGGCGGCAACCGTGGGTCTTGGCCTGATGCTGCTGATCGGCGTGCTCTCGGTTCGCGCCATCAGACGCCGGCTTCGGCGCGAGACGTGGTGGGCCATCCACCTGTACATCTACCTCGCCCTGGCGCTCTCGTTCGCGCACGCGCTCGTTCTCGGCCCGACGTTCGTCGGCCATCCGCTGACCCAGGCCATCTGGTCGCTGGCATGGGCGGGCGCCGCGGGGCTCGTCGTCGTCTACCGGATCGGGCTGCCGGTGGTGCGCACCCTGCGCCACGACATCCGGGTCGTGGAGGTCCGTCCTGAGGTCCCCGGCGTGGTGTCGGTGATCTGCAAAGGGCGCCACCTCGACAGGCTGCCGGTGGCTGGCGGCCAGTTCGTGATGTGGCGGTTCCTGGTCCGCGACATGTGGTGGCAGGCTCATCCGTACACCCTGTCGTCGATGCCCCGGCCGCCATACCTGCGGATCACGGTCAAGGCGGTGGGGGACCACTCCGAGGCCGTCGCCAGCCTGCGGCCGGGGACCCGCGTGGCGATCGAGGGGCCCTACGGCGCGTTCACCCGGTACTCCCGGCGATATCACCGGGTGGCCATGATCGCGGCGGGCATCGGCGTCACCGCCGTTCGGAGCCTGCTCGAGGACCTGCCGTCGGGGACGGAGCCGATCGTTCTCATCCGGGCCACGACCGAGGAGGACCTGGTGTTGCGGCGAGAGATCGCTGCGTTGGTCCGCCACCACAAGGGGAAGCTGCACGAATTGGTGGGCCGGCGCGACGAGGTCCGTGTGGACGCGGCGGCCCTGCGCCGGTTGGTGCCCGACCTGGCCCGGCGCGACGTGTACGTGTGTGGGCCCGAGTCGTTCGTGGACACGGTGGACCTGACGTGTCGACATCTGGGCGTGCACCGCAACTCGCTGCACCACGAGGCGTACGCGCTGTGACGACGCGAACCCTGCGGTCGAGTGACGGTCACGGAGTGGAGGCCGAGGATGGCGGCATCGACGTGGGTGGCACCGGCACCGGCTTTGATGGCGGCACCGGTATCAGCCTGAGTGGTCTCGGCGCTGCGTTCGGCGGTGGCCATGGCGGTGCGTTCGGCGCTGCGTTCGGCGGTGGCCATGGCGGTGCGTTCGGCGCTGCGTTCGGCGGTGGCCATGGCGGCGCGTTCGGCAGCGGTTTCGGCAGCGGCCGTGCGGAGTCCACAGCACGGGGTTCGACCCAGATGCGACGAGGGCAGCAACGATGATGACGGCAGTGATGGAACGGCAGGCGACCCCGGTGGCGGCGGTCCCCGTGGCCACCGGGCCGGCGGTCCCGATGGTGCAAGGGGCGTGCTCCTGATGCGCAAGGGACCGATCGTGATCGGCGCCACGGCGGCAGGTCTGGCCGGTGTGCTGAGCTTCCACAGCAAGACCGGGTCGTTCTCGGCCCTGCCCGCCAGCACGACGGCGCCGCAGCACCAGCAGGGTTCGTCAGGATCCGGCTCAGGCGGTTCGACATCGTCCGGTTCATCTGGAGCCCCGGCGTCCAGCGGGGCAGGAACCGCGTCGTCGGGGTCGTCTCCCAGCGGGAGCACGCCGGGCGCCTCCTCGGCTGCTGCGGGCTCGTCCGGAGGGGGATCGGCAAGCCCGTCGCCGGCCAAGACCACCCCGACGACGACCAAGCTGACAGGCAAGGTGGAGCAGTTTGGATACGGGCAGCTGGCCGTCACCGTGACCCTCACGGGCACGCGCATCACCGACGTGGCGGTGTCGAGCCTGCAGGTTATCGACCCCACGTCGCAGTACATCGAGCAGCAGGCGGTTCCGTACCTGAAGCAGGAGGTGCTGCAGGCCCAGAGCGCCAACATCCAGGGCGTGTCAGGTGCCAGCTACACCGCGCAGGCGTACGCGCTGTCACTGCAGTCGGCCCTGGCGAAGCGCCCGAAGGGGTGACGACGACGACGGCGTCGCGGGCCGGGGCGGCAGGTCACCTGGTGGTGCACGTCGAGCCGGTGATGGGGACGATGGTGACGATCACCGCGGACGGCGGTGGGTTGCCGGCCGGCGAGGTCGACGCCGCTGTCGTCGAGGCGTGCGCCGAGCTCCACCGGGCTGACCGGGTGTTCAGCACCTGGACGGCGTGGAGCCCGATGAGCCGGTTGCGGCGCGGGGCCGTCCGCCTGGACCAGCTCCCGGACGACGTTTCCGCCGAGATCTCGTCGGTGCTGGCCTTGTGCTGGGATGCCCGCCGGGCGACGGACGGCTGGTTCGATCCGTGGGTGATGCCCGGTGGTGTCGATCCGACCGGGCTGGTGAAAGGGTGGGCCATCGAACAGGCCATGGGCGTGCTCGACAAGGCATCGATGGCCTCTGCCGTGGTGAACGGTGGGGGAGACATCGTCGTGCACGGTGAGCCCCCGGAGCCCGGAGGATGGCGGATCGGCGTGCAGCACCCATGGCGACGCGGTGCGCTGGCCTGTGTGGTCGCGGTGGACCACGCCGTGGCCACCTCGGGCGGGTACGAGCGCGGCACGCATCTGGTCGACCCCCGCCGGGGTGCGCGCACGGCCGGGGCGGTGGCATCGGCGACGGTCACCGGCCCCAGCCTGGCTGTGGCGGACGCCCTGGCGACAGCGGTGGCCGTGGGCGCCGACGAGGCGTTGGCGCTCGTCGGCGACCTGCCAGGGTACGAGGCGTACCTGATCGGTCACGACGGGCGGGAGATCTCCACGCCAGACTTCCCCTCCGTTCCTGCCTGAGGCCTGCCGGCGATCTGCCCGAGGTCAGGTGGACGGCGGTCTGCCACCATTGGCGGCCTGTGTCGTGCCACTGATCTGCACGAACGCCAGGCGGATCTGGGCCAGTGCGTCGCGAAGCTGCGGTGCTGCCTCGCCCAGCCGTTCCCCGAGCGTCTCGACCAGGCTGCCGAACGCGTCGACGGCCAGGCGGGCCTCCTCCAGGCGGGGCGGCTGCTCGGACAGGTGGATGGCGGCGAGCTCGAAGAGCCCGTACGCGTGGTTGGCCACCACGACCGTCGCCGGCGTGGCGGCCACCTCCCGCCGAAGACGGTCGACTTCGGCTGCGGTGGCCTCGTCGATCCCGGCCGGGGCTCCGTGGGACTGGTTGGGGTCATCTGCCCCACGTGCACCGGGCGTGTCGCCGGAACCGCCAGACCTACCGGATCCGCCAGACCTGCCTGAGTCACCGGCCGTGTTGGTGTCGCTGGCCGTGTTGGATCCGCCGGTCGTGCCGGTGTCTCCGGCCGGCTGCTGGTCGCCTCCGCCCGAGCTGTCGCCGGCGCCCGTGGGGCCGTGCTGGGGTGCGGCGGGCGGGCGCGGTGCAGGACCGGAACCCTGCCGCGGGACAGGTCGTTCGCCGTCAGGTGTCCACAGGCTGCTCACGGCTGGTATCCTAGGCTCCGTACAACGAGGGAAGCGGGGTGCCGGGCGACCGGTGCACCCCCACCCGGCCACCGCCAGGTGCGACGGGTCCGGACGTCCAGTGACGATGGGCGTCGCGCAGGGTGATGCCGCGCTTTCCGTGGACGGCTCCGGGGAGATCCGGAGTACCAGCACCGACGGGAGGGATGCCGCATCGCCACCACCTCGACGACCACCAGCGAACCCAGGATCAATGACCGAATTCGCGCCCGCGAGGTGCGGCTGGTCGATCCGGACGGGCAGCAGCTGGGGATCAAGCCGTTGCCCGAGGCGCTTGCCATTGCCCGACAGCTCGACCTCGACCTGGTCGAGGTGGCGTCGCAGGCGAACCCGCCGGTCTGCCGCATCATGGACTACGGGAAGTTCAAGTTCGACGCAGCCCAGCGGGCGCGCGAGTCCCGGCGCAAGACCACGAGCACCGGGATCAAGGAGATGAAGTACCGGCCGAAGATCGGGCCCGGCGACTTCGACACCAAGACGCGCCAGGTCCAGAAGTTCCTCGGTGAGGGGCACAAGGTCAAGGTCACGATCATGTTCCGGGGCCGTGAGGTGTTCCATCCGGAATTGGGCAAGCGCATCTTGGACCGGGTGGCAGAGCAGGTGGACGGAAACTCCCGCGTGGAGTCCGAGGCCCGGCTGGACGGGCGCAACATGGTGATGGTCCTGGCCCCGGACAAGCGGGCGCGCCAGGCGGCTGCGGCTCGGGCGACGAACGACGACGCCGAGCACGGGCAGCACGAGGACGATGGCGAGGCCGATGGGCCGCTCGCCGCCGAGGGAGAGAGCTGAGCGACATGCCGAAGATGAAGACCGACCGGGGTGCCGCCAAGCGATTCAAGGTAACGGGCACCGGGCGCCTGCGGCGCCGCCAGGCGATGCGCGGGCACCTGCTGGAGAAGAAGTCCTCGGCTCGCACCCGGCGGCTCGGCCGCGAAGTCGAGGTGGCCGCTGCCGACGTCCGTCAGGTCCGGCGGCTTCTGGGCCGTTGACCGATCGGCGCGCCCCGTCCGGGCGTGCCGTGCTGGGGGTGTCGCCGGACAGCCGGTGCACCCCGACTATTTCCGTTCTCGAAGAGAGGAGCTCGTCATGGCCAGGGTGAAGCGCGCCGTCAACGGGCGGAAGCACCACCGTGCCGTGCTGGAGCAGGCGCAGGGCTATTACGGCAACCGCAGCCGCTCCTTCAAGTCCGCCAACGAAGCGGTCATGCACTCGCTGCAGTACGCATACCGCGACCGCCGGGCCCGCAAGGGCGACTTCCGTCGGCTGTGGATCCAGCGGATCAACGCGGCTGCGCGTCAGAACGGCACGAGCTACAGCCGCCTGATCGCCGGGCTGCGCCACGCGGGAGTGGACGTGGACCGCAAAGTCCTGGCCGACCTGGCCGTGACCGACCCGGGTGCCTTCGGGCAGCTGGCCGCCGCTGCCTCGGCAGCGCTCGCGGCAGCGGCCCCCGCCGTCGCCGAGCCTGCCGGGGAGGCGGGCTGATCGAGCCCCTGGGGCTGCGCCACCAGCGCGTGCAGCGGCTGCGGCGGCTGCTGAGCCGGCGCAGCGTTCGGCGCCAGGACGGCGCGTTCGTCGCCGAGGGCGCCACGCTGATCGGCGTCGCCCTCCAGGTGGGTGCTGAGGTCGAGTCCGTCTACCTGGCTCCCGGAGCCGGCGACGCCGAGCATGCGGTCGCCGACTCGGCGGCCGGAGCCGGGGCCCGGGTGTTCGAGCTTGCTGCCGGCGTGCTCGGGCGGGTGGCGGACACCGTCACCCCCCAGCCGGTGCTCGCCGTGGTCCGCATGCCGGTGGCGTCCGTCGCGGTGCTCCGGCAGGCCGCGCTGGTCGTGGTGTGCGTGGACGTCCGCGATCCCGGCAACCTCGGCACCGTGGTTCGCAGCGCGACCGCGTCGGGAGCGGACGCCGTCGTGTGCTGCACGGGAAGCGCCGATCCGTTCAACCCCAAGACGGTCCGCTCGTCTGCCGGCACGGTCCTGCAGGTCCCCCTGGTGGTCGACGTCGACGCCGGCACGGTCCTGGACCTGCTCGGCGCCGAAGGGGTCCGGCGCGTCGGCGCCGTTGCCAGCGGCGGCCGGCCCCACACCGACGTCGACTGGGCTCGGCGGAGCGCTGTCGTGCTGGGCAATGAAGCCAGCGGTCTGGGCAGTGAGCTCGTCGACCGTCTCGACGAGCGGGTGACGATCCCGATGGCGCCTGCGGTGGAATCGCTGAACGTGTCGATGGCGGCCACGGTGCTGTGCTTTGAGGTGGCGCGGCAACGCTCTAACCTGCACGGGATGCAAGATGACGGGGATAGGACCGCAGCGCCGGCTGTGGACCGGACGTGACCGGCGCGGACCCGGGCGGGGCGAGCCACGGTACCGGCGCAGCCGGCACCGTGGTCGGGCGGGTGGTCGCCGAGGACGAGCTGGTAGGTGCCCCTGATCCGGCCGTGGATCCGGAAGGCTGGGCTCGGGCGGCGGAGCGTGCCGTCGAGGCGGCATCGTCTGCCGAGGAGCTGCGAGCGCTCGACCCGCTCCTCCTGGGCAAGCGTTCGCAGCTGACCGCGGCGCGCCAGCGCCTGGGCGGTCTCGCCCCCGAAGAGCGCAAGGCTGCCGGAGGCGCGCTGAACCGGGTGCGCCAGCAGGTGGATGCGGCCGTGGAACGGCGCCGCGGCGAGCTGGTGGCGGCCGAGCGCCGTGCACGGGTCGAGGCCGAGCGTTTCGACCTGACCGAGCCGCTCGCCGCGGCCCGAGAGAT
>JAKAYQ010000014.1:26780-28853 GCA_021826725.1 Actinomycetes bacterium
GGTGCGGGCGGTGCGGGCGGTGCGGGCGGTGCGGGTGGTGCGGGCGGTGCGGGCGTGGCCGTGTGGCGCCAGGGGCTCGTCCACCTGGTGCAGCGCACCCGCGACCAGCTCGAGGACGTGTTCGTCGGCATGGGCTTCACCGTCGCCGACGGTCCCGAGGTCGAGACCGACTGGTACAACTTCGAGGCGCTCAACATGCCCCCGGCGCACCCCGCCCGGGGCATGTTCGACACGTTCTACCTGGATGTCGAGCCGGCGGAGTCCGTCGTGCTCCGTACCCACACCTCGCCCGTGCAGATCCGGGTGCTGCAGAGCGGACGCCTGCCGGTGTACGCGGTGATGCCGGGCCGGTGCTTTCGGCGCGAGACCGCGGATGCCCGGCATTTCCCGGTGTTCCACCAGGTGGAGGGGCTGGTGGTCGACGAGGGCATCACCTTCGGCGACCTGGCCGGCACGATCGAGACGTTCACCGCCGCCTACTTCGGGCCTGGGATCTCGGCGCGCCTGCGACCCGCGTTCTTCCCGTTCACCGAGCCGTCGGCCGAGTTCGAGATCACGTGCACGATCTGCCATGGCGCCGGGTGCCGCACGTGCTCGGGCACCGGATGGGTCGAGCTCGGCGGATGCGGCATGGTCGACCCGGCAGTGCTCCAGGCCGTCGGTGTGGACCCCGAGCGATACAGCGGCTTCGCCTTCGGGTTCGGCATCGACCGGTGCGCCCAGATGCGCTACGGCATTCCCGACATGCGTGCCATGTTCGACAACGACGTGCGCGTGCTGCGCCAGGCTTAGGAGGCGTCCGCGTGCGGGTCCCGCTGTCATGGCTGTGCGACTTCGCCCCGTTCGCCGACCGCTGGCAGGACGTCGCTGCCGCGCTCGACGACCTGGGGCTGGTCGTCGAGGCGATCGAGCATGTCGGGCAGGGCCTGGAAGAAGTGGTCGTGGCACAGGTCGCCGAGATCGCTGCCATCGACGGCGCCGACCGGGTCCGACGCGTCGTGGTCGAAACCGGCGATGGCCCCGTCGAGGTCGTCTGCGGTGCGTGGAACTTCCACGAGGGTGACCGGGTGCCACTCGCGCGGGTGGGCACGGTCCTACCGGGGGATTTCCGGATCGAGCGCCGCACGCTGCGCGGGGTGGTGTCCAACGGCATGCTCTGCTCGGCCGCCGAGCTCGGGCTGGGCGAGGACCACGCCGGCATCCTGGTGGTCGACGGCGCAACGCCGCTCGGCACGCCGATCGGTGAGGCGCTCGGCGTGCCGAGCGACGTGGTGTTCGACGTGGCGGTCGAGACCAACCGGCCCGATGCCTTCAGCATCGCCGGTGTGGCGCGCGACGCCGCGGCGCGCATGAGGTTGCCGTTCGCCCTGCCGACGCCGGCTGCGGTGCCGAGCGGTCCTCGGGACGCAGCTGAGCTGGCCGACGTCACCGTCGTCGACGCCGACCTGTGCCCGCGGTTCACGGCCAGCGTCCTCACCGGGGTCACCGTGGGCCCGTCTCCGCGATGGGTGGCCCGCCGCCTCACGCTGGCGGGCATGCGGCCGATCAACAACGTGGTCGACGCATCGAACTACGTGATGCTGGAGCTGGGGCAGCCCACCCACCCCTACGACCTCGACCGGGTTGCCGGTTCGGCGCTGCGGGTTCGGGCATCGCGCCCCGGCGAGGCGGTCGTCACCCTCGACGGCACCGAGCGCGCCCTTGGCGCAAGGTCGGTCGCACCGGGCGACGACCGGCGTGACTGCCTGATCTGCGACGGCGACGACGCCCCCATCGGCATCGCCGGTGTGATGGGCGGCGCCAGCACGGAGATCGGCGACGGGACCGTCAGGGTGCTGCTCGAAGCGGCCTACTTCGACTCGACCGCCATCGCCCGGACGGCCAAGCGCCTGGCGCTGCGGACCGAGGCGTCGGCTCGTTTTGAGCGGGGGTGCGATCCCGGGGGGATCGACCTGGCCGTCGCTCGGCTGGCGGAGATCCTGGCCGGATCGGTGCCCGGACTGCAGATCGCACGCGGTCGAATCGACCGCAGGGGCGTGGTGCCCGGGCCGATCGAAGTGCCGGTGAGATCGG
>JAKAYQ010000191.1 GCA_021826725.1 Actinomycetes bacterium
GGTTGGACGTCCTGCCGGTCTGGTGTTCGGCCCCGGACCGCTTCTGTTCGGGTCGGGGGTGGGCTGCGCGACCACGGCGAGCTGCCAGGGCCGCGACGTCGACAGGACCCGCCCGCCGGCGGCTCCGAGGGATGACAGGAGATGAAGTGCCCGCAGAGACCCACGTCGAACATGGTCCGCTCGACCGCAAAGGCGTCTTCGACCTGGTCCGGGACCAGCTCGCCGACATCCTCGAGATCGAGCCGTCGACGATCACCGAGTCGTCTGTTTTCGCCGAGGATCTCGGGGCCGACTCGCTCGCGCTGATCGAGCTGGTCGAGGGGCTCGAGGAGGAGCTGGGCGAGCGGACCGTCGGGTTCCGCATCGAGGACGAGGATCTCGAGGACCTCCGCACCGTCCGGGACGCCGTCGACTACGTCGTGGCCAAGCTCGGAGTGGACTGAACGGGTTCGCGTCGAGGGATGCGCCACAGCCGGGTCACCGCTGCTCCGCCTGCCCGTGCCGCTGTTGGCGGCGCGCTCGACAGTGACGTGGCGGCGACCCGGGATGGTGCATCGGCTCGGGCAGGCGCGGTGGCAAGTGGCGAGACTTCGGGTTTGGAGGCGGCGGGTAGTGCTTCGGCTGGGGTGAGCGGCGCGACGGGATCGCCTCCGGCAGTCGGAACACCTTCAGGCACGGTCACGTCCCCAGCGGGCGAACCGACTGCTGCGAGCGTTTCGGCAGCCGATGTGGACTGGCTGGCCGATCGGATCGGGTACCGGTTCACCGATGCCAGCTTGCTGGCGCACGCGCTTGCCCACCGCTCCTGGTGCGCCGAAGCTGGGGGTGCAGCATCCAACGAACGGCTCGAGTTCCTCGGCGACGCCGTGCTGGGGCTCGTGGTGGCAGAGCACTGCTTTGGCGCCTATCCGGCCCTCCCCGAGGGTGCCTTGGCCAAGGTCCGGGCAGCCGTCGTCAACACCGCGGTGCTTGCCGAGGTTGCGGGCGAGCTCGGGGTGGGTGATCTGGTGCTGCTGGGGCGCGGCGAAGACGCTTCGGGAGGTCGAGGCAAGCCGTCGATCCTTGCCAATACCGTCGAGGCGTTGATCGGGGCCGTGTACCTGGATGGCGGCTTGCCCGCTGCTTCCACCCTGGTGCTGCGCTTGCTCGGACGCAGGATCGAGGAGGCGGCTGCCGGCCCCGGCGCCGACGACTACAAGACGCGCCTGCAGGAGGTTGTCGTACGCACCGCCGGCGTGCTGCCGCACTACGTAGTGGACGGATCGGGCCCGGACCACGATCGTCGGTACCGTGCCACAGTGGTTGTGGCCGGCGAGGCGATGGGCCGGGGCGTCGGACGGTCGAAGAAGGACGCCGAGCAGGCGGCGGCCCGCGAAGCATCGGTGCACCTGGCGTCGAAGGCCGCCCAGGTGGAGGAGGAGCGGCCATCGTCGTCGGTCAGGTCCGCGGTGTGGAGTGGCGGCGCCGCACAGTCACAGGGGCGGTTGCCGGAAGAGCCGCCGCCGCATCCGCCGCCGCCGTCGGACCAGCAGGAGATGGGGCCGTCGTCCCAGGACAAGCTGGGGGGAACGCCCACCCCAGGAACCGGAGGTTCGGATACCGCCGGGATCGGGAGCGATGCCTGAGCTGCCGGAGGTCGAGACCATCCGTCGGGACCTTGGCAAGGAGATCGTCGGGCGCAAGGTTCGAAGTGTCGATGTGAGCGGGGCTCGCTCGGTGCGCCGGCATGCCGACCCCGAGGAGTTCCGGGCGCGCCTGCAGGGACGGACGGTCGCTTCGGTACGCCGCTCGGGAAAGTACCTGTTGGCCGACCTCGACAGCGGCGACATTCTGGTGGTGCACCTGGGAATGAGCGGCCAGCTCCTGCGGGTGGTGTCGCCCAAGGAGCCCGTAGCCCGGCACACGCATGTGATCATCTCCTTTGCCGGAGCTGGTCAGGTGCGCTTTGTGGATCCCCGCACGTTTGGGGAATTGTTCGTCACGGCCCCTGGGGACGTGGCAGACGCCGTGCCCGAGCTCGCGCACCTGGGGTTCGATCCCCTTGACGACGTGCTCAGCTGGGGGGTGTTCGGGCAGCGGCTGACCGCTCGCCGGGTGGCGCTGAAGACGCTGTTGACCGACCAGCGCTTTGTGGCGGGAATCGGCAACATCTATGCGGACGAGATCCTGTTCGCCGCCGGTCTTCGCTTCGACCGGCGTTCTGACACCCTGAGCGTCCAGGAGATACGTCGCTTGTACCGGTCGATGGTGGAGACGCTGTCCGACGCGGTGAAGCACCGGGGATCGTCCCTGGCCGATGAGCAGTACCGGGATCTTTACGGTGAGGTGGGGGACTACCAGGGCCAACACCAGGTCTACGACCGGGCGGGCCAAGCATGCCGCCGGTGTCGGCATCCCATCAGCCGGGTGAAGGTTGCCGGCCGGTCGACGTACTACTGCGAGCGTTGCCAGGTCTAAGCGGCGGAGGCGGGCAGGTCGAGCGGCGGAGGGCAGCGCAGACCGCTCCCGGGCTCCGTCCTGGTGTCCCGGCGCCAGATAGGGTGACCCCCGGTGTACCTGAAGGCCCTCGCCATCAAAGGCTTCAAGTCGTTCGCCGACCCTGCCACCCTGCACTTCGAGCCAGGGGTGACGGTCGTCGTCGGTCCGAACGGCAGCGGAAAGTCCAACGTCGTCGATGCTGTGGCGTGGGTGCTCGGCGCACAAGGCCCCCGAACGATGCGATCTTCGAAGATGGAGGACGTGATCTTCGCTGGATCGGCCGACCGCCCGGCGCTCGGCCGGGCCGAGGTGTCGCTCACCATCGACAACCGGACGGGACGTCTCCCTGGCGGCCTAGCCGAGATCACCATCACCCGGACCCTGTTCCGCTCCGGTGACAGCGAGTACGCCCTGAATGGACAGCCGTGCCGGTTGATGGACGTCCAAGAGCTCCTGTCGGACTCGGGCGTCGGCCGCCAGCAGCACGTCATCATGAGCCAGGGCCAGCTCGACCAGATCCTTCAGGCGCGTCCCGAGGACCGCCGGGCGGTCATCGAGGAGGCCGCCGGCGTGCTCAAGCATCGTCGTCGGCGCGAGCGGGCTGAACGACGCCTGACGGCCACCGAGGAGAACCTCGAACGTCTCGGCGACCTGGTCCGTGAGGTGCGTCGGCAGATCCGGCCGCTCGAACGCCAGGCCACGGCGGCGCGCTCGCATGGAGTGCTGGCCGCGGAGCTGCGGGAGCTGCGCCTCTACCTGGTTGGACGGGAGGTCGCCGGCCTTGCCGACCGAGCCCGGATGGCGGAGCTGGAGCGCCAGGGACTGCGGCGTGAGGACCTCGACCTGCGTGACCGCGTGGCGGAGCTCGACACGGCACTCGACAGTGCCACCGCCGAGCTCTCCACTCGGCGCGAAGAAGACCTGGTGGCGGTGCTCACCCGGGTGCAGGCCCTGGCCGAGCGTTGCCGCGGCCTGGGCGGGGTCCTGTCGGAGCGGCGCCGGTCGGTGGCCCAGGCACTCGAGGCGGCGGCAGACACCGATGTCGTCTCCGCGCTCGAGGCCGAGGCAGCCCGGCTCGGGGCGGACCTGACTGCGGCACGGGCAGAAACCGACGATCTTCAGCCTGTCGCCGAGGAGGTGGCCGCAGCGGAGGCGGCGCTCCAAGCCGACGCGACTGGGACGGCAGCGGCCGACACCAGCGAACTGCAGGCGGTCCAGGACGCGTTCCGACGGGCTCGTGGCGACGCCGAGCCTCTACGCCAGTCGATCGACCGGGAGCGGGCGGGCCTGGCGCGCGTCGACGACCGGTTGGCTGCCATCGAGCAGCGTCGCCAGGCCCTGGTGGACGAGCGCGACCAGCTGGTCGGCGAACGTGAGGCGCTGGTGGCTGCGGTGCCCGACGCGCAGCGCCGGGCTGCCGACGCCAGTTCGGCCCATGCTGCCGCGAACGAGGCTGTGGCAGCCGCCGAAGCGGGAGCGGGTGCGGCCGAACGGGATCGTCACCGGCTCGGAGCCCGGGCCGAAGCCCTCGCCCGCGCCGTCGAAGAGGCGCGTGGTGCCGCCGGGCTCGACGCCGTGGCCGACCTGCGAGGCGTTCTCGGCTTGGTGGCCGACGTCGTGGAGGTCGACGACGGCTGGCGACTGGCGTTCGAGGCGGCTGCAGGGTCGAGCCTCGCTGCATTGGTCGCCGATGGGGTCGAACCGGCTCGCGCCGCGCTCCGCCGTCTGCTCGAACGCGGCGTGCCTGGGACCGTGGCGGCGCCGGTCCCGACGCATCCGCCGGCTGGGGGGATGGCGAGCACGATCGCCAGACTGCCGGGTGCGGGGCATGCGAATGCCGACGCGGGCCTGCCGAGCGGGGAAGCGGTAGACGTGCTCGCCGGGCTGCCCGGTGCAGGGCATGCGAACACGGTTGTCGTGCCCCCGGGGACCGAGCCCATCGCCGCCCACGTGCGGGCCACGACACCGGCCGCCGCTGCTGTTCTGGCGCGCTTGGTGGGCTCGGCAGTGGCTGTGCGAGGGGAATGGGAGGAGGCGGCCGACATCGCTCTGGCCCATCCGGGCCTGACGGTGGTGACCCGTGGAGGCGGGCGGTTCGCCCCGACGGGTTGGAAGCTCCAGGCAGGAGACGCGGTGGCGACCCGTGCGGCAGCTGACGAGGCAGCGGCTGCGGCTGCCCGGGCAGCGTCCGCTGCCGACCTCGCCACGGCAGGCCTGCGTCAGGCCCGAGCGGAGGCTGCGGCTGCAGCCGAGGAGGCTCGCTCGGCGCTCCACGACGTGGAGCGGGCGGGCGATCGCCGCCAGGCTGTCGACCACGCGCTCGAGCGCTTGGCCAGGCAGCTTGCCGGCGCCGAAGACGAGCTGGCTGAAGCTCGCCGGCACCGGCAGGAGGCCGCCGAGCGGGTCGGGCGCGACGCCGCCCGGTTACGCGAGATCGAAGAGCGCCTTCCCGATCTCGAAGCCGCCTCGGCGGCGGCAACAGTAGCGATCGGCCAGGCTGAACAGGCGCGGCGGCACCTGGCCGAGCGTCGGTCCCAGGTGGCAGATGCTCGCCGTGAGCTCGAGGTCCGCCGGGCTGGCCTGGCTGAGCGCCAAGCCGTGCTCGTCGACCGGTTGGCCGACGTTGAACGCCGTCTGGCGGGTCATGTGGCCGAGCGTGAACGGGCTGCGGTCCGCCGGAGGCGGCTCGAAGCAGAGGCGACTGCAGTCGAGCGTCTGGGAGCGCTGGTCGAGGGCCATGCCCGGCACCTGTCTGGGGTCCTCACCGGCTTGCAGGAGCAGCGGGATCGCCAGCTGGCCGAACTTCGCCAGGGCGGTGCACGGCTGGAGGAACTGCGCCAGCAGCGGGCCGAGGCGGAGCGGCGGGCGACAGCGGTCCGCGAGCGCCTGCAGCGGCTGGAGCTCGACCTCGCGGAGGTCGCTGTCCGCCGAGAGACTGCCGAGGATGCGCTCGGACGCGAGTTGGGCTCCTCGGTCGCAGATGCGCTGGCCGCACCGAAGCCGGAGCTCCCCGAGGGTGTGGAAGCAGCAGCCCGGGCGGCAGCGGTGGAAGCCGAGCTGACGAAGCTCGGGCCGGTCAATCCGCTGGCACTCGATGAGCTCGCCGATTTGGAGGAGCGCTACGCGTTCCTCCAGACCCAGGTGGAAGATGTCCGCTCGGCTCGCAGGGAGCTGCAGCAGGTCATCAGAACGGTCGACGAAGAGGTCGTGCGCGCCTTCGGTGAGGCGTTCTCGGACGTGAACGAGCACTTCCAGACGCTTGTCGCGACCCTGTTCCCCGGGGGGACGGGACGGCTGACGCTCACCGAGCCCGAAGACTTGCTCAACACCGGAGTGGAAGTGGAGGCCCGGCCGGCCGGAAAGAACGTCCGCAAGCTGACGCTGCTGTCCGGCGGTGAGCGGTCGCTCGTGGCGCTTGCCTTCCTGTTCGCTGTCTTCCGCAGCCGGCCGTCCCCCTTTTACCTGATGGACGAGGTGGAGGCTGCGCTCGACGATGTGAACCTCCATCGGTTCCTCGGCCTCATCCACGAGTTTCGCAGCGAGGCACAGCTCATCATCGTGAGCCACCAGAAGCGGACGATGGAGTCGGCCGATGCCCTGTACGGCGTCACGATGCAGGCTGGCGGCTCGTCCAAGGTGGTCAGCCAGAAGGTACGGCGTGATGTCGGCACCCTGGCGGGCCAGGAGCGCGAACCCACCGGGGCCTGAGCGCGTCGCCCGGTCTCGGCGGTGCTGCGGTCTCGGCGGTGTTGCGTCGGGACTCGAGGTGTTCCTGTGTCCGGCTTTCGGCACCGGGGTCCGGTGAGGGGGCCCCAATAGGTGCGCCGTCCGCTATGCGAGTTGGTGCGCCTCTCGGTGGAGCCAGGCCGGAGGGTTGACACACCCGCGTGCTGGAATGAACCCATGAACCTGGCGGGTTTGGCGGAGGCCGTCGACGCGTTGGTAGTAGCCGGCCCGTCGGCGTGC
>JAKAYQ010000192.1 GCA_021826725.1 Actinomycetes bacterium
TGCCTGCGGACCCGGTGTCGCGGTCCCCGCCGTAACGCCGACGGCTGCTCCTGATGCGCTCGCCAACCCCGTCGCCACCACGTCCACCTCGTCGCCGACGCCGACGCCGCCCGCCGGGAGTGCGCCGGGCGCAGCCGCGACGCCGACGACTGCGCTCCCCGGCGGCGGGGCGAAGGCGGTGACCAGGTCACCGGGAGCCAGCAGGGAGTCCACCGGCAGGTTCGCCGCCGCCTGGCGCCCCACGACCTGATCCTCCTCGGCTGCGGGGACGACGGCCACGCCGCTGGCCACGTGAACCTGGACCACGCGCAGATCTGCGGTCGAGATCGGCACCCCGGAGGCGACTGTGGTCCGGAGCGCCAGCACTGCGCTCGTCGCCCCGGCACGGGCGAAGGCCGACGCCACCACCGCTGTCGAGCCCACGGCCACGAGGGCGGAGACCGCGGCGATCGCCGACCGGCGGCGGGTTGCGACCGGGCGGAGGCGAAGCATGGATGGCCGGGCCGGAACCTGCGTCCCGGCGAACGCGGTGCCGGTCATGCCCGGCCCTTCGACGATCGAGCACCCGCCGCAGCCGCTGGGACCAGGACCGACCCCTGCGGGACACGGCATTCACGCGGACGCGACGGAGGGACATCGATCACCTCGATCGGCGCCCCCCGGTACCCACCCTCACCCGCAAACCCAGCAGGTCGCCAAGGAGCAAGCCGTCGCCCGAGCCCGCCGGGTGCGCCGCCTCGCACAGGGTGCTCACCATAGAGATCGGGACCCCTCGAGGCAAGCGCAATCGATACCCGGCGCCGCTCCCTCCCACCAGGCACAGGCACAGGCACAGGCACAGGCACAGGCACAGGCACAGGCACAGCGATCACCTTGACCGCGCCATGCACCCGGGCCCCGGCATGCCACTGGGGCACAGCACTGCTGGCAGCGGCCCGGGCGGGACAAACGCCGGGGGGGTTGGCGTCCGTCCCGCCCGGGCCGACCCCGCCGGTTCCGGATGGCTCCGGGACCGGGCGGCTGGTGCGGGCGCCACTCGCGTGCGACCCCGCTGGACCCAGACCGTGGTTACCGGCCGCGGATGCCCACAGCACCTCGCTCGCACCCCACACGAGCGGCTTGTCGACCTCGGTCACCCCACGAGACTGACCGGGCGACCTTGCTGGCAACCTTGCTGGCGACCTTGCTGCGCCCCGCCAGTCACCTCCTGCCGCGCTCGGCACACCGCCGTCTCCCGCCTTCGAAAGCGTCGATCCGGCCGCAGCCGAAGCACCTGGTCACGCCGCCGTCGTCGGCGCCGACCGGATCGGGTCTACGGAACCGGCAGGGGGCCGCCGTCCGTCCTTTGGCACGCAGGTTCTGGGTGATCGCCAGGAACAGCAGGCACGGCAAGGACGGCATGAGATCCGGCCGGTCATTGCCGTACGAGGTGCCGTCTCCGCTCGGAAACCGGACGCTTTGCAGTCGGAGCCGGCGACGTCACGCCACCCCCGGCCAGCGCTACCCCCGGCCGGCACCGCCCCCGTTGGCACCGGTACCCGACACCCGGGACACCCGCTGCCGGTGCACGACCCGCGTGGCGGACAGCGCGGCGGCAATCGCCATAAAGACGATCGATGACAAGAACGCCGCGTGCAACCCTGTGGTGAACGCTCCGGCCAGGTGCCGGCTGAGATGGGTGGTGCCGACGAAGATGGCAAAGGCCAGGTTCCTGGGGATGGAGCGGGCGGCCACCAAGATGGCCACGGCGAACGAGAAGACCATCCCGACGTTGGCGAAGGTCCGGAGCATGCCCGAGGCGATGCCGAACTGCTCGCCGGGGACCGCGGCCATCACCGCGGCGTTGTTGGCCGGGAAGAAAGCCCCGGCGCCGACGCCGTTGATGACGGCGGCCGCCACCACCAGGGCCAGTGCGCTGTCGGTGTGCAGCTGGGTGTAGACGACGAGCGCGACGATCTCGACGGCGAGGCCGACGGTGGCCGGCCACACCGGCCCGATCCGGTCCGAGATCCGTCCGCCGAAGGGTCCGACCAGGCCCCCCACCAGGTAGCCGGGGACGAGCAGCAGCGACGCGTGCAACGGGCTCAGCCCCCGCACGCCCTGCAGGTACATGATGACGAGGAACAGCACGGCGAAGTTGGCCGTGGCCTGGAACATCGACGCCAGCAGCGTCGGGGTCACCGTGGGGATGCGGAACAGCGACAGGTCCAGCATCGGGGCCGACCGGGACCGCTCGACGAACCCGAAGGCGACGAGGAGGGCAACCCCTCCGACCAGCGCGGCGAGCACTTCGCCCGAGAACGACACCGTGGCCAGACGGGTCATGGCCCACAGCACGCCGAACAGCCCGGCGCCCATCGTCACCATGCCGGTCAGGTCGAGCCGCTGACGCTGGCGCCGGCCGCTGTCGCGCAGGACCCGCAGGGCCAGCGCGAAGGCCAGCAGGCCGGCGGGCACGTTGATCCAGAAGATCCACCGCCACGACACGTAGGTGATGATCACGCCGCCGAGCAGGATGCCGAGGATGGCGCCGACGTTGAATCCCACCGCATTGAACCCGTAGGCGCGGCCCCGACGCTCGGGGGGGAAGGTGTCGGCGATCACGGCGCCGCTGTTGGCAGTGATCAGGGCCCCGCCCACACCCTGCAGGACCCGGAACACGATGATGGTCGCCTCGTTCGAGGCCAGCGCGCACAGTGCCGAGCCCACGATGAAGACGATGAACCCCGTCTCGTACATCCGAACCCGGCCGAACATGTCGCCGAGCCGCCCGACCTGGGTCGCAAGCACGGTGATCACGAGCAGGTAGGCGATGATGACCCACACCACGCCGGACAGCGGCACGTGCAGGGACCGCTCCAGCTCGGGCAGCGCCAGCACCACGATGGTGGTGTCGACCGCCGCCATGAGCACCCCGATCATGATGACGAACAGGGCGAGCCCGGTGCGCACCGGCGGGGATCCGACTTCGGGACCAGCATGGAGCGCTCCGGCCCGCGGGCCTGTGCTCGGTCCTCCGTCCCCAGAGCCTGATTGGAACGTTCCGGCCCTCGAACCCCCGGCAGCCTCGCTCACCGGGCCCCGCCGCCGGTCTGCACGCGCTCGGAGGATCCGCACACGGCTTCAAAACCGGCGATCATGCGCTCGAGCTCGGCGGCCAGCGTTCCACCGGCAACCGCACCAGCGGCGATGACGTCCGCCAACCGGCTGCCCAACGTGCCGTCGACCATGGCCAGCGCCGCCCGTCCCTCCGGCGTCACCTGCAGCTGAACGCCCCGGCCGTCACCTTCCACGGCAACCCGCTGCAGCAGCCCGGCCCGTTCCAGGCCGCCGACGATGGCGCTGAGCGTGGCCCGGCGCACGTCGACCTTGACGGCCAGTGCCGACGCCCGCTCGGGTCGGTCCGCGACGAAGACGAGCACCCGGTACTGCGCCAGGGTGAGCCCGGCGTCGGACGACGCCTGCTCCAGCAGCCGCGACAGGCGGGCGAGCGCTCGGCCCACCCGGACGGGATCGGTGGTCGAAAACACGGGCATCACCGGTAGTTAGCCTACCTCGCCATCGAATCGGTCGGTCGACCGCTGTCGGTTCCTGCTCCCGCGAGCTGGCCAACCCTGCGTCGCCCGAGCGACCCGGGGTCAGGT
Organism: Actinomycetes bacterium; assembly: GCA_021826725.1. GTDB lineage: Bacteria > Actinomycetota > Acidimicrobiia > Acidimicrobiales > UBA8190 > JAJZYI01. Next base: position 3,645 of record JAKAYQ010000192.1, read on the forward strand.
GATGTCCGCCTGCAGGGTGGTGAGCGCCCCGGCGATGGCGAGCACCACCCCGTAGCCGAGCAGGATGGCGGCGGCCGTACCGGGCGACAGCAACGGGAACGTCGAGCTGGCGAAGCCCGAGGAGGCATGCGCCGTGACGCTGTCGAGCGACTGGGCGGCAGCGGAGGGAAACCACTTGCCCACGCCGAGAACGATGCCGCGCACGATGGGCTCCAGGATCACGGTGACACCCAGACCGAAGACCAACGCGGCGACCTGGTTGCGCAACAGCGCGCCCAGGCCCACTCCGTAGATGCCGAAGAGCGCCGACGCTGCCACCACGCCGGGCGCCACGTGGCCCATCTCGGTGAGCATCGTCGAGGCGGTGCCGTTGCCGGTGGCGACGAAGACCGCACCGAGGGCCAGGTCGCCCAGTGCGGCAGCGACAGCCACGGTCGCCCCGGCCATGGCAGCCACGCCAAGCTTGGCTGCCACGACGTGCCCCCGCCGGGGCTCCGCCAGGAACGTGGCGGTGACCGTGCGGTGCCGGAACTCGGCGGTGACGGCCACCACACCGACGATGAGCGCCAGGTCCTGGGCGATCGTCATGACGGAGAAGACGCTGTCGAACCACGAAGCGGTTCCCCGGGCCGGCAGCAGCAGGTCCCGGGCGTGGTTGCCATGGCCGGTGGCATATCCCACGAGAACGCCGAGCCCGACCGTCAGCACGACGCCGACCGCGACGATCACCGGTGTCGACCACACCGTCAGCAGCTTGCGGACCTCAGCCGCCAGGGCTCGACCGGTCCGGTTGCGCCGGCGGCCGGGACCAGCCATGACCCCGGGCGCCTGCCACTGCCCGGCAGGCGACTCCGGACCCAGCTGGGGTGGCGCCATCCCGGCAGTCGGCGCACTGGGGCGCGATGCGCCCGTGGGCTCGTGCATCTCGTCGGTCACGCCGGTCCCTCCACGCCCGGAGCACGGCGCGACCCCCGCCGGGTCCGGCCGCTGCCGACCGGTCCCGGACCGGTTCCACCACCGACGTTCCGGGTCAGGGCGAAGAACAGCCCTTCGAGGTTGGCGGCTCCACCGGTCACTGTCGACGACATGGCAAGCACGACGATGCGGTGCTCGGCCATGAGCTCGCCGACACGCTCGGGGCTGGCACCAAGAACCACCACTCCGTCCGGCGGCTGCTCCCGGACCTCCAAGCCAGCGCCGCGCAGCACCGCGGCCAGGCGGGGCGCATCGGTGGTCCGGACCGCGATCGCTTCAGCTGATCCGGCGTGCATCAGATCCGCCAGGCGCCCCTGGGCAGCGAGACGACCGCCCGACACGATGACGACATCGTCGACGGTCTGTGACGCCTCGGCGAGCAGGTGCGACGACACCAGGACCACCCGGCCCCGGCCTGCGTACCACCGCAGGAACCAGCGCAGCCACGCGATCCCCTGGGGGTCGAGGCCGTTGGCCAGCTCGTCCAGCACCAGCACATCGGGGTCGCCCAGCACCGCCCGGGCCAGTTCCAAGCGCTGGCGCATCCCCATGGAGTACCCGCCGACGGCGCGGCTCCCCTCGGCGGCCAGGCCGACCAGCTCCAGCACCTCGTCCGCCCGGCGCTGGTCGATCCCCGCCGCGCTGCACTGCACCTGCAGGTGAGCGCGAGCCGAGCGAGCAGGGTGGAAGCCCGAGGACTCGAGCACCGCCCCCACCGTGCGGACGGGGTCCGCCAGTTCGCGGTAGGCGACACCGTCGACCAGCGCCCGGCCGGCGTTCGGGCGCACCAACCCCAGCACGGTCCGCAGCGTCGTCGTCTTGCCGGACCCGTTCGGACCGAGGAACCCGGTGACGATGCCGGGCCGCACCATAAAGCTCAGGTCGTCCCCGCCAGTACCGACCCGAACCGTTTGGTCAGGCCTCGCACTTCGACCCAGGGCGCGACCACAGGCGGTGCGACGGCTGCGCTCACCGGCTCAATCCGATCGCCCCGCCGACGGGCCGGCTCCACCCGCCAGCCAGCCTTCGCTCCCCGGTCTCATCGCCCCACGGTACCCGGAGCCGGGTACCGGAGCCGGGTGCCGGAGCCGGGTACCGGCATGCGGGCCGCACGCAACTCGACGCTGTGGGCCACTGTCGGACGCTGCCCCGCCCAGCCCCTGGCCCACAGCACCAACGAAAATCGGACCTGACGCACGGCGCCAGCCGAATCACGACATGGCCCGCGGCACCAGCGAACGCCGATCAAGCCACCACCGGCATGACCTCGGCGGCCAGCAGCTCGAGGTGGTCCAGGTCTGCGAGATCGAGCACCTGGAGGTAGACGAGCTCCGCACCGGCGGCGGCGAACCGCAACAGCCGGTCGACCACCTCCGACGGCGTGCCGGCCGCCCCGTTCTCCCGGAGCTCGCCTGGCTCGCGTCCGATGGCGGCGGCACGCCGGGCGATCTCGCCCTCGTCGCGCCCGCAGCACACCACGAGCGCCACCGAACGGCGAAGGCTGGCCGGGTCCCGGCCCACCGCCGCACACGCCAGGTCGACGTCCCGCTGGCGCTCCTCGAAAACAGTCAGCGGGGGGAAGGGCATGTTGACCTCGTCGGCGAACCGGGCCGCCAGGGCCGGCGTCCGGCGGGGGCCGAGCCCGCCGACGATCAACGGCGGGCGGGGTGACTGCACGGGTCGGGGAAGGCCGGGATTGCCCTCGACGCGGTAGTGGGTGCCTGCGAACGACACGGGCTGCTCGGGGCTGGCGGCCCACATCCCGGTGATCACCTGGAGCTGCTCCGCCAGCCGCTCA
>JAKAYQ010000193.1 GCA_021826725.1 Actinomycetes bacterium
CGAACCCTCAGGCGACGGCGTGCGCGGGGGGCGTCAGCATGGCGTCGGGCACGAGCACAGCCGGCCAGGCAGGACCGGTCATCGCGATGGGTCGGTCGACGTTCCGGTCGTTCCGGTCGTTCCGGTCCCCGTCTCTGGACCCGCGGTGGGCGCCGGGGTGGTCCCGAGGAAGGCGATCTGGAGCTGGGCGTCGTTCCGCCTGGACGAGGAGCCTTGGATGGTGAAAGCGGACGAACTCGGCGACGGCCTCGAGATCCCCGCAGCGTTGGGCTTCGACGAGCGCTCGGCCAGTCCGCTCGTCGCGCTGGTCGCCCTGCCCGCCATCGCTCGATGCCAATGCCACGCGCCCCGACTCCCCTCACCTGAGCCCGCTCCCTCGGCCTAGCTGGCGGAGCGTACCAGGCGAGGATGCCGAGATGGCGCGTGGCAGTGACCATCCTCAATCGGGCTCGTCGTGTTGTGGTGCCGGGTGGCGCCAGGGTCGGCGACTCGGCCATAGACATCCAGCGCCGGGGCCCAGTGCCCCGCTTGCGGGCCTCCGGGCCGGACTGCCGGAGACGACGAGCACACGGCACTCTTCGGTTCCCGAGCCAGAAGTTCGGGGGACAGCGGTCATCACTCCTCCTTCGTTCCGGCGGCGGCGGACACCCGCTCGCAGCAGCGGGCGAGCGAGACGAGGATCGGATCAGCGGTCTTCACCCAGCCGTAGGGCCGGGGGCTCTCGTTCCGGTCTTTGGTCTACTCCCGGATGCCCGTTTCGGGAGCGGCGACGCTCGTGTGCGCCCGCGCTTGATCTTCTTCGTGACGAGCTCGCCGATCGACCGCTCCACCATGTCGGGCCACGAACCCGGCGTCGGGGTGAGGGGGCGGGTGGAACCGTGGGTTGCGCCGCAGCCACCACTGGGTGCGTGCAACGAACAACCCGCCGACCGGGAACCACTTGACCCCACCCACGAGGGCCTCTCCGGCCAGGAGGTCTGCGATCACCTCGAGTGCGATCTGCCCTGGCAGGCGGCCGCTGGGATGGACGCCGTCGCAGGTCGCTCCGTCCGACGACCCTCGTCGGGCTGCGCACGCGCCTACGGGGCTCAGGCCCCGCCGGCTTCGCCCACCGGGGGATGTCGCCTCAGCGTGGTCGGCGTGGCCCGAACGCCGTCGGGTCGGCCCCGGTTGTGGGGCCGACTTGGCCGGTGGCGGTCGAGTCATCGCTGGCCGGCGTGACTGCGCTGCTCGACGGCGACGGCGACGGCGGTATCGACGGGTGCGGCGAGGCAGCGGTGGGTGTCGAGCTGGCCGTCGGGGCGCCTCCGCCCTCGGGCGGTTCGACGAAGGCCAGCGCCAACTGGGCAGTGTTGTCCGCTGTCCGTAGGAGGAGCTGGGCCACGAAGTCAGCGGAGATGCCCCAGGGCAGCGAGGCGGCCGACGTCGAACTGGCCGTCGGTGCCTGCTTGCTCAAAACGACGGTCGTTCCCCGGAACAGGTAGCCCGGATCGCCGGTCGTCCCGGTCGTGGAGGCCAGGACGCCCCGAAGCTGCACCTCCGTGCCGTCGGCTGCCGTCACGTCCACTACCAGCACCCCGCTGGCGGGGGCGACGCACGCCCCAGTGAGCACCGACACCGCCGTGCCCGGTGTATCGGCCGTAGGGGTGGTCAGCGTGGCGGAGCCGTGGAAGACCGGATCGGTCGATACGTTGGCCAGGGTCACCGGCCGGGTTTCGAGCAGGTCGACGACGGTCCCGCTCAGCGGCGGCGCGGTGGGGATCGGGCCGGGGGTCGCGCCGGGGAAGGCGGCCAGCCACGGGCAAGGAGCGACCGCCGGGTTGGTCGCCACCGAAGTGCCCACGGGAGCCCCCACGGCACCGGCACCCGAGCCCGTACCCGCCCCGGTGCCGCCGACCGGCGTGCCCGAGCTGGTCGGTGTCTTGCTGGGCTGTGTCGCACTGGCCAGCGCCACCCACGACGGCACGTGCACCGCCGCCGAGGTGCCGCCGTTGGTCGTCGCCGGCGACGGCGCCGTCTCGGCGTGCACCGCCGGCGAGGTGCCGCCGTTGGTCGTCGCCGGAGATACCGCCGGTGCCGGTGCCGGTGCCGGTGCCGGTGCCGTCTCGGCGATCACCGACATCGTGACGGGCGCGGAGGACGATCCCGCCCTCGAACGCGACGCCCCGAAGTCGTGCGTCGGTGAGACCCTCGCCGGAGCTGCCCGGGTCGCGGCCGGCGTTCCGCCGGCGGCTGCGGTGGCGGCTGGACCCGGGGAAAAGGTGGCCGTGGCGACTGCGGCCACGCCTGCCACCACCGCCAGCAGTGATCCGCGCGGGTTCGGTGCACCTGTCACCGCAGCCTGAGCCTGCGGGCTGGTCGCCACCTGCACAGCCAGCTGGTTCACGCTCTGGTGAAGCCTTGCGAGGGCCTGCCCGGCTGTTGGCGCTGCCGGGGCAGCGCCGCTGGCCGTCGCCACCGCAGGACTGGAGCCGGTGCCGTGGAGCGGCCCGACGTGCGCTAGCCGGCCGGGAAGGTGCCGCAGCACCGTGTGCACCGCCAGCGGCGCGCCCACCACCGCTCCGAGCAGGCTCCGGACACCGCGCAGACGGCGTTGCAGGGTGACCCGAGCCCGATGCACCCGGGCCCGGGCGTTCGCCTCGGTGATCCCCAGTTGATCGGCAACATCGGGGTAGGGAAGGCCATCGACGGCGTGCAGGACGAAGCTGCTGCGCTGAGAACGCGGAAGGCGGTCGATCGCCGACAGCACCGTCTCCAGCACTACCGGGTCCGACACCACGTCGGACCAGTCCGGCGTCACCAGCTGATCACCGGCCAAGCGTTCCGGCAGCTGCCGCTGGCTCGTACGACGGGCGCCGTGCGTGGCGCACACGTTGGAGGTGATGAGGCTGAGCCAGGCGGCGAGCCGGTAGTCGCCGCCGAAGCGGTCGATGGCCCGCAGCGCCCGCTCGAAGACCTCCTGGACGACGTCCTCGGCTTCGACGCGGCTGCCCAGCCTGCGCTCGGCCTGCGCCAGAAGCGTCGGATAGTGGTCGGCCACGATGCCGGCAAAGGCGTCGGGATCGCCGGCTTGGTGCGCCTCGACCAGCCGGCGGTCCCGCTCGGGGCTTCGACGGTCGAGGTCCTGGGGTGCGATCGCCATGCTGCTCGACTTCCCTTCCTCGCCTTCCACCGGGACTTCCCGCTCGCCCTCAGGCACGTGGAGGGGTCCCGCCTCGGCTGCACCACCACCCGGAGCACCGCGTCACGACCGGGGTGCCCGCGCGCCAGCAACGATACCGCTCCCGCGACCGTACTTTCCCCGTCGGGCCACGGCAACGACCGCCATGCCCGTTGCCGGATCGGGCCGGAGCGGAGCTGGACCACTCCCGCGCGGGGCACCCCCGTGCGGGAGTGGCTGACGTTCGGGCCGAGGACGCTCGCGTCGGGGCGCGGCCGACCCCGCTCGACGCCGATCGAACCCATGTGTCACAGAGATGCGCGTTCGGCGGTTGAACCACCTGTAGCATCGAACTCCGTCTCGCCGACCGTCGCGCCATGGCGCCGCGGCCGCGTGGGGCGAGGTGACCATCCAGCGATCCAACAAGGAGAGCAAGTGAGAGAACATCCGTCGGGAGCACGCCGATGGGCGGTAGGGGGCTTGGCAGCCACCCTGGCGCTCACCGGTGCCAGCGTGCTCGGGCTGAGCGGGGTCGCAGCAGCGGCGCCCGCCGTTGGCTCCTCGGTGAGCGCATCCTCATCGCCGAGCATTCGCCCCACCGGTACCAACCAGGCGGCGGGCGACCTCGTCGTCACGATGACCCCGGGGAGCACGTGTGCCACGGGCGACACGATCAGCCTCGCCGTCACGGACTCGGCGAAGGCGGCCACGGTCGACTTCACTGGGAACCCGACGGTGACCCCGTCGAACACGCCAGGGACCGTCCCGCCGACGGTGGGAACCGTCACCGGCGCCGGTACGAACGCCATCAGCGTGCCCATCACCTGCGGTGCGGGTGCCACCACCTACGCCGCCGGTGAGACGTTCACGTTCTCCAACATCGCCTACAACACGACGGCCGCCGCAGTTGGCGGTGTGCTGGTGACCGCCACCTACGACACCACGACCCTGACGCCGACGACGGGCGTGTCCAACGCCACCGTCACCACCGGCGTGCCGGGCGTCGCCATCTACGCGACGGCGGCATCTCCGACCATCGGGGCCGGCACTTCGGGCGGACAGGCCGCTGCCGACCTGCAGGTGCAGCTGGCCAGCCAGGGCACCTCGTGGCAGTCGGGCGACCAAGTGAGCATCACCGTCGGAGACGGGGCGAATGCGAACTGCACGACGTCGAGTGACACCGTCGCCTTCTCGGCCGCTCCCAAAGTCACCGCCTCGGTGACCGCCGGGCAGGCCTCGCCGGTCCCGACGTTCTCCACGCCGACGCTGGCCGCTACCGGCCCGTGCGCCGGCACGTCGGTCGACAACACCGCGGTGCTGACCTTCACCAACAGTGGGGCGATCATCGGGACGAACGCTCTCAACGCCGCGCAGCCGCCGGTGATGATCAACATCTCCGGCGTGTCCTACACCGTCGGCTCGGGTGCGGCCAAGGGCCACGTCTACGTGGGCGTCTCCTACACCAGTGCCGGCAATACGACCTCGGTCGCGGCCAGCAACAATCCGTACATCCCCGGTGCGGGGCAGCCGCCGTACGTCGGTGGGCCCTCGAACGCCCTCATCAGCGACGTGCTGGTCAACGCCAACAACCCGGCCGTGGGCCTGGTGCCGGGCGCTCCTGACGCTGCGATCAGCCCGATCGCCGTCGTGGAGACCCAGGCTGCGGTGATCGGCAAGGGCTTTGTCTGCGTGACGCTGAACAACGGCACATTCGATGCCAGCAGCACCCCGACCGTGGCTGCCAGCGGTGGCGGAGCCGCCGTCGCCAGCACCGTGGTGGGCATGGGCTCGAACGTGCTGAGCTTCCAGGTGACGACGGCCTCGTCGTCGGCAGCGGCCACCTACACGCTGTCGGGCCTGAAGGTCGATGCTCCGAGCGGCACGTTTGGCGCGATCGGCGCTTCGGTCACCACCGGTGCGAGCGCAGGCTGCAGCGGTAGTCCGCTGGTCGCCACGGCACCCCGGGTGTTCGCGGTCATGACCGCCATCCGTACCGCCGGCAGCACCGAGGACGCCACCGCCGCGCAGGCGCTGCTGACCGCCTACCCGGTCAATGGCGGCGCTGGATGCCCGAAGAACCTCGCTGCAGCAAGTTTCCTCGGCTCCCCGGCCCGTGCGGTCGTGCTGGCCACCAACAACACCTACCAGGACGCCCTGTCGGCGAGCTACCTGGCAGGCCGTCTGGGAACCGGCGTGCTGTTGACGTCACCGGGCAGCCTGTCGGCGTCGGCGGCCAGCGCCATCCGCATCGAGGGCATCACCGAGGTGTACGTGATCGGCGGTCCCGCGGCGATCAGCCCGGCGGTGATCAGCCAGGTCGAGGGTCTCACCGCCTACAACTGCGGCGGGAACACCCCGGTGACCTCCCTCGTCGGAGGCGCGGCCAAGGTGCAGGTGGTCGGCCCGATCTACGGGCAGACCGCTGACGGCACCGCCGCGGCAGTGGCCCAGTACTTCAACACCTCCGGGGTCGGGTCCGTGAGCGTGCCGGGTGCCTACGGCATGTACAACGACACCACGGGCAACAGCTCGTCGGCGCCGGCGACCACCGAGCCGCTGCGCACGGCGATCCTCGCCACCAACTCCGGCTTCCAGGACGCAGCGTCGGCCAGCGCGGTCGCCTACCAAGGCTTCCCGTTGCTGCTGACGCCCGGGGCGTCGCTCGGGTCGCAGGCCCAGCAGGCGATCGTCAACCTGGGGATCCAGCAGGTCATCGTGATGGGTGGCCCGCTGGCCATCTCGAACAGCGTGGTGACCCAGCTGCAGGGCATGGGTGTGTCGGTGCTCCGCATCGCCGGACAGGACCTGGGTGACACCTCCCAGATGCTGGCCCAGTTCGAGCAGAACACCGCCAACGTGGCCGGTCAGCTGGACGGCCTCGGCTGGGGTTCTTTGCATTCGAGCACTGTGCTGGTGGCTCGAGGCGACTACTTCAGCGATGCCATCACCGGCTCCGCTGTGGCCGGCGTGACGCACTCGCCGATCCTGCTCACACTGAGCCCGAGCTCCGTCTCGCCCTCGGTGATCACCTTCTTGAACAACGCCGGCTCCAACGCGGCGCAGTTCCCGGTGTACGTGCTGAACGTCCTGGGTGGGCCGTTGGCTATCACCCAGACGACGGTGAGCACGCTGTTCGCCGCCCTGGCCAACGGCTGACCTCACGCCGTGATCCACGGCTGAACAAGCCGCTGAGCCGATTCGGCCAGCAGGTTGCAGGAGGAGGGGCCTTCGGGCAGATCG
>JAKAYQ010000194.1 GCA_021826725.1 Actinomycetes bacterium
ACAGCACGGCCACGTCTCGGGCACTGTCCGACACCCCCGGCTCGCGCTCGAGCAGTGCGGCCAGCCAGTGACGCGCTGCGGGCCCGCTGGCGGGTTCCGGTGGGAGCAGCACGCCGGCGGCGGCCGGCCGGCCGGCATTGGTCGCTCCCGGCACGTCGAAGGCCAACACGGCATCGGGGGTGCCGATGGTCAGGACGACCACGTCGTCGGCTGTGTCCTGGGTCGCCAGGGCCTCGGCCAGACAGGTGGCCGCTCTGTGCCGCCACGCGTCGAGCCGCAGGCAGTCGGTGGCCGCCGCCGCCAGCCGGGTGATGCCGTCCGTGACAGGCTCGCCCCGCCGCTCGACCAGCCCGTCGGAGTAGAGCACCAGTGCGTCGCTGCACCCGAGCAGCACGGTGGTCTCCTCCGACTCCACCTCCGCCATGTCCGGTGCAGACGCCGGCCCGCCCCTCCCGCTGAATCCCGGCGTCGAGTAGACCCGGTCGGGCCCGGCGGCGGCCCCGACCTCCGGCACGTCGATCCCGAGCATCCGCTGTCGCCCGCCGGCTACCACCTCCTGGCGGTCCGGCCCGACGACCAGCGCAGGGGGATGCCCAGCCGACGCCAGGCGGACGAGCCCGCTCGACGGCTCCACCACGGCGACCACCGCGCTGACGAGCCGGGTGTCGCCGAAGGTGGCCAGCAGTCGGTCGAGCCGGCGGAGCACGATCGACGGCCGGGGATCGGCGACGCCATAGGCGCGCGCTGCGCTGCGCACCTGGCTCATCAGGGCAGCAGCCGCCGGGCCCTTGCCCATCACGTCCCCCACGCTCACCAGCAGGCGCCCGTCGTCCAGCCCGACGGCGTCGAACCAGTCCCCGCCGACCTCGGTGCCAGCCGTCCCTGCCTGGTAGACGGCGTCGAGGACGACCCCCGGCACCGACGGGAGCTCCTCGGGCAGCACCGCCCGCTGCAGCAGCGCAGCAAGTTCACGCTCGTGCTGGTACCGAGTGGCGTTGTACAGCGCGGTGCTGGCCCTCGCCGCGATCTCGGCCGCCAGCGACACGTCGTCGTCCCCGAAGGCAGCCGCGTCGAGCCCGGACAGGAACACCATCACCCCGATCCGGTCGCCGCCGGCGATCAGCGGGAGCGCGAGCACGTCCGCCGGTCCAAGCCCGGCGTCACCGGCCTCGCCCGAACCCGGTTCGACGCCGTCTGCGTCCCGGTTTGACATGCCTGCCGGGAGTTGCACCACCTGCCGCCGGCCGGCGCTGAAGGCACGCGACGCCGGCCCGTCACCGTCGGGTGCGCTGTCGCAGGCCACCACGCCGGCGAGCATCGCGAGGGCACCCCGAGTACGGCCGGCCAGCGCGTCGCACCGCAGCACCGGTCCGTCGGGAACCAGCACCGCACAGGCGTCGGCCATGGCTGCGACCACCAGGTCGGCGAGCCGGGCCATGACCGCCGAGGGCTCGAGCGACGACGCCACCAGCTTCGTCACGTCGCCCAGGAACCCCATGCGCCGGCGGGCACGCCGCTCGTCCTCGGCCAGTCGGGCGCGCTCCAGCGCCTGGGCGCACTGCTCTGCGAGGGCCTGCAGGAACCCGCGTTCCTCTTCTGTGAAGCGTCGGCGCCCGGACCACGACACCGACACGAAACCGACCGGATGCGACGAGACGACGAGTGGCAGCACGCAGACGGCCTGCAGACGGCCGGCGAGGATGTCACCGACCACTGCGGGCCAGCGGCGCGCCAGCACCTCGGCAGAGCCGGCGAAGACCGGCTGGCCGGTCCGCACCACCGCGGCAGCCGGCATGTCGGCAGCCAGCGGCTCTCTGGGCCAGCGCTGCACGACGTCGGCCCGGTAGCCGAAGGCGCGGAGGAACCGGAGGGATGGCGGGTCGCCGGTCCGGTCCCCCATGACACCGAGAAGGGCCGCGTCGGCACCGACCTCGGCGCGCAGGGAGGCGAAGGTGGTCTCGGTCACGTCCCCCACCGTGCCGCATGATGCCAGTGCGGTCGACAGGCGGTGCAGACGATCACTCGCCTCGACTGCTCGTCGACGCCGCCGCTCGCGTTCCTGCCCCTGCTCGGCGTGCGTCCGCGCGGCCTCGGCCCGGGAGCGCACCGCAGCCACGCCGACGGCGACCGCCGATCCGGCTGCCACCCCACCGACCACCAAGCCGTAGGCAGCCGTCGACGACCAGTGGTGGACCCAGCCCAGCCCAACCGCACCGCCCACTGCGACGACGGCGAACACCGCTGTGAGCGCCGTGGACGCCACCCCGGAAACGGCGACAGGAGCGGCCACGAGCACGGCCGCCACGGCCGGCTGCGCCAGCCCGACACCAGCTCCGACGGCGGCCACGCACCAGCAGGCGGCGCCGACGGCGACGAGACGCTCGGCTGGGTGCTGCGGCTGGCCCGCTCGCCTCCGAGGCACAGGGCTGGTGTCCTGTGCTGCCCCCGTCAGCTCACCACCTCCGGTCGCGGGACCGGTTCCGGTGACCGTCATGCCGTCACGCTAGGCGGTGCGCTGCCTGCGCACGCGCCTCATGCTTCGACAGGCCCGCCGGACCCCGGCCCTGCGACACCGACGGAGAAGCCGGCGCCGCACTCGCAGGCGCCGATACGGTGAGTGCCACACTGTCGGCGTTCTGCCGCCCGCCAGCGTGCCACCTGCGCCCCCGCCCATCATGAGCCCACCGGAACTTTTCGCCGTTCAAGCCCGCACCCGCCCGGTCGCCGGCACCTGCCGCGATGCGCGTGTGCACGTCGCCGCTGTGGGCCGGCCACTCACGTGACCCCGTATGACAGGCCCCACCAGCCTGACCCAGTGGGCGAACCGCACCAGCCCGACCCGCACGACAGGCCCCACCAGCCGCGATCGGGAAGGGGATCCCGGCGGCCCGGCCTGCCGGTTGGCTTTCGGATCCGGCTCGATGCCGGGGCCCGCCGGACGGACGACGGCCTGGTCCTGGTCGGCGGCACCCCCCTCCGCGTCCTTCGCCTGCGCCCGAGCGGGCGGGCATGGCTCGATCGCCTGGCAGCGGGCGAGCCCATCCCGAACGAGCCGACAGCCCGCGGCCTGGCCCGGCATCTTGTCGACAGCGGTGCCGCACACCCCGAGCCATCCTGGCCGACGCCCGTCCCGACCGTCGCCGTGGTCATCCCGGTACGCGACGACAGCGCCGGCGTGCGACGGCTGCTGGCCAGCGTCCTGGTCCACCGGCAGGCAGCAGCGTCGGCGGCGGCGCCAGACCCGGTTCAGTGGCCCGCAGCGACAAGGATACCGGTCCCCGCCAGAGCACCTGCCGCGAGGAGGCCGGTCCCCGCCCAGATCGTGGTCGTCGACGACGGGTCGGCGGATCCCGACGCCGTGTCCGCCGCAGCCGGCGATGCGGCCGGCTGGCCCGGAAGCGATCCCACACGGGTCGACGTGGTTCGGCACCGGACGAGCCGAGGTCCGGCCGCCGCCCGCAACCACGGCGCCACTCTGGTGCGCAGCGACCTGGTGGCGTTCCTGGACGCAGACGTCGAGGTTTCCGAGGGCTGGCTTGCACCGCTGGTGGCGCACTTCACCGACCCACTGGTCGGGGCGGTCGCCGCCCGCGTCACCGCCCGCCACCAACCCGCCGCACCCGCCTCCCCCACCGCTGCGTTCCGGCAACCCGCCACCCTCATCGCCGCCCTCCGCCGACTCGCCACCAGCGCCGCTTCGTTCCACCAACCCGCCACCCTCGCCATGTTCGATGCCGCCAGATCACCGCTCGACCTCGGCCCTGCGGCATCCCCGGTTCGCCCGGGCGCAAGGGTGCCCTACGTACCGAGCGCCGCGCTGGTCGTGCGACGCAGCGCGCTGGCCGACGTCGGGGGGTTCGACCCCGATCTCGTCGTGGGGGAGGACGTCGATCTGGTTTGGCGTCTGGGCCAATCCGGTTGGACCGTCCGCTACGAGCCTGCCGCCGTGGTGACCCACCGTGTCCGGCCTGATCTGCGTACCTGGCTGCGGCAGCGCTTCCGGTATGGCACGTCGGCTGCCATGCTGGCCCGGCGCCATCCCAACGCGCTGGCGCCGGTCCGGGTGTCGCTCTGGAGCGCAGTTGCGTGGGCGGCCGTCGCCCTTGGGGCTCCGACTACCGGGGCAGCTGTAGCCGCGGCCACCTCCGCAGCGTTGGTCCCCCGGCTCCACGGCCTGCGCCACCCGGCGCGCGAGGCGGTTCGCCTGGCGGGCGGTGGGCACCTTGCCGCCGGGGCTGCGCTTGCCGAGGCTGCACGGCGGCCGTGGTGGCCCGTCACCCTCGCGGCGGCGGCTGTATGGCCCCGGATCCGACCGGCTGCTGCCGTCGCGCTCCTCGTCCCGCCCTTGCGGCGCTGGGCTGCAACCCGACCCGCTGGGCTTGGCCCGGCGGCCTGGCTCGCGCTGCACCTGGCCGACGACGTGGCCTACGGCGCCGGTGTGTGGTCGGGGTGCCTCCGGCTCCGGACAATCGCTCCCTTGGTGCCCGACCTGTCCGACTGGCCGGGCCGGCGCAGGGCCGTCGAGCACGTTGCAGAGCCGGCTCGCCGGTAACGAGCCAACAGGCCGTCGGGCGACTGGGCCGCCCGATCGTGCGGATGCCGAGCCCGGACGCGAGCGCGGGCGCCGACCCAGCAGCGCCCAGTCCATCGGCTCGACCTTTCAGCCCACGCGCTCCGGCGCCTCCGGCAGGGTCCGGGACCGCAGCCGGCGCACCACCCACCAGGCGATCCACGCCACGATGAGAACACCGGCCACGATGCTGACGGGCGTAAAGGCATTCGACACACTCGACCAATTGCTGGCCAGGGCATCGCCGGCCAGGGCCAGGGCGAACGTCCATGGCAGGCTGCCCACCAGCGTCAGGATGCTGAAGCGCGCCACGGGCATCTCGGCGACGCCAGCAGGCAGGCTGATGAAGGTGCGGACCACGGGAAGCACCCGGGCCACCAGCACGGCAACGGAGCCGCGCCGGGCGAAGAAGCGCTCGGCCCGGTCGAGATCGTGTGGGCGGAGCAGGACATACCGGCCGAAGCGCTCGACCAGGGGCCGGCCGCCGATGCGCCCGACGGCATAGGCGATCCACGAGCCGAGCAGGTTGCCTGCCGCGCCGGCCAGAGCCACGGCGACGACATCGAGATGCAGGTGCACGCCGGCAACGGTCAGGCCGCCGGCGAGGGCACCACCGAACAGCATGACCGCTTCGCTCGGGATGGGGATGCACGCGGACTCCAGGACCATCAGCACGAAGACCGCCAGGTACCCGTGCCGGCCGACCTCCGATACGACAAGATGCTCCACGAGCGCTCCTCGACGGACGGCCGCGACCAGGCGACCTCGCACCATTCCGGTCGGAGCGTAACCTTGCGTGCGTGCCCACACGGATCGCCCCTGGCCCGCCGGGGGCGACCCCGCCGCTCCGTACCTGTCGACGCACCATCCTGTCGGTCACGACGGCACCCCACCGCCGATGAGCGTCGAGCACCTCCTCGTCACCTTCGGTTACGCCGCGGTGTTCGCCCTCGTCGCCTTGGAAAGCCTCGGCATCCCCATGCCCGGCGAGACGATCCTGATCGCCGCCGGTGTGTACGCCGGCCACACCCACCGGATGTCGATCTGGGTGATCCTGGTGGTGGCCGCCGCCGCTGCGATCATCGGGGACAACATCGGATTTTGGATCGGCAACAAGGGCGGCTACCGCCTGGTGCGCCGGTACGGGCACCGATTCCATGTCGACGAGTCGAAGCTCAAGGTCGGTCGGTACGTCTTCGACCGCCACGGCGGCAAGGTCGTCTTCTTCGGCCGGTTCGTGTCCGTGCTGCGCACCTATGCCGCATTCCTGGCAGGAACCGTCCGGATGCGGTGGCGCACATTTCTGGTCTACAACGCGGCGGGCGGGATCCTCTGGGCCGCCATCTACACCTTCGGTTCGTACGCTGCCGGCAACACCATCACCCGGCTGTCCGGTCCGCTCGACATCGTGTTGGGGATCGGTGCCATCGCCATCGTGGTCGCCGCCCTGGTCGTCGTCCGCCGCCACGCCGGGCGGCTGACGGCCCGGGCCGAAGCCGCCTACCCCGGACCGCTCGTCGACCGATGACCCACCGGGCCGAAGCCCCCGACTTCGACTCGATCGTCGGCTGATCACCACCAGACCGAGGAGTGGCCAGCACGCCGACCAGGTTGCGGGCGACGGGGCGACGGGGCGACGGGGCGACGGGGCGACGGGGCGACGGGGCGACGGGGCGACGGGGCGACGGGGCGACGGGGCGACGGGGCGACGGGG
>JAKAYQ010000195.1 GCA_021826725.1 Actinomycetes bacterium
GATCGCCGGAGGACGCCCTGGATCTGCTGGGCCGGATCCCCGAGACAGCGGAGTCGCGCCAGGTGGCCGCCGAGGCTCGCCTGGTCAGACAGAACGTGGAGCTGTCGCCCGACGGCATCGACGCTGTGCTCGACGGTCTCCTCGAGCGGGTGAAGGCCGACGAGAGCGCTCGGCAGGAGTTCCTCGACCTGCTCGAGACGCTCGGCCCGGACGACCCGCGGACCGCTGGCTACCGCCGGGCGCTGGCCGCCCGGCTGTTCTGACGGCGCCGGCCACCGGCAGCACGGACCCGATGGGCGCCCGGGGTCCCCGGCCTACGATCCGGCTGCCCGCCGACCTCGATCCCGTGCAGCTCCGGCTCGGTGACCGGCTGTTCGACCTGACGACCCGGGCGCTGGTGATGGGCATATTGAACCGGACGCCCGACTCGTTCTACGACCGCGGCGCGACGTTCGACCTCGACGCGCTCCTCCGGCGGGCGGACCAGCTCGTAGCCGACGGCGCTGACGTTCTCGACGTGGGCGGAGTCAAGGCCGGACCAGGACCCGAGGTCACCGAGCCAGAGGAGCTCGACCGGGTCGTGCCGTCGATCGCCGCGCTGGCGGCGCGCATCGACGTGCCGCTTTCGGTGGACACGTGGCGGGCATCGGTCGCCGCGGCCAGCTACGAGGTCGGCGCTGTGCTCGGCAACGACATCAGCGGGTTCGCCGACCCCGCGTACCTACCCGCCGCTGCGTCGGCGGGGGCATCTGTGGTCGCCACCCACATCCGTCTGGCTCCGCGCGTCGCCGACCCTGACCCGCACTACGACGACGTCGTGGAGGACGTCGCCGCCTTCCTGACCGAGCGGGCAGGGCGGGCACTCGCTGCCGGGCTCTCCGCATCCCAGGTCGTGATCGATGCCGGCCTCGACTTGGGGAAGACCTCGGCGCAGTCGCTCGAGCTGCTGCGGGCATCGGACCGCCTGTCCGAGATCGGGTTTCCGCTGCTGCTCTCCGCGTCGAACAAGACGTTCCTGGGTGCGCTCCTGGACCTGCCCATCGAGCGACGGGGCGAGGCCTCGCTCGCCGCTGCCGCTCTCGGCATCACCACAGGGTGCCGGGTCCTGCGGGTCCACGATGTCGCCGGGACCCGACAGGTGCGGGACGCGCTGGCCTGCGTGTTGGAGGCGTCGTGACCGGTGAGCGGCCGGTGCCACGAGCCGGGGCACGGCCGGTGTGGCGGGCCTGCGGTGCGGCCGGTGTCATGAGCCATGGCGTCGCAGGTGCGACGAGCCGTGAGCGGCCGGCGCCATGATCGACGGGCGGCCGGGATCGTGAGCGGTGGAGCGGTCGCCAGCGGCGTCGACCCCGGCACGTCGGCGGTGCTCGTACGCGGCGACGATCCCACCTTGGTGTCCGACGCAGCCCGGGCGACCGTGCGCGAGCTTGTCGGGGATCTCGACCCGTCGACCGTGGTGGAGGAGCACGGTTCCGGCGCCGACGACATCGACGTCGGGGCCGTCGTCGACGCTCTTGCCACGCCGCCGTTCCTGGTTGACCGCCGGGTCGTGGTGGTTCGCGAGGCCGGTCGCCTGACCGCGGCGGACGCTGCGCCACTGGTCTCGTGGGTGGCGAGCCCGGTCCCTGGTGTGCGGCTGGTGCTGGTGGCCGGTGGTGGCACGGTGCCTGCGCCCCTGGTGAAGGCGGTCCGTGCCGGCGGCACCGTGATCGACACCACGGTCGGCACCGGAGCGACCCGCCGCCAGTGGCTGGTGGACCATCTGCGCCACGGCCCGGTGCGCCTGGACGCGGCGGCCGGTGCCCTCCTGCAGGCCCACATCGGCGACGACATGGGGCGGGTGCGCCCGCTGCTCGACACGTTGGCAGACGCATTCGGGCCTGGTGCCACGGTGGGGCCCGACGAGCTGGCGCCGTACCTCGGGGCGCCTGGTGCCGTGGCGCCTTGGGAGCTCACCGACGCCGTCGACGCCGGCGACACCGCTACGGCGCTCGCCGTGCTCCGCCGACTGCTGGGTCCCGGAGCGCTGCACCCGCTGGCCGTGCTGAGCGTGCTGCACCGGCACTACGAGACCATGCTCCGCCTGGACGGGGCGCCCGTGGCCTCCGCGGAGGAAGCCGCCGCCCTGGTCGGGGCGCGCAGCGCCTATCCGGTGAAGAAGGCGATGGAGCAGGGCCGGCGGCTCGGCTCCGCCGGCGTTGCCCGAGCCGTGTGCTGGCTGGCCGACGCCGACCTGGACCTCCGCGGAGCGAGCGGACTCCCTGACGACGCCGTCCTCGATGTGCTCGTCGCCCGTCTCAGCCGGCTGGCGCCCGCACGCCGGTCGGCAGGCGGGCGTGCCCGGTCGGCCAGACGCTGACCGGGCGACCGGTCGGTGGCCCGGCGTCAGGTGCGCGGGCGTGTGGGTCGGCCAGCGGGCGTGTGGGTCAGCCAGCGTCGGCCGCAGCCGCCTTGGCGGCCCGGCGCATCAGACGCGACTTGCGGTTCGCAGCTTGCTTTTTGTGGATGACGCCCTGCGCCGCTGCCTTGTCGATGCGCTTGACGGCCAGGCGGAGGAGCTCGGCGGCGTCCGTCGTGCTCGCTTCGGTCGCGGTGATGGCGTGCTTGGTGCGCGTCCGCATCTCCGACCGGACCGCCTTGTTGCGAAGGCGGCGACGCTCGTTCTGGCGGTTGCGCTTGATCTGGCTGCGGATGTTGGCCACCGGACGTCCTCGTCGGTACTCGGGTCGGATGCGCGGGCCGCATCCCTGGGATCACGCTGACGCAGGAACGCGCCAGCGAGCCGGTCGATCAGGCTAGCACCGTGCTGGCATCGCCGTGCCGGGCTGCCCGGCCCGGCGGCTGTCGTGCAGCCGGCAGGTGGCGCAAGCAAAGAGCACACGGGTGCCCGGCCGGTGCCGGTACGCTCAGCCTGCTGTGCTCCCCACCGACCGCATCCGCAACTTCTCGATCATCAGCCACGTCGACCATGGCAAGTCGACGCTGTCCGATCGCATCCTGGAGCTGACCAAGGCCGTCGACCCCCGGCTGATGCGCGAGCAGTACCTGGACTCGATGGACATCGAGCGGGAGCGGGGCATCACCATCAAGGCGCAGAACGTCCGAGTGCACTGGGCCGACCACGTCCTGCACCTGATCGACACCCCCGGGCACGTCGACTTCGCGTACGAGGTCAGCCGTTCGCTCGCCGCGTGCGAGGGCGCCGTCCTGCTGGTCGACGCGTCGCAGGGCATCCAGGCCCAGACGCTGGCCACCTGCTACCAGGCGCTGGAGCACGACCTCGAGATCGTCGCCGCGCTCAACAAGATCGACCTGCCGGCTGCCGACCCCGACCGGTGCGTCGACGAGCTCGAGCGGGTGCTCGGCCTGGAGGGCGACGGGGTGCTTCGCATCTCGGCGAAGACCGGGGAGGGCGTCGCCGGCCTTCTCGACGCTGTGGTGGCCCGGGTTCCGCCGCCGACCGGAGACGCAGCCGAACCGCTGCGTGCGCTCATCTTCGACTCGTCCTACGACCAGTACCGGGGCGTGGTCAGCTCCATCCGGGTGGTGAGCGGCGTGCTGCGCTCCTCCGCTCGCGTCCGGTTCATGCAGGTTGGTGCCGCCCACGACCTCGAGGAGATCGGCGTCCGGGCGCCCGCACCCACGCCCGTGGCCGAGCTCGGCCCCGGCGAGGTGGGCTATCTGATCGCCGGCATCAAGGACGTCGGCCAGGCCCGCTCGGGTGAGACGGTCACCGATGCGATCCGCCCGGCGCCCGCGCCCCTGGCGGGCTACCGGGACCCGAAGCCGATGGTGTTCTGCGGGCTCTACCCGATCGACGGCGACCAGCTGACCGAGCTGCGCGAGGCGCTGGAGAAGCTGCGGTTGAACGACTCGAGCGTCACGTTCGAACCCGAGTCGTCGGGAGCGCTCGGCTTCGGTTTCCGCTGCGGGTTCCTGGGCCTGCTCCACATGGAGATCGTCCGCGAGCGCCTGGAGCGCGAGTTCGACCTGTCGCTCATCGCCACGGCCCCGTCGGTGGCGTACTGCGCGACCCTCACCGACGGCACGGAGGTGCGGTTCGACAACCCGAGCCAGATGCCCGAGCCGTCCAGGCTGGACCACGTGGACGAGCCGATGCTCCGGGCGACGGTCATCGTCCCCTCCGAGTACACCGGCACCACGATGGACCTGTGCCAGAGCCGCCGGGGTGAGCTCGAGCGGATGGAGTACCTGTCGCCCGAGCGGCTCGAGCTCGTCTACCGGATCCCCCTGGCCGAGGTGGTGGTGGACTTCTTCGACCAGTTGAAGAGCCGGACCAAGGGCTACGCAAGCCTCGACTACGAGCCGGCAGGCAGCGCCACGGCCAACCTCGTCAAGGTCGACCTCCTGATCAACCACGTGCCGGTCGACGCCTTTTCGACAGTCGTCCACCGCAACGCGGCCGACGCGTACGGGCGTCGGATGGCCGAGAAGCTCCGCGAGCTCATCCCCCGACAGCTCTTCGACGTCCCGATCCAGGCAGCGGTCGGTGGCCGCGTGATCGCCCGTGAGACGGTGAAGGCGAAGCGCAAGGACGTCCTGGCCAAGTGCTATGGGGGTGACATCACCCGCAAGCGCAAGCTGCTGGAGCGCCAGAAGGAGGGGAAGAAGCGGATGAAGTCGATCGGCAGGGTCGAGGTGCCCCAGGAGGCGTTCATCTCGGCGCTGCGGATGGAGGACTGAGGCCGGTTCCGAAGGTGGCGGCCGGCCGAGGTGCCGGCGGAGGTGGCAGTGGTCGACCGATCGTGTGATGTGCTTGTCGTTGGTGGTGGCCTGTCGGGCCTGTACGCGGCGCGGACCCTGGCCCGAGCCGGGGCCGATGTGGTGCTGGTCGAGGGGCGCCGTCGCGTGGGCGGCCGGGTGTGGACCGAGACCAGTGGCTTCGGCGCGGCGCTTGACCACGGCGGGCAGTGGCTCGGTGCCGGCCAGGACCGCCTGGCCGCTCTGGCCGCTGAGGTGGGTGTGGCCACCTACCCGTCGCACGGGTCGGGGACCACCGTGGAGTGGCGGGGGGGGCGGCGGCACACCTACACCGGCCTGGTCCCCACGTCGAACGTGCCGGCGGTGTCCGGTGCGATCGAGGCGATCTTCGAGTTCGACCTGGCCGTGCACACCTTTGCCGCCGAGCGGGCGAGCGCTCGCCCGCCGGCTCGGGCGTTGGACCGCCAGACGCTGGGGGCGTGGCTGGACACGGCGGTCGCCTCGCCGGCTGCCCGCTCGCTGCTCGCCACGGTGCTCACCGGCGCCTTCGGGGCCGACCCCGCCGAGCTGTCGCACCTGTTCGCCGTGTTCGCCCTCCATGCCGGTGGTGGGCTCATGAACCTCGTGCGCACCACCGGCGGCGTGCGTGACCGCCGATTCGTCGGTGGAGCCCAGCAGCTCGCCACGGCCATGGCGCTCGAGCTCGGCGCCCGGGTGATGCTCGATGCGCCCGTGGTGGCCATGCGCAATGCCGCCGACCACGTGGTGGCTACGTGCATGCGGCCGGTCGACGAGTCCGTGGCCGAATCCGTGGCCCAGGTGCTCGGTCCGATCGACGGCGGGTCGCGGCGTGCCGGGCCACGGGAAGCGCCCGAGCCGGCCCCGGACGACCCGCCGGGGTCCACTGTCGGGCTCGACCGGCCGTGGCGGATCCGGGCGTGCCGTGCCATCGTTGCCGTCCCCCCGGTGCTGACCGGGCGGATCGCGTGGGATCCGGCGCTGCCCACCGGGCGCCAGCAGGCCGTCCAGCGGCTACCCATGGGGGCCGTGAGCACGGTGCACTGCGTCTACCACCGGGCCTTCTGGCGCGACGAGGGCCTGTCGGGGCAGCTCGTGGCCGACGACGGGGCTGTGCGCCTGGCGTACGACGCGTCGCCACCCGACGGGCGGTGCGGCGTGCTCGTCGGTTTCGTCACCGCCACCGCGTGCCGGGAGTTCGACGCTGCGTCGCTGGCCGACCGGCGCCGGGCGGTGGTCAACGACCTGGTGCGGGCGTTCGGGTCCAGGGCAGCCGAGCCGCTCGAGGTGGTGGTGCGCGACTGGTCGACCGACCCGTTCAGCGCGGGTGGCCCGATGGGGGTGATGGCACCCGGCGTTCTCACCGGCCACGCGGACGCGTTGCGCCGGCCGGTGGGAAGCGTGCACTGGGCCTCGGCCGAGACGGCCACGGAGTGGTACGGCTCGATGGACGGTGCCCTGTCGGCCGGGGCCCGGGCCGCGGCCGAGGTGCTCCGGGACCTGGGGGGCTCG
>JAKAYQ010000196.1 GCA_021826725.1 Actinomycetes bacterium
TTCCGATCTACTCGGCCTCCTGGCTGGGTGAATGCGCTCCGTAGCGTCCACTCTGATCGAAGGGGACACGCGTCTGTCAGGTTGTCATCGACCAGTGAGGGTGGACAGGACGGCGGAACGTGACGCACGGCTCCAGGCGACCTCTATCGTCGAAGGATGCCCCGCGTCCCCGCGCCACACGATCGAAGCCGCGCCGGGACCGCCGTCGCCGGAACGGCGGCGACGCGACGCGAGGTGAGGCAGCCTGATCCGGCGGGCGGCTCGACGCTTGGCCGTCCCCTCACGGCGCGCTCGGTGATCGCCAGCATCCTCTTACCCCTCGATCGCCCTGAGCTGCCCGGCCGATCCCTCGTCCGGTGCTGCGAGCTGTTCGGCATCGCCGAGGGCACCACCCGGGTGGCGCTCAGCCGCATGGTCGCCCGGCACGAGCTCGAGCAGGCAGACGGCGGCTACCGGCTCACCGGTCCGATGCTCGAACGCCAGGCCCGCCAGCGTGCCGCCCGGTGGCCGAAGCTCCGACCGTGGTCCGGCTCGTGGCTGGTGTCAGTGGTGGTCGCCGAGCGTCGGGACGCTGCCGAGCGCGCCATGCTTCGCGGGGTCCTTCGCCACCATCGGATGGCGGAACTGCGCGAAGGCGTGTGGGCCCGTCCGGACAACGTCGACGGCATGGTGGTGGCGCTCGCCGCCTCCGGCGCGAGCACGGCGGTCGGACCGGTCGTGTCGGCCGGCGGAACGGTGGCCCCGGTCACCGGTGGGCTGGTGGTACCCGATGGGGAGGGCGAAAAGGGCGGTGGGCTGGCAATCAATGGGGAGCTTGGATCGGTGATCGAGCACTGCCTGTGGCTGCGCGCCGTGCCGGCCGCAGACCTCGGAGCTCCCGACGACCGGGGCCTCGCAGGCCGCCTGTGGGATCTTGACCGATGGGCGTCGCAGGCCCGATCGCTCCTGGCCGACCTCGACCGCACCCTGCCACGGCTGCAGGCGGGGGACGCGGCTGCGTTGGCCCCGTGCTTTGTGGTGGCGGCCGCCGCCGTCCGCCACGTCACCGCCGACCCGCTGCTCCCCGGCGAGCTCCTCCCCGACCGGTGGCCAGCCGACGAGCTGCGCTCGCGGTACGAGACGTACGAGCAGGACTACGGCAGGCTGCTCGCGTCGTGGCTCGGGGGTGCTTCCCCAGCCATCGGAACGGGTGCGGACGGTGGGACCTGACGTCGCACCGGGGCGGCACCGACGCGACGGGCTGCCGTGCACGGGAAGGCACGGGCGTGCCGCATCATGTCGGGTCCGTCCTTCCCCGCGACGCCCTCCGGCCATGCCCGGCCCGGTGCCGACGTGGTAGCCGGTGGCGACCTGGTAGCCGGTGGCGATGGGGCGCCCGAACCGTGTCACGCGAGGCGCTGACCGGTGGAACGCTGGATGATCGTTACGAACTGGTGATGAGCAGCGCACCGCTCGGTGGAGTTGTAGATCGACAGGCGAGTGTCGCATCCGGCCTGGCTGCAGACGCGCCCGGCGCGCGCGGCATCGACAGGACGATGCCAGGTGACCAGCCGGTCGGCGACGACGCGCTCTCCGTCGGTGTTCCCGCTTCGCATGCCGACTCCTTTCCCATGCGCCGGGCTGGCGCCGCTGCTGGTTCCGGCCTACCCGCCCCGATGGCGTGGCAAACCGGATGCAGCCCGAGATGGGGAATCAGCTGCTGTCACCGGCACCGCTGGCACCGTCGGTGTCAGCGGTGAGGCGACGGTGGTCCGCGTGCTCCGCGCCGGGACCGTTGCCGGAGCGCAAGGCATGTGTGCGCAGGCGGGCCAAGCTGCGCGCCAGCAGACGTGACACGTGCATCTGGCTAACGCCGACGTGCTGGGCTATCTCGGACTGTGTCATCTCCGCCACAAAACGAAGTTCCACGATGCGGCGCTCCCGCTCGGGCAGCCTGTCGAGGAGCGGGCCGAGCTCGGCCCGGCGCTCGGCGTCCAGGTACCCGTCGTCGGTGCTCCCCAGCCGATCCCCGAGGGTCTCCTCGACGGCGCCGGCCATCGGGGCGTCGAGCGACGCCGCCCGGTATGCCTGGCCGGCTTCGAGCGCCTCGAGGACGGCCTCTTCGTCGCTGTCGGTGTCGGTGGCCAGCTCCGCGATGGTCGGGGATCGCCCGAGTGCCTGCGACAGGTGGTCGATCGAGGTGCCGAGCCGAAGGTACAGCTCCTGCATCCGCCGCGGCGCCCGGACCGTCCACGCCCGGTCGCGGAAGTGGCGCTTCAGCTCGCCCAGGATCGTCTGGGTGGCGAATGTCGAAAAGGCGACACCCACCTGCGGGTCGAAGCGGTCGACCGCGTGCACAAGGGCCACTGACGCCACCTGTACCAGGTCGTCGGTGCTCTCCCCTCGCTGCGCAAACCGCTTGGCCAGGTGCCGGGCCAATCCGAGGTGTGCCTCGACGAGCTCGCCCCGAAGCTGCTCGTCGCCGGTGCGGGCCAGCTCGACGAACCGCTCGATGGGCCGTGCGCCTTCGGTGGGCCGTGCGCCTTCGGTGGGCCGTGCGCCTTCGGTGGAGGCTGTCGGCTCCCCGGACTGGTCGGTCACGCTGGCTTTGCCATTCGCCGTCGCTTGCGCAGCCAGTAGTGCGCACCGGCCCCGTCGGAACCTTCGTCCCCGTGGGCGTCGACCAGGGCTTCGAGAATACGGTCCGATAGATCGCGGTCCTCGACGTCGGCAGGGGCACGCTCGGCCCCGTCCAGCTGGCACGTCACCTCCAGCTCCTCAGCGGTCCAGTGGTAGCGGAGCCGCAGCGTCCCGGCGGGGTCGGAGCCGGATTGGTGGAGCAGTCGCGAGCACAATTCGTCGATGGCGAGCCGGAGATCCTCGATCTCCTCGAAATCGAAGTCGGCGCGGGCGGCGATGGCGGCAACGGTCATTCGTGCCAGGGACAGCAGCTCGGCCTTGGCGGGGATCGCCAGCTCCACGACATCAGACACGGCATGGCTCCTCGTTGTCACGGTCGAAGGTGGTCGGCGCCGGTGCGGGCGATGCTGGCACCGGCCTGGAAGTGGTCGCCGTCCACACTGGTTGGCGTGCCCACGCCGCTCGGGTCGGGCGGTGTGCCGCTGCCGGTCACGCCGGGTCGTCCGCAGTGGCCGCAGTCACCGTGTCGTGCACGGAGAAGACCGAGGACAGGCCGGTGATCTCCAGCACCTTCAGGATCTGGGACTGGGTGACCACCAGGCGGAGGTCGCCACCGGCCTCACGGAACCGCTTCAGACCGCTCACGAGCACCCCGAGCCCCGTTGAGTCGATGAACGACACCTCGGTCAGGTCGACCACCACGGTGGCGTGGCCTGCGTGGGCGAGATGCAGCAGCTGCTCGCGGAGCCGCGGCGCCGTGTACACGTCGATCTCGCCGGCTGCAGCCAGAACAGGGATGCCATCGTGGTCGGTGACGTCGAAGCGCACTTCCATGCCGTGGTCCTCCTCGGCTTCGGTCGTGCCCTGCCTGGTAAGCCGGGCGGCACCGGCCCGCCTGCTGACGGGCAGTCACGACACTATGGCGCCGCGACGCCGGAGTCTTGGTTCACCCCCGGTCGGTGCTGGTTCGGCTGGGACCTGGGGATCGGTCCGGCGAGACCGCCATTCCCAGTTGCGCTGCGCCGTCCGGTGGTGCTGCTGGGGCCGGATTGGCAAGACCGGGACGGGCGCGCCGCTCGGCGAGATGTCGCTGGTCGCTGGGTGTCGCTCGCCGAAGTGGCGCCGGTGATCAGCTGCCAGCCCCCGACGCCAGCGCTTGCAGGGCGGCCTGGTAGCTCTGGGTGAGTAGCGGCACCAGCGGCTCTGGCTCCACTTCGAACGCCCAGGAGACGTGGCAGGCATCGGGCCCGCGGTCGGCCACGGAAACGGTGGCCTCGTGGCGGGTCACTGGGATCCCGCCACCGACGATGCTGTAGCGGGTACGGCGCTCGGTGTCGTCGGTGCCCAGGTGGCGCTCGACGACCTCCGTGCCCATCACCGACAGTGTGCGGGTGTCGCCGTCGACGGTGCAGCTGTCGATCCCCGGCATCCAGCGGGCCAGGCCACCGAAGTCGCGGACCACCTGCCACACCGAGTCGGCCGGTCGGTCGATGTCGACCTCAACTTCGGCTCGTCCCATCTGTGCCCTCCCTCGTCCGGCGCCGGACATACCCGGCTTGCCGCGCACGCTCAGCATGCCACCGGCGACGTGGGGGCGCCCGTCCAGCTCCGGGACATGTGGTTGGTGCCTGTCGAGCGCGCGGCTCACACGGTGTGGGGGTGCCCGTCGAACGCCCGCCTCATGAGGAGGTAAGCCCGAACCAGGCGGATGCGAGGCTCGGCGGTCGTCGCGAACGACGTGATCGGATGTCCGTGGCCGCGCACCGGATGTGACTGGGCGCGACCGGGCCCGGCATGCCGCTGGCACGCCGGGCCCGGGATCGGTGGACGACTGCCGGCCGCTCGGTGTGACGGCGGCAGTCGGTCAGCCGAGATCCTGGCGGATCGTCTGGATGTCGGTGCGCGCAGCGCGTCCCGCCTGGACAGCGTTGGCGAGTGCGGTGCGGGCGGTGGTGAGCATCGACTGGTCGGCGGGGTAGTCCGATGGCACCTGCGCCAAGATCTGGGTCACCGGAACGGCTGCCACGTCGGTGGTGGCGGTGGCGATCTGCGCCTGCAGGTCTGAGAATGCCTGCTGGGCGCCGCTCACGTCCTTGCCGGTGCTGGCTGCCTTGGTGATGCGGGCCTGGATCTTGGGTTCGACCGCAGCTGCCTTCGCCAGCAGCGCAGTTGCCCTGCTCGCTCCCACGGTCAGCCGGACCTGTGGCGCGACCAGGGCGTAGACCCGGAACCCGGTCACCATGGTCCGAGCGGTGGCGACAAGCTGAGCGCAGGTGGTGGCGCTTTGAGCGGTGGCGAGCAACCCAGACAGGCTGGACCCGCCGATCGTGCCCAGTTCCGCCTGCAGGATGGCCCCGAGCGCGGCGGCATTGGCGCTCGACAGGTCCTTGGCTCCCGACAGGTGGCTCTGCAACGTGCCCAGGAGTGTGGTCCGCCCGGCAAGCGCCGACTCGAGGGCGCCCTGGGCGGTCGAGAACGTGGACGCCGTGCAGCCGGCAATGGGTCCGGGGTGCGTGGTCGTGCCGCCGGTGCCGGTCGATCCGGACAGGATCGACGAGCCGGTGGCGGCGACAGCGACACCGGGGATGGCGACGGCCATGGCACCGACCATCGTGCCGGCGGCCAGCCGACGGCGGGCTCGGGGGGAGATTCGCATGGGTTCGCTCCTTCGCTTCGGTCCATCTCCGCGGGTCGCGGACTTCGATGCCCGCATCGTCGTCGGCCCGGGTCATGGCGCAATGAGCGCCGTGTTAGGGCCGTGTGATGGGTGTGGGGTGTGGGCCCGATGGGTCTGGGCGTGCCGGGGTGTGGGCCCGATGGGTCTGGGCGTGACGGGTGTGGCGGAGTCGGGTGCGGCGGGAGCTGAAGCGGGTGTCGAGCGGGAGTTGAAGCGGGTGTCGAGCTGTCGGGCTGTGCCGTGCGGTGCAAAGATGCAGCATGGTCACCGATGAGGAACTCAGCTTTTCGGCAGGCGGAGATGCCGTCCCCGTCAAGGGAGCTCGCGCCGCGGATGTGCCGGCCGACAGCGCTGCTGCCGCCAGCCGGACCGAACCACCGGCCCGGGCTTCTGGAGCACGGGATCGCAGCGCACTTGGACTGGCTGCGCTGCTGGCCGGAGCTGGCGTCCTCCACATGCTCGTGCCCCGTCCATACGACGCCATCGTGCCCCGCTGGGTGCCGGGACGGGCCCGCCGGTGGACCTACGCCAGCGGCGTTGCCGAGCTGGCGTGTGCCGCTGCCGTTGCCGCGCCGCGTACGAGGCGTGCCGGCGCTGCTGCTGCTGCTGCGCTGTTCGTGGGCGTGTTCCCCGCCAACGTCCAGATGGCATGGGACTGGCGGCGGCGGGGCGCTGCGGCCCGACTGCTGGCCATCGGCCGCCTGCCGCTGCAGGTGCCGCTGGTGGCATGGGCCTTGGGTGTGCGTCGGAGCACGACGGAATCCTGAGCACCAGCACCAGCACCAGCACCAGCACCAGCACCAGCACCAGCACCAGCGTCC
>JAKAYQ010000197.1 GCA_021826725.1 Actinomycetes bacterium
CCGCCACCGGCCACAGGGTCTCCCGACGGCGCATAGGTCCCCTGGTAGGGCGCCGACGACGTGGCGTACCCGAACGGCTCGCCGCTGGAGCCCGCCGCCGTGCCGGCCTCCGCGTAGCTGGCCATGGCTGCCGACGACGACGAGCCGCCGCCTGCCCCCGACCCGCTGCCGGTGCTGCTCCCCCAGGTGCCCGACGTGCCGGTGTCGCCCGACCAGCCCTCCCCCACCGAGCCGTTGCCCTGGGCCTGCTGGGTGCCCGACGCCGGCGTGCCGGCGTTACCGCCGGCGTAGCCGCTGCTCGACGAGCAGGCCCCTACCACCGACCCGCCGGTGAGCTCGATCGTCTCGGCGCCGCCGCCGCCCCCGCCCGCGGCGATGGCCAGCACGCACGTCGACGACGGCGTGGTGGTCTGGGTGGACGGGCACAGCGCGGTGGCGCCGTTCACGATGCTGCAGGTGTAGGGCGACGCGCCGCTGGCCAGCAGGCACAGCGCCGAGGATCCGCCGCCGCCCCCGCCCTGCCCGTAGGTGGTGCACGACACCAGGCTCGACGGATAGCCCGGGCTCGTGCCCGACGTCGCCGGCGCCGTGCTGCACGACGGCGTGCTGCCGCCGGCAGCGCCCCAGCTGCTGCCGCCGGGCGTGAACCCGGTCCCGCCGACGGGGCCGGCCGCGTTGCACCCCAGCACGTAGCCGACGGTGAGCTTGGTGCCGTACACGTCGACGGTGACCGCCGCGCCAGCGCCGCCCGAACCACCGGTGGTGCTGCCCGGCACGCCGCCGCTCGCTCCCTGCCCGCCGGCGATGGTGACCTGCTCCTCGCCGGTGAACGTCGGCAGGGCGCCGACGACCGGCGTGCACGCTGCGGTCGACCCCGGCGCCGTCGGCGCCGAGGCGGTCCACAAGCCGCTGATGGATCCGTCCGAGCCCGCGGTGCCGACGGCGCCGCACATGAACAGGAGCGCCGATGTGCACGACACGCCGGCGCCGCCACCGGCGCCGGCACCGTAGGTCGGGCTGCTCGTGACCGTCACGGAGCAGCCGGACCCGCACGGCACCGTAGTGCCGTTGGGCTCGGCCCAGGAGCTCCCGCCGCCACCGCCGCCGGCTCCCCCCGTGTTCACGCTGGAGCCGGCTGAACCGGTGCCTTCGGCGCCGCCGCCACCGAACAGGCCGCCACCACCGCCGCCGCCGATCTCGACCGAGGTGTCGACACCGCCGTTCGGGCCCGTGCCGCTGGCGCCGGCGTAGGAGCCCGATCCGCCAGCACCCACGCCCCCCTGCGTGGCACCGCTGCCGCCGTTCGAGGTCGCCGTGCCGCCCGAGGTGCCATCGCCGTCGGTCGACGACGTGTACCCGTTGCCACCGGCGCCGCCGGTCTCGTTGAACCCGAACGACGCTGCACCACCCGATCCGCCGCCGCCGCCGGCTGCGGCGAGCACACACGCCGACGTCGGCGCGGTTGTGCATACCGGAAGCGCCGAGGTGCAGGGGGTGGAGCCGCCTGACAGCTCCAGGCACACCGCGGTGGCACCGCCGCCGTCACCACCGCCGCAGGCGGCGCCCCCGGTGCCGTAGCCGACGTCGAAGCCGCCGCCGCTGGTGTTGCAGGTGGACGGGTCCTGGTCGGTGCCGGGATTGCCGCCGCAGCCGGTCTGGTAGGCCAGGGTGACGGCGCCGGTGATGGACAGCGACAGGTTCACCTGGCCGCCGGAGCCGCCGTTCAGGCTGGTGACCGTCGCCCACAGGAGCACCCACGAGCCGACACCGCCGCTGCCGCCGCCGGCGCCGTTGAGGGTGAGCGTCACGCCGGTCGTCGTTGCCGGCGCCGACGGCTGGCCCCCGATCGCCTCGAACGTGGTCGTGCCGCACGGGGCCGACGCGGTCACGGCCTGGGACGACGAGGCGAACGAGGAGGCCGACAGCTGCACCGACCCGTCACGGGTGCCCCCCTGCGCCTGCGTGACCGCTGTGCCGGTGGTGAAGCTGCTGTCCTCCCACGACGACCCCTCGCCGCCACCGCCGCCGCCACCGCAACCGGTGCCGCCGCCGCCGCCGCCGCCGCCGTAGTACCCCCCGCCGCCACCGCCGCCGGCCGCACCGAACACGAAGATCCACCACCCGTCCTGGGTGGCGCCGGCACCCCCGGCACCGCCGGTGGTGCCGTTGCCGCCGCCAGCCGATCCGTTGCGGCCTGCTCCGAACCACCCGGCTGCCCCGGCCCCGTAGGCGCCGGGGCCGGACTGGGTGGCGCCGCCACCGCCGTTCGACGCGCCGGTGGTGGAGTACGGGTCGGCCCCCGGGTTCCCCCAGCCGTTCGCCCCGGAGAACGGCGCCTGCCCGGCCTGCCCGGGATAGCCGTCGGTCGCCGCTCCGCTGTTCACGTCGTACGGGGACACGCCGTCGTAGCCCGTGTTGCTGGCTCCCGACCCCCCCTGCCCGCCGAACCAGCAGTTCGACTGCCCACCGCCCCCACCGCCGGCGGCCACTGCGACGATGCAGCCACCGGTGGAGCCGGGGAAGTTCGACGGCGCCACCGGGGCGGTCGTGCTGTAGGTTCCCCCCTGGCAGTAGGGCATTTGGGGGCTGCAGGTCGTCGCTCCCGTCGTCAGGCACAGCGCGGTGGCACCGCCACCGCCACCGCCGCCACCGCTGCCGCTGCCGCCTGCGGCATAGCCCGAGCCGCCGCCTTCCTCGGTCCCGCCCTGACCGATCACGGTGCCGATGGCATCACCGGCCGGGACGACGAAGCTCGTCTGCAGATCGGCACCCAGACCCCGGCTCCCCCCTGCCTGGATCTCGAAGAAGAAGAAGCCGACGCCTTCTCCTCGACCACCGCTACCGCCGACGAGCGTCGCCGTCACCGGCGTCGGGCTGCTGACGCTCGGGGATGCGGTTGCCGTCTCGACCTGGCCGTCGGTGGTCGGAGCTGTCTGCACCGCGTTCAACACGTTGAACGACGCCTTCATGCCGGCACAGGTGTAGTGGCCGGACGTGCCGGCCCGCCCCTCGACCGTCACGAACACCTCTTTGGTTGCCGCCAGCCCGGCATCGTCCACGTAGTATTGGAAGCCACTGGAGTCGCTCGCCGAAGGGCTCGACGACGTGACCCAGCCCGCGGTCGTCGATGCGCTCGTCGGGCACGACGATGGGGTGAAGCTGGCGTACGGGGTCACCAGCGCGGGATTGGACGGATCCGCCACGCACGTGGTGGGGGACGTGCAGCCGTAGCTCCCGTAGGACGCATCGGAGGATAGGTGGTCCTGGTAGTCGGCCAGGCCGGCCTGTGCAGCCTGCTCGGCCTGCTGCTGGAGCGAGACGGTGCCGGCCACCACCGTGGTGCCCACAGCCGACAGCTGCACGGCCAGCGGCACCGACACCATGATCACCACCACACCCAGGACCACGGCCAGGGCCTGACCGCGCTCGTCGGTCCGAGACGCCCTGGCGTGGCGCCACCAGCTCAGGATCGCGCCCATTGGCCCCTCCTCGTCGACGACACGGCACGCTCAGCCACGGAGGTTCCCGAGCGACAGGTACGCGGCGACCGAGATGCCCGGGCGCGCCCCGTGGGCGGTCACCGTGCTCCCCGGGCCCGACAGGACGGTCATGTCGACCTTGACGCTCTGTATGCCGGCATCGACCAGGTTGGCCGTGTCGTCGGTCGATACAGGCGGATCGCACGCGCCCGAGTCCGGCGTGCAGTAGAGGTCGAACGGAACGGCAGCAGAGTTGATGGGCGTCCCCGTGTCGCTCGATGCGCCGAAGTACTGGAACAACGGTGGGGTGAACGACGACTCGGTAGCGCTTGAGATGCCGGCGCACTGTGGCGGGACCACCTGGCTACCGGGTAGGTAGCTCCAGCACGAGTCATAGGTCGTCTGCCCCGTCGCCTGGGTGACCGCCGCCTGGCAACCGGCGTCGCACCAGACGTTGGCCACCCGGTCGACCACGGTGGCGCAGCCACTGGTCGGCTGGTGGTACAGGTTGGCCCACGAGCTGCACGCTCCTGTCGAGGTGGGGGTGTACTTGACCACGTCGACCGTGCAGAACCCGTAGGTGGGACTGGTGCAGGTGCTCGGATCGAGGTAGATCTCGTAGACATCGGGTGTGGTGTCGTTGGGCGGGTAGCTGCACAGCTCGATGTCGAAATCGTGGGCGTAGATGATCGACAAGGTCGACGGGTCGACCGCCTTCGCCGTGCTCCCGGCGTAGACGACCGTGGCCGTCCCGGTGGCGTTCTGGTTCGCGATCAACGGGCTCTGGGGAGTGGGACCTGGATAGGTCTCGTCCCAGCACAGGCCGGCGGCCGACGACGGGTAGGTGCCGTTGGCCGCATCGCCCTTCTGTGCCTGGTACGCGGCGAGAGGGCTGACCGCCCCCTGCAGGAACTGGTCGACGCCGCCGAGAGCGACCTGCGCCACCTCGGTGGCGCGTCCCTGGTTGAGCTGGGTTGCCGACTGGCGGCTGACGACCGTGACGATGACGGTCGTCATGGCCAGCACGACGAGGAGGATGACGCTCGAGATCATGAGCTCGACCAGGGTGGTGCCTGCCTCGGGACCGTCTTCGGATCCTGGCCCCGCCCGCAGGACCGCGCCGACGACGCGACGCCCTACCGCGGTCCACGCAGCGTGGCGGGCGGTGCCGGGGGTGGCGACACGCCACCGCGCCCGTGCCGACAGCGCCCGTGCCGACGGCGCCGGCCATCGTGCCGTCACGACAGGCCCGTCGGGCACAGCGACGTGCTGCCACCCGCTCCGCTCGTGGCGGTCGGAACATTCGACCACCCGCTCTCGTCGGGAAGGGCCCCGTACGCCACCACGCTCGACCCGGTGGGCGCTGCCGTGCTCGGGCTCGGGCCCCAGACGACTTTGACCGCCACCACGAACACCACGGGTCCGCCGCTGTTGGACGGCGCCCAGGAGCTCGCCGTGGCACTGGCGATGCCGCACCAGTCGCCCACGATGTACTGCGCGTAGTCCTCGTTCTGGACAGTGCTGGTCGGCGGGCTGGCGATGACCGGCCATGAGGGTGCGGACGTTCCTGCCGGGACGTTGATCGGGAGCGGGAAGTTGGCACCCATGTTGACGGTGGTGAACGGCGGGGTCACCACCGAGCCACCCGGACTGGAGGCGATGGCCTGGAGCTGGGCGATGTCCGAGCTGGCCAGCTCCTGTGCCGTCCCACGGAACTCGCTGCCGCTGATCACGCTGCCGGTGCCGATCAGGAGGTCGGCCGCCGGCAGGAGCACCACCATCAGCACCGACAGGGCGATGAGCACCTCGATCAGGGAGAAGCCGAGCTCGTGGTCCGTTGCTCGCCCCGGGGCTGCCCCCGGACGCCACCGATCTGTCACCCTAGAGACATCGGCACGTGACGCCCCCGCCACAGCGTCCAATCCACCTGGACGGGCCAGGTGGTTCCACCTGGTTGCGCAACGGGGGGGAGCGCGACATGCGTTCTCCCCGATGGCCGCAGCGCCGGCACGACAGCCTACGGCGGCAGCGCCGGAACGACGGCCTCCACCGTCGTCCCCTGCCCGGGCGCGGCATGGACCACCAGGCGCCCGCCGGTCAGCAGCAGGCGCTCCCGCATGCCGCTCAGCCCGAGGGCACCGGGGCGGCGCTCCGCCTCTGCCCGTGCCGGGTCGAACCCCCGTCCGTCGTCGGAGACGAGGAGCCGGACCTCGGAGGTTTCGAAGCTGATGCCCACCGCGATGTGCGTCGGCTCGGCGTGACGCTCGGCGTTGGAAACGGCCTCCTGGGCAACTCGGAACAGTGCCAGCTCCACCGGCGCGGTGAGCCGCCGTTCCGTGCCGGTCGTCCCGAGGGTCGCTGTGACGGCACTGCGCTCCTCCACGTCACCGAGCAGCCGTTGCACGGCGGCCACCAGGCCGAGGTCGTCCAACACCGACGGGCGCAGGCCGCGGGCGATCCGCCGCAGCTCGTCGACCAGCTCGAGCACGGTGGCATGGACCTCGCTCTGGCTGCCCACACCCTTGTCGGCGCCTTCCACCTGGCGAGCCACGTGCACCAACGTCTGCAGTGGCCCGTCGTGCAGGTCCTGGGCCAGGCGACGCCGCTCCTCCTCCTGGGCGGCGACCACCGCCTC
>JAKAYQ010000015.1 GCA_021826725.1 Actinomycetes bacterium
GAGCTGGTCCAGAAGGAAGTCGTCAGGGTGGGCGACTGCCACCCCGGTGGGCTCCAAGCGTTCCCCGGGAAAGTCCTTCACGTTGAACGTGACGATCACCTGGGCACCGCCTCGGATCGCTGCAGCCAGCACGTGACGATCGTCGTCGTCAGGGAGATCGAGACCGGCGCAGACCGGTTCCCACCCCTCGACGAGCGCGTCCTCGAAGGTGACGTTCATGAGGTCGATCCTGCGCCGGATCCGGTCGTCCGGGATGTCCGGATGCACCTTCCGGACGGCCCAGCTCGTCTCGTCAAGGATGCGCGCTGACCACAACGGCCGGTAGAAGCCGCGCTCGGCGAGCCTGAGGAGCGTGTCGCACAGGGCGTTCGGCACCAGCACACAGGCGTCGAGGAGCGCGGAGTACACGGAAGACCCCCCGCTTACGCGAGCTTCTGCCTGGCTTCGGCGAGGGCGGCCTCGTAGTCCTCGGCAGTCCCTTCGTAGACCCCGAGGTCCTGGGCGTCGCCGGTCAGCTCGGACAGGGCCTGCCGACGTTCGGTTTGCCTGGTCTGCTGGAACGTGAGCAGGTCGACGAGTCGGATCCTGCGGTGGCGGTTCGGGGTTTCGTAGGGGATCCGGCCATCCTCCAGCAGCTTGATGAGCGTCGGCCTGCTGACGCCAAGCAGATCGGCCGCCTGCTGCGTCGTGAGCCGCATGGCCAGTGGGGCCAGCGTCACGGCCTGTCCGCGGTGCATCGACGAGACGACCGTCGTGAGGACCCGCCGCAATTCGTCCGGAAGGAGTGCCTCGTCGCCGTCGGCGGCCACGAGCCGCAGCGGCTCATCGCCCGACTTGAGGAGCGCGGCCAACGAGGCGAGCGCCTCGGCGTCCCCCGGTGGGAACACCGTTTCCTCTCGAATTGCAGCCATCAGCTACCTCCCCTGTATCCGTTTCAGTGTACCTAGAATCGCAAGAATCGCAATCACTCCCGACGGACCGGGACCCTCGAGATCCAGGATGAACAGCATCCGCGCCGAACCGACCCCTCGCTGCGTGGGCCGAGGAGACCGTCTGCCGCGACGGCGCCGGACGCCGGGACTCGGCCTGACCTCCGTGCCCTCCACGTGCCCTAACGGATCGAGAATTGGTGCGAATCAGCGTTAGTGACGGTCACTGCCGGTAGGTGCATTTCTTGCCGTTGACCAGGACATTCGTCGGTCCATCGAGGCCGCGAGTAACGCCCCGAACACCCCCTCCGTGCCCCTGAAAAGCGCGAGGTCACCGGATCGACGCCGGTCCCGACCACCAGTGGAGCGCGATCCGGCAGCCGCGGCACACCCGGCCGATGGGTGTCGTCAGCGCTCGTCGTAGTCGAACCCGAGGTCGGGGGCACCGACGAGCGCCACGAATGGGACGCCTTCGGCCGCGAGCAGCGCTGCCGCCGTCCCGCCACGGTCGACGACGGCGGCAGCCAGCACCGGGACGGCACCGGCACGCCGGACCGCGGCCACTGCCTGCAGCAGCGAGGTGCCCCGCGTGACGGCGTCCTCGGTCACGACCACCCGGTCCCCGGGGTCGAGCGCGCCGGCGATGTCGCCGCCGCCACCATGGTCTTTGGTCTCCTTGCGGACGCTGAACGCCTTGAGCGCATGACCTCGCGCCGCGGCTACGCCGGCAGTGACGAAGGCGACGGGATCCGCGCCCATGGTCAGCCCGCCGATGGCGGTGGCGTCGGCCGGCACCACCTGCAGCATGGCCTCCGCGACCAGCAGCATCCCACCCGGCCGGCACACCGTCTGCTTGGCGTCGATGAACCAGGTGGACCGTCGCCCGGACTTGAGGACGAAGTCGCCGGTGCGAACCGCGTGCGCCCGCAGGTGCTCGACCAGCGCCGCACGCCCGGGGTCCCCGCCGCTCACGCCGACCACGGCCACTGCCCCCGCAGGTGCACCTGCCCGCGGCCCGGCTCCACCCGGCCGACGACGACCGCGTCGTGCCCCGCATCGGCCAGCACACCGATGGCGCTGTCGACCGCGTCCGGGGCCAGGACCAGGACCATACCGAGACCGAGGTTGAACACAGCCGCCAGCTCGGCGTCGTCGACCGGCCCCCGTCTGCGGATCTCCTCGAAGATGCGGGGAACCGTCCACGTGCCGGCGTCGACGACGGCATTCACGGCAGGTCCGATGACCCGCACGAGGTTGCCGGCGATGCCGCCCCCGGTGACATGAGCAGCCACCCGGAGCGGCCCGGTGCCGAGCTGGCGCAGGACGGCCAGCACCGCCGGGGCGTAGATCACCGATGGCAGCAGCAGCTCCTCGGCCAGCGATCGCGGCGCACCCTCCCAGGCTGGCGCGGCGAGCGCGGCGGCCACCTCGCCGGCAGGGCGGTCGTCCGGGCCGAGCAGCACCCGGCGGGCCAGGCTGTAGCCGTTGGACCGCAAACCCGGAGAGGCCAGCCCGACCAGCACGTCGCCAGCCCGGACCCGCTCGGGGCCGAGCCGCTCGTCGGCCTCCACCACACCGACGGCGAACCCGGCGACGTCGACGTCGCCGTCCGCGAGCACGCCGGGGTGCTCGGCCATCTCGCCCCCCAGCAGCGCGCAGCCCGCCTGCTGACAGCCGTCGGCGATACCGCCCACCACCTGCTCGACCTGGTCGGGATCGAGCCGGCCGACCGCCAGGTAGTCGAGCAGGAACAGCGGCTCCGCCCCGACACAGACGAGGTCGTCCACGCACATTGCCACCAAGTCGATCCCGATGGTGCCGAACCGGCCGGCGACCCGGGCCACCTGCATCTTGGTGCCGACCCCGTCGGTCCCCGCGACGAGCACCGGCTGGCGGTAGCGACCAGGGGGGAGGGCGAAGCACCCGCCGAACCCGCCGATGCCGCCCAGCACCTCGGGCCGGGCGGTGGCCGCGGCCAGGTGGCGGATCCGGTCGACGGCCGCCTCGCCCGCGGCGATGTCGACCCCCGCATCGCGGTACGACACGCCTGGCACTGCCGGACCGGAGCCCGGGGCTGGCGGACCGGAGCCCGGGGCTGGCGGACCGGAGCCCGGGGCTGGCGGACCGGATCCCGGGGCTGGCGGACCGGATCCCGGGGCTGGCGGACCGG
This sequence comes from Actinomycetes bacterium, assembly GCA_021826725.1. Taxonomy (GTDB): domain Bacteria; phylum Actinomycetota; class Acidimicrobiia; order Acidimicrobiales; family UBA8190; genus JAJZYI01. The sequence continues at coordinate 3,100 of JAKAYQ010000015.1, forward strand.
ATCCCGGGGCTGGCGGACCGGAGCCCGGGGCTGGCGGACCGGAGCCCGTCGTGGCCGGACCAGGGCTGGACGTCCCCGAACCGGAGCCAGGAGCTGCCAGATCGGTGCTGGGCGCGGCCGGACCAGAGCCGGGGGTGACGGGAGCGATGCCGGGGCTCCCCGCCCCGGGCACCTCGGACTTGTCAGGCACGTCAGGCGCCGACCGGGCTCGAGGCTGAGACCGTCCGGTCCGTGCTCGTCCGTACCGCCACGGGCACGGGCACGGGCACGGGCACGGGCACGGGCACGGGGTAGGTACCGGTCAAACATGCGCTGCAGAACCCCGCACCCGGGGCATCGATGGCCTCCACCAGGTGCTCCAGGGTGAGGTACTCGAGCGAGTCGACCCCGAGGTAGGCGGCGATCTCGTCGGTGCTGCGACCCGCTGCGACCAGCTGCTGCTGGTCGGGGATGTCAATGCCGTAGAAGCAGGGCCACATGAGCGGGGGCGACGAGACCCGCAGGTGCACCGCGGCGGCGCCGGCGTCGCGCAGCATGGCCACCACCGCCCGTTGGGTCGTCCCCCGGACCAGGGAGTCGTCGACCACCACGATGCGCTTGCCGGCGATGTTCTCGCGCAGCGGGTTCAGCTTGCGCCGTACCCCGTCAGCCCGGGCCTTCTGCCCCGGGGTGATGAACGTCCGGCCGATGTAGCGGTTCTTCACCAGGCCTTGCCCATAGGGGATGCCGCTGCGCCTGGCATACCCCTCCGCAGCCGGGACGCCCGACTCGGGGACACCCATGACCATGTCGGCCTCGACCGGGCGCTGGGTCGCCAGCAGCTCACCCATCCGCCGCCTCGCCCCGTGCACCTCGTGGCCGTACAGGCGGGTATCGGGGCGGGCGAAGTAGACGAACTCAAAAATGCACAGATGCGGCTCGACCTCACCGTCGGGCCACAGCACGGCGGAACGGGGACCATCTGCGTCGATGACAACCAGCTCCCCGGGGGCGATGTCACGCACGAAGGTCGCACCCACGATGTCGAGCGCCGGGCTCTCCGAGGCGAGCGCCCATCCCTCAGGCGCCTCGGCCGGCCCGAACCGACCCAGGCACAGCGGTCGCAGACCGTGCGGGTCTCGCACCCCGAACACCCGGTGCTCGTCCATCAGCACGAGGGAGAACGCACCCCGCAGGGAGGGCAGCACGGCCCGCAGCGCCGCCTCGAGCGGGCCACCGCCGAGCGGGCCGGTGGTGCCGGGACCGGCGTCGGCCAGCGCGACGGCCAACAGCTCGGTCATGAGGTCGCTGTCGGAGGCGACCACGCCGGGCAGCATGCCGGCCTCCTCGGCCAGGTCTGCGGTGTTGGTCAGGTTGCCGTTGTGGCCGAGCGCGAAGCCGGCCGAGCCCACGCCCCGGAACACCGGTTGGGCGTTGCGCCACTCGGACGCGCCGGTCGTCGAGTAACGGGTGTGGCCGATGGCCAGGACACCCGGCAGGCAGGCGATGGTCCGTTCGTCGAAGACGGTGGTGACGAGCCCCATGTCCTTCACCACGGTGATGGACTGGCCGTCGCTCACCGCCATGCCGGCGGACTCCTGCCCGCGATGCTGCAGGGCGTACAGCCCGTCGTAGGTGAGCTGGGCAACGTCCTTACCCGGCGCAACTACGCCGAAGACGCCGCACGCTTCTCTCACTGCGTTCTCACCGCCCTCACTGTGCCGGTACCTCACCGTGCCGGTCGGTGACCCGAGGGTCGTCGACGCATGGGCTGCCCCGGGAGATGATCCTACCCGGTCCGGCCGATCCCCGTGCCGTCTCGACTACCGTGCGCGAGGTGATCGACCTCCACACGCACTCCACGGAGTCCGACGGATCCGAGAGCCCAGCCCGGGTGGTCGAGCTGGCAGCTGCCGCCGGGTGCCTGGCGGTGGCGCTCACCGACCACGACACCATGGCGGGCTTGCCCGAGGCGTCCGCCGCGGCGAGCGCCAGCGGGACGGTGCTCGTGCCCGGATGCGAGCTGTCGTGCCTCGGCCCCCCGCCCACCGGCGGTGGCCCGGCAAGAGCCGCCCACGTGCTGGTCTACTTCGCCGAAGCCGAAGACGGGCCGCTGCACGACGAGCTGGTGGTCCTGCGCGGTGACCGGGCTCGGCGCAACGGCGCCATGATCGAACGCCTGCAAGCGGCGGGACTGCCCGTGACCTGGGACGCCGTCGTGGCCCGGGCCGGCACCGCCGAGGGCGTGGGCCGCCCCCACATTGCCGCCGTGCTGGTCGCCGTCGGCGCTGCCGAGGACGCCCAGGACGCCTTCGACCGCTGGCTGGTACCGGGCCGGCCCGGGTTCGTGCCCAAGGCGCGGCTCCATCCGGCCGATGCGGCAGTGCTGGCCCAGGCATCGGGGGGCGTGACCGTGCTGGCCCACCCGTTGAGCCTCGGCCTGGCCCCCGCAGCGCTGGAACGCTACGTCGGCGAGCTCGCAGCGGCGGGCTTCGCCGGGATCGAGGCCGTATACGGCCGCTACCGGCCCGACGAGCGCCGGGCGCTGGGGCGCCTTGCCCGACGCTTCGACCTGGTGGCCACCGGCGGATCGGACTTCCACGGCGCGTTCAAGCCGGACCTGTCCGTCGGCACCGGCACCGGCGACCTCGACGTCCCCGACGACCGCTTGGACGCGCTGGCCGCCCGCCGAGCCGCCTGAACCGTTCCAGACCGCCAGAACCGTTCCGGCCCGCCAGGCCGCGAGACCGCCTGAGCCGTTCCGGCCCGCGAGACCGCCAGACCGCGAGACCGCCTGAGCCGTTCCGGCCCGCCAGACCGCCAGACCGCCAGACCGCGAGACCGCCTGAGCCGTTCCGGCCCGCGAGACCGCCAGACCGCCAGACCGCCAGACCGCCTGAGCCGTTCCGGCCCCGCCCGGTCAGGCTCACCTCGCCACGACCACACCCGACCGCATGTGCGTGCCGGATCGGCTGGTCGTGCCGGCCTGGCAGCGCTGGAGCTGCTCTCGACCCCGGCGGACGTGCCCCTGCACGCATGGAGCGAGATCTCCGGGACGCTCAGGACGTCGCCGGGTCCCTCGACGGGTCGAGGTGATCGGCAAGCGCCCCGCGCCACGCGGCAGCAGCCTCCGCCAGCGTCACGTCGACCAGGCCGTCGACCACGATCCGGTCACCTCCCGCCCGGCCCAGGACCCGCGCCCCGATCCCGGCGCCGGCCGCTGCAGCTTCGACCGCGGCAGGATCGGCGGTGCAGACGAGCACCCGGCCAGCCGCCTCCGAGAACAGCTCCCCGTGGCCGTCGATCCCCCCCACCCGAGCACCCACCCCGCTGCGCAGCGCACACTCGGCCAGGGCGACGGCGATGCCGCCGTCGGCCACGTCGTGCACGCCTTGCAGCAGGCCGTCCCGGCCGACCAGGTCAGCCACCAGCCCGAGCAGGCGGGCGTGCTCCTCGGCGTCCCATGGGGTCAGAGCCCCGCCGCGGTGACCACGGCGCTCCACCGCCCAGCGCGAGCCGGCCAGCCCGGTGGTCCGGGGACCGAGGGCCACGATGGTCCCCCCGTCCGCGAGCGCGACGCTGGGCGGGACCCGCTCGAGCCGCTCCACCACGCCGAGCACGGCCACAACCGGAGTCGGGTCGATATCGGCACCGCCGGACTCGTTGTAGAGGCTGACGTTGCCACCCACCACGGGGATGCCGAGGGCTCGGCAGGCCGAAGCCATGCCGTCCACGGCCTCCGACAGCTGCCACATCACCTCGGGGTGCTCGGGGTTGCCGAAGTTCAAGCAGTTCACCAGAGCGACCGGGTGTGCGCCGCCGCAGGCCACGTTGAGGGCGGACTCGGCCACCAGCAGCTCCGTCCCCAGCCGGGGGTCGACCGAGCACCACCGCGGGTTGCTGTCGGTCGACAGGGCCAGGCCCTTGCCCGAGGGCGGCAGGCCCGGCGCAGCGAGGCGCAGCACCACCGCGTCGCCCCCGGGTCCCACCACCGTGTTGAGCAGCAGATCGTGGTCGTACTGGCGGAACACCCACGCCGGGTCGAGCAGCATCGCCAGCATGTCACTGGTGCAGTCCGACGGCGCGGGCAGCGCGGCCGGGTCTGCCGACCGGCGCTGCTGCAGATCGGCCGGAGGCGCCAACGGCCGCTGGTACAGGGGGGCGTCGTCCGACAGCGACGCGGCAGGCACGTCGGCGAGGACCGCGCCGCCGGGGCCGTCGAGGATGCGCAACCGACCCGCCGGCGGGTGCGCTGACATGGTGGTGGCACCTGTCACGACCTCCCCGGAGCCCACCGCACCAGCGGCACCAGCGGCACCAGCGGGCTCGGTCACGGTGCCGACGACCGAAGCCCGCACCTCCCATCGCTCGCAGACCGCCTGGACGGCAGCGAGGTCCGCCGGCGCCACGATGGCCAGCATCCGCTCCTGGCTCTCCGACGTCATCACCTCGAACGGCGCCATGCCGTCCTCGCGCCGGGGCACGGCTCGGACGTCGACGTCCATGCCCATGCCACCGCGGGCTGCCGTCTCCGAGGTGGCGCAGGCCAGTCCGGCCCCGCCCAGGTCCTGGATCCCCACCACCAGGTGGCGGTCGAGCAGCTCCAGGCACGCTTCGATCAGCCGCTTCTCCTCGAAGGGATCGCCCACCTGCACGCTGGGCCGCTTGGCGTCGTCGGCCGCCTCGGCGCCGAACCCGGCCGACGCCAGCACGCTCACCCCACCGATCCCGTCGCGCCCGGTGAGCGACCCGAGGAGGACGGCGAGGTTCCCCGCTCCCGACGCCCGGCCGAGGACGAGGCGATCGACCGGCAGCACCCCCAGGCACAGCACGTTCACCAGCGGGTTCCGGGCATATCCCGGGGCGAACGTCAGCTCGCCACCGACCGTCGGAACGCCCACCGAGTTGCCGTAGCCGGAGATCCCGGCGACCACGCCTTCCACCAGCCACCGCGTCCGAGGATCGTCCAGGTCCCCGAAGAACAACGGGTCCATGAGGGCGATCGGCCGCGCCCCCATGGTGAAGATGTCCCGGAGGATCCCGCCGACGCCGGTCGCCGCCCCTTGGTACGGCTCGACAGCCGAGGGGTGGTTGTGGCTCTCGATCCGGATGGCCACGGCGATCCCGTCACCCACGTCGACCACACCGGCGTTCTCCCCGGGCCCCACCAGCACCTGGGGGGCCTCCGTGGGCAGGCGTCGCAAGTGGAGCCGCGACGACTTGTAGGAGCAGTGCTCGCTCCACATGACGGCGTACATGGCCAGCTCGACGTGGGTGGGAGGGCGACCGAGGATGGCGGTGATCTGCGCCGCCTCGTCATCGGTCAGCCCAAGGGCCCGGTGCAGCGCCTCGCCAGCCGGGTTCTCAGACGGTACGGGCTCCATCGTTCGCCACGGTAGCGCCCCAGCGGACCAGGGCTGGCGGGCTCCCGGCGAACGAGCAGCGCGCCCCAGGCCGGCGGGTGCTCGGACGAGGCCGAGCGCACTCTCGGCCGACAACCGGCGCGCCCCAAGCCGGCGGGTCCTCAGGCACCGGGTGCTCGGACGCCGGACCACGGGCGTCGCCGATCCGGGGGTCAGCTCTCCTTGTCGGCTCCCGCCTCATAGGGCAGACGCCGGTTGGCACGCTCGCGGGCGCAGACAACAGGCAATTATCGCTGCCGGCCCCGCCGACCGGCGCCACTGCATGAGAGCTCACGGGCCCCGATGGGCTGGGGCGACCGCTGCTTGCCGGGGATCCGCTCCGGTCCAATGCTCCCTGGCTTTTGCCGCCACGCTCGCAGCGACACCACGACCACACCTGGTACACCGCGCGCTCGCGCCCCAATCTCAATGACCGCTATCACGTTCCCATTGTCCACTGGCGAAGTCCATGCGTCTTGCCTGTCCCGGGTGGATGACGGCACCGGCAATGCCGGTGCTACCGGTTGCCCAAGGTCCACCGGCGAGCACGTCGAGCGACTGGTAGCCGATCAGCGCTGGTCAGACGCGTCGGGCTCGTACGATCGGTCCAACGGCCAGCCCCATCGGCGCTGGCTCCGCCCGCAGAAACACGTCGGACCGGCCAAGTGGGCGACGAGGACGAACGCGAATGGTCCGGTGCTCCATTGCGGCGCGTGGCCGGCTCTGGCGGCGTTCTCGTGACTTGGCGAGCCAAAAGCAAGCGTGTAGCGAGCTCGCAAAAGCACTCGCACGCGGCGATCAACGCTTGAGATGAATATCTCAGGTCGCCGAGTGCCAAACACTCTCAGTCGGATTGAGTTGTGCCTGCATAACCGGCACGTCATACTTGGTGGATGCCCGCGTCTACGAAATCAAAAGGTCGCACACCCATGTCGGACCAGCACAAGGCTGCGCTGGCCCGTGGCCGCGAGGAGGGACGTGCCGTGCGCCGCTATCTCGACGCGCTGGAGCAGCAGCGCCCGCGCCGGGGGCGGCGGCGGACGCCGGAGTCCATCGAGCGGCGACTGGAGGTCATCGCGGAGCGGCTTCCGGAGGCCGATTCACTCACCCGCCTGCACCTGGTCCAGGAGCAGGCCGACCTGCAGGCCGAGCTGGCCGAGGTGGAGCCCGCTACCGATCTGACAGCCCTGGAGCGGGCGTTCGTCAAGGTCGCCCGCTCCTACAGCGAGCGCAAGGGGATCGGCTACGCGGCCTGGCGGTCCGCCGGCGTGAGCCCTCAGGTTCTCGATAAGGCCGGGATCACGCGGTCCGGGCGCGGTCGTTGACGACGTCGAAGGGGCCGCTCGGCACACCCGCGGCCCCGCCGACCGCGTCTACCAGGGCCCTGAGCAGCACCAGGCCGTCGGTCGACCCCAACAGCGGGTCGCTGGCTCGCTCGGGGTGCGGCATGAGCCCGACGACGTTGCCTGCCGCATTGCAGATGCCGGCGATGTCGTCGATCGAGCCGTTCGGGTTCTCCGCGTAGCGGAGCACGACCCGCCCCTCGGCGTGCAGCTCGGCCAGGGTGCGCTCGTCGCAGATGTAGTTGCCGACGAAATGGGCGACTGGGATGCGCAGCACTCGGCCGACCTCGACCCCGGCGGTCAGGACGCTGCGATCACTGGCCACCCGCACGTCCGCCGGCTGGCAGACGAACCGCAACGACCGGTTCTTCTGCAGCGCTCCGGGGAGCAGACCGGCCTCGGTCAGCACCTGGAAGCCGTTGCAGATCCCGACGACCGGGCCGCCGGCCGCGGCAAAGTCGGCCACCGCCGCCATCACGGGTGAGAACCGAGCGATGGCACCCGGTCGCAGGTAGTCGCCGTGGGCGAAGCCGCCGGGGAGGAGGACGGCGTCCACATGGCCGACCGATGGTGTGCCGTGCCACAGGGGCTCGGCCCGAGCCCCGGCACGCTCGAGCGCGACCAGCGTGTCGTGGTCGCAGTTGGTGCCGGGGAACACCACCACCCCGACGGTGGCCGTCATGGCCTTCCGCCCGAGCCCGCCTCGGTGTGCACATCGTGTGCTCCGGCCACGGCCCCCGATGCGACCGTCGCGCCGTCCACCGGACGGCACACGAGGACCTCGGTGTCCTCGATGACCGGGTTGGAGAGCAGCCGGCCGGCGAGATCGGCCGTCACGCTCCGGGCTGCCCGCTCGTCGGCGGCGTCGACCTCGAAGCGGATGGCCTTGCCGACGCGGACGCGGTGGACGGCGTCGAACCCCAGCGCCGGCAGCGCTCGCTCCACCGTCGCTCCCTGGGGATCGGCGATCCCCGGCCGCAAGCGCACCTCCACCAGGACCTCGTACCGACCCACGTCAGGCACCGTACCAGTCGTCCAGGCGCCGGCCGCAGATCTGCTCGTACGCCGCCCGGTAGCGCTGGGCAGTGGCGACGACCACGTCGCCGGGCAGCGCCGGCGGCGGCGGCTGCTTGTCCCATCCGCTGCCCTCGAGCCAGTCGCGCACCGGCTGCTTGTCGTACGACGGGGGGTTCGTGCCCGGCTCCCAGGCGTCCGCCGGCCAGAACCGCGACGAGTCCGGCGTGAGCAGCTCGTCGCAGAGAGCCAGCTGGCCATCGATGAACCCCAGCTCAAACTTGGTGTCCGCCACGATGATGCCCTGGCGCTCCGCCGCGGCCGCGGCCCGCCGGTAGGCCTCGACACACATGTCGCGCGCCGCACCGGCGGTCTCCTTGCCCACGATGTCCGCGGCCTCGTCGAAGGAGATGTTGACGTCGTGGCCCTCGGTGGCCTTGGTCGACGGGGTGAACAGCGGCTCGGGCAGCCGATCGGCCTGGCGGAGGCCCGCCGGCAGCGGCATGCCGTGCACCGTCTGGGACTGCTCGTACTCCTTGTAGCCGGACCCGGCCAGGTAGCCGCGCACGATGCACTCGATGGGCAGCATGTCCGCCCGGCGGACCAGCATCGCCCGGCCGGCGATCGGGGCGGCTCCCTCCTGGCCCGCCAGCGCGTCGACGTCCTGGGGCAGGCCAGCCGGATCGGCGGTCACCAGGTGGCTCGGCGCCAGGTCGGCCAGCGTGTCGGCCCAGTGGACCGTCATGGCGGTGAGAACCCGACCCTTGTCGGGGATGGGTTCCGCCAGCACCACGTCGAAGGCCGAGATGCGGTCGGACGCGACCATGAGCAGCAGGCCGTCGCCCACGTCGTAGAGCTCGCGGACCTTGCCGGAGCTGATCAGCCGCAGTGCCATGGGACCTCCTTGCCGAACCGGGCGGAAGGGTCGCGGTGCGGCACGGCAGGCACGCGACCCGGCACCGAGCGTACGCGGCCCGCGGGCACACCGGCACAGCCCACTGCCGAAACCACGCCGCGGCCCGCGGCCACACCCGCACAGCCCACTGCCGGGGCCGGTTGGGTGACGCGCCGTCTTGGCACTGTCACGGCACCGCCTGCAGCGCGTCGAGGAACCGGTGGACGTGGCGCACGGAGCGGGACACGTCGAACGCCTCGTCGAGCGCCTCGGGTGCCACGGTGACCTCCGGATCCTCCTGCAGGACCTGGCGCAGGGGCCGGCGCTCCTCCCACGCGACCCGGGCGTCGCGCTGGACGATGCGGTAGGCCGCATCCCGGCTGAGGCCACCGGCCACCAGCCCCAGCAGCACCGGTTGGCTGAAGACCAGCCCGAACGAGGCCTCGAGCAGGTTGGCCCGCATCCGGTCCGCGTGGACCACCAGCCCGTCGACAAGACCGGTGCAGCGCCGCAGCATGTAGTAGGTGAGCAGCAGGGCGTCGGGGAGCGCCACGCGCTCCACCGAGCTGTGTGAGATGTCGCGCTCGTGCCACAGGGCGACGTCCTCCAAGCCCGCACCCAGGTAGCCGCGCAGCAGCCGCGCCAGGCCACACAGCCGCTCCGACAAGATGGGGTTCCGCTTGTGGGGCATGGCCGAGCTGCCCTTTTGTCCGCGGCCGAAGGGCTCTTCCGCTTCGCCGACCTCGGTGCGGGCCAGGTGGCGGATCTCGGTGGCGATGGTCTCGACGGTGGCTCCGGCCGACGCGCACGCCCAGAGCAGCTCGGCGTGGCGGTCCCGGGCCACCACCTGGGTGGCAGGGACCGGGGTGAGGCCGAGCGCGCCGCACACGTGGGCCTCGACAGCCGGGTCGATGTTGGCGTAGGTGCCGACCGCACCCGACAGCTTGCCCACCGCCACCTGCTGGCGGGCCCGCTGCAGGCGCTGGCGATCGCGGTCGACCTGCAGGCACCACAAGGCGAGCTTGGCGCCGAAGGTGGTGGGCTCGGCCTGCATGCCGTGGGTCCGGCCGGCCATGACCGTGCCGATGTGCTCTGTGGCGCGCGCCTTCAGCACCGCCACCAGCCCGTCAGCCGCCTCGACGAGCAGGTCGGCAGCGCGGGTGAGGGTGGCGCACAAGGCGGTGTCGACGACGTCGGACGACGTGAGCCCGTAGTGCACCCACGACCCCTCGGGCTGGCCGATGGCGTCCTGCACAACGTCGACAAAGGCGGCCACGTCGTGGTCGGTGACCCGCTCACGCTCGTCGACGGCGGCGACCAGCTCGGCGGTGACCTTCGGGGCACGGCTGCGGCAGGCCGCCGCCGCCTCGGCCGGCACCACGCCGAGGTTCGCCCATGCCTCGACGGCCAGCAGCTCCACCTCGAGCCACAGCCCCATGCGGGCTTCGTCGGTGAACAGGACCGCCATCTCCGGCAGGCTGTACCTCGGGATCATCGTGCTCCCCTCCGTCGTGAACCGGGATCGAGCCCCGAAGCGACATCGGCGCCGGCGTCTGACCTACCGCCACCGCCACCGCCGCCACCGCCACCTCGGCCACCGCCACCTCGGCCGCTGCCGCCACTGGAGCCATCAAGGCCGGCGACAGCAGCAGCGGCGATGTCATGGCGGTACTGCATGCCGGGCCAGTCCAGGCGCTCGCAGGCGCCGTAGGCGCGGCGCCGTGCGTCGGCCAGGTCGGCGCCACGTCCGACGACGCCGAGCACCCGGCCGCCGGCAGTGCGCACCGCACCCTCGGGGTCGAGCACCGTGCCGGCATGGACGACGGTGACGCCCGGCAGCGCCGCCACGGCGTCGATCCCCTCGATCACGTCGCCGGTGCGCGGCGCACCGGGGTAGTTCCCCGCGGCGAGCACCACACACACCGCCGCGTCCGGTGACACCGCCGGCTCGGAGCGCAGGCGGCCGGCGGCGGCCTCGGCCAACAGACCGGCGAGGTCGTCATCCACCCGGGGCAGCACCACCTGGGTCTCGGGATCGCCGAAGCGCACGTTGTACTCGAGCATCCGGGGACCGTCCGCCGTCAGCATCAGCCCGGCATAGAGCACGCCCCGGTAGTCGATACCGCGGCGGCGCAGGGCGGCCAAGGTCGGCTCGACGGCCTCGTCGAGGACCCGGTCGACCAGCCGGTCGTCGACGTCGGGCACCGGCGAGAACGCTCCCATGCCGCCGGTGTTCGGGCCCGTGTCGCCGTCGCCGATCCGCTTGGCGTCACGCGCCACGGGCAGAGGAACAACCCGGGTGCCATCGGTCACGACGAGCAGCGAGCATTCGCGACCGACCAGCCCCTCCTCGATCACCACGGTGCGCCCGGCATCGCCGAAGGCCGCTCCCGACAGCTTGGCCCTGACGTCGGCCTCGGCCTCGTCGCGGTCCTCGGTCACGAGCACGCCCTTGCCGGCAGCCAGACCGTCGGTCTTCACCACCCATGGACCGTCCAGCTCGCGCAGGAACGCGACGGCCTCGGCCACCTCGTCGAACACGCCGAAGCGGGCAGTGGGGACACCGGCGTCCGACAGCAGGTGCTTCATGAACGCCTTGGACCCCTCCAATTGGGCCCCGTCCGCTCCCGGTCCGAACACCAGCCGACCCCACGCCCGAAGCCGGTCGGCCAGTCCGTCGACGAGCGGCTGCTCCGGCCCGATGATCACCAGCCCGGCGTCGACCTCCTCAGGCGGGGCATCGGTGACGATCACTCGGTGGCCGCCGGGCACCACCCCTGCCAGCGGGGACTCGACAGCCAGGATGGCGCCCTCGCGGCCGGTGCGAACGGGGCCCGTGGGCGCCGCCGTCCCCGCCCCCGCCGCGGCCGAACCGAACGCGGTGTCCGACCCGGGCTCCAAATGCGCCGCAGAGCCGGATCCCGGCCGGAGCCCCGAGCCCGATCGGCACACGACCACCTCGGCAGTGCGGGCCAAGGCGAGGGCCAGGGCATGCTCGCGTCCCCCGCCACCGACCACACAGACCCTCATCGGGGCGCACCGACCAGCGGCGTCGCCGTCGATCCAGCAGCAGCCATCTGGCCAGAAGCCGCGATCGCTCCGTGCCCCGGCACCCCCGCCGGCACGAGCACGACTGCCAGAGACCGCAGAGCAGCAGCCGGTAGCTGCAGGCCAGGCGCCGAGGTCCGGGGGATCAGGACAGGTCGGGCGCTCACGCCGCGAACCGGACGAACTGCTCCCGACCGGGGCCGACGCCCACCAGCCGGATCGGCACGCCGATCTGGTCGGCCAGGAATTCGATGTAGCTGCAAGCAGCCGGGGGCATCTCAGCGACGTCGGTGACCGCCGTCAAGTCGGTCTTCCACCCGGGCAGCTCCTCGTAGACGGGGGTGGCCTGGTGCAACGCCGACTGATGGAACAGCGGGTGCTCCAAGCGCTCGCCACCGGCCTCGTAGGCGACGCAGACCCGGACGGTGTCGAACGCGTCGAGGACGTCGAGCTTGGTGAGGGCCACCTCGGACAGGGAGTTGAGACGGACCGCCTGGCGCAGCATGACGGCATCGAACCAGCCGCAGCGGCGGCGGCGGCCCGTGTTGGTGCCGAACTCGTGCCCCCGCTCGACCAGCAGGTCGCCGATGTCGTCGAGGCACTCGGTGGGGAACGGGCCCGCACCGACCCGGGTGACGTACGCCTTGGCGATGCCGATCACGTCACCGATGGCACGGGGCCCCACCCCGGTGCCGGTGCAGGCGCCACCGGCGGTCGGGTTCGACGAGGTGACGAACGGGTAGGTGCCGTGGTCCACGTCCAAGAATGTGGCCTGGGCGCCTTCGAGCAGGACGTTGCGCCCGGACTCGAGCGCCTGGTGGACGGCCGTCACCGCGTCACCGACCATGGGGGCCAGACGCGGCGCGTACTCGCCGAGGTAGCGATCGCAGATCTCGTCGGCGCTCAGCGGCAGCCGGTTGTACACCTTGGCCAGGACGCCGTTCTTCTCCTTCAGGGCGACCTCGAGCTTCTGGCGAAAGATCTTGGCGTCGGAGAGGTCCTGGACCCGCAGGCCCACCCGGGTCGCCTTGTCGGCATAGGCGGGGCCGATGCCCCGTCGGGTGGTGCCCAGGGAGTTCTTTCCCAGGAACCGCTCGGTCACCCGGTCGAGCTCCTGGTGATAGGGCATGATCAGGTGGGCGTTCCCGCTCACCAGCATTCGGCTGACGTCCACGCCCTTGGCGGACAGCACGTCGAGCTCGGCGAGGAGCACGCCCGGGTCGACGACGACGCCGTTGCCGATCACCGGCGTGATGTGGGGGTACAGAACCCCGCTGGGCACGAGTTGAAGGGCGAACGACTCACCGTCGACGACGACCGTGTGGCCGGCATTGTGGCCGCCCTGGTAGCGGACGACCATGTCCATCGACCCGGCGAGCAGGTCGGTGAGCTTGCCCTTGCCTTCGTCGCCCCATTGGGTCCCGACGACCACGGTTGCGGGCACGCGCGTTCCTCCGTCAGCAGCTCCGGATTACGCCAGAGTGTACATCCGCCCCGGCGAGGCGCCGATGGTGCTCGATCCGGCCCGGTCCCGACACCGCTCACCGGCAGCGAAGGGGACGTGCCGGATCGGTCGCCAGCAGAACGCGACAACCCGACGCCGGCCGCAGCCAGCCAGCGGCCGCCGTGCGCTGACCGGGTCCGATCGACCCGAGCGGTACCTGGGACGGCGACACGGCGAGCGTCGGCGACTGGCTTCCGGCTCCGATCGCCGTCGTGTCGGTCAGCGCCGTCGTTGCGGGATGGACTCGGGGCCGCGACGCGGCCACTGTCGCGGGCATCGCCACATTGCGCGTCCCCACTGGCCCGGGCAGATGGCCATACCGCCCGAAGAGCACGGCGGAGCGGTGCTGAAAGCCGGAGTGGAGCCTGGGGGTGTCGTGGTGGCAGGTCCTGGCGACGACCACCCGACGGGCATCAGCGCAGGCCGCGGACGATCAGGTCTCGCCCGAGTGCACCCGAGGGCAGCTTGGCCGGCGCGCCGCCCTGGTACGACCACCCCAGCGAACCGCCTGGCGCAGGAGCGGTGTCGACCTCGCCGGCGACGTGACCACGTCGCCGCCTTCCCGCCGTATCCTCGAGGAGCGCAGCAGGCCCACCGCGCGCTGGAGGGCTGCTCCCTGGCCCGGTCCGAACCCCGCGACACCCCGTGCGGCAGGCTACCAGCGGACGGCGAGGAGGTGGCGGGGGCGCGACACGCCCTTCAGGGTGTGCATCCCCAGGTCGTCGAAGACGACGTCACCCCCGACGAGGTCCGCCAGAGCCTCGGTCACCAGGATCTGGCCTGGACCGGCCAGGGCGGTGACCCGGGCGGCCACGTTCACCATGTTGCCGACGAGGTCCGTCCCGTCCTCGATGACCGGCCCGGCGTGCGCGCCGATGTGGAGGCTCGGCGCGACGGCGGGAGCGGTCGCCTCACCCGTGCCGCCCGCTACCGATGTCCCGGCCAGGCCTGGGCCGTTGTCCGCCGCCGGAGGCTGCCCGGCCCGCCGCTGCATGGCGACGGCGGCCCGCACCGCGTCGGCCGGCGCGTCGAACCGAGCCAGCAGGCCGTCGCCCTGTGTGCTCACGTCGACGCCGCCGTGCTCGTGCACGCAGGCGCGCATGGCGGCGATCGTGCGGACCCGCACCGCGTTCCACGCGTCGTCCCCGAGCGCCTCGTTCAGCGGTGTCGACCCGACGATGTCCGCGAACAGGACCGCCACGTACCGGGTGCGGCCCTGCCCCGTCGGCTTTGCCGGCCCCGCGTCTCCCCCCGCACGCGCGCCGGCCCCGGCTCGGTCGCCACCGTCGGACCGATCGCCGCCGCCAAGCCGACCACCGCCACCAGATGCTTCCCCGTCATCGGACCGTTCACCGGCGTCGGCCGGCTGGCGGCTGCCCGGGGAGCCGGCGTGGTGCGTCCCACCGCGACCGGCGGGACGCCGACCGCTCCCGACGCCGGGCAGGCGCACCTCGCCGGACAGACCGGGGAGCCGCAGGCCGACGGCGAGGCCCGGCCGCGGCACCTCACCGCTTGCACCCGGCCGCGACACCTCGCCGCCCACACCCGGCAGGCGCACCTCGCCCGACAGACCGGGGAGCCGCAGGTCGAGGGCGATGCCGGGCTGCCGGCGCCGCCCTCGGCCACGGTCCGACGGGGCCCTGCCGGCGGCCGCACCCGGCAACTCGCCGGCACCGGGGCCGGACCGGTCGAGCCCGGGCGACCCGGTACCGCGCGCCAGGCCGGCGGCGCCACCCCGGGCGACGGCGGTGTCGCCCGGTGCCCGTCGCCGCGTGGCGCCGCGGGCTCGCCGCGAGGCCACGCTGGAGGCGGCGACACCGTGCACCCCGAGACCGATGGCCCACCCCCCGATGGGGTACAGGGGCCAGAACGGGCCGTGGCCGGTCGCCGCCCAGATCGCAACCAGCATGGCGTTGGTCAGCACGTAGGCGCTGGCGTGGTAGTCGAACCCGGCCTGGCGCCACCACGGGCGCCCCCGGCGACCGGCACCGGGCTCAGGCGGCAGGTCCGCGAGCAACCTGGCCAGGTCGCCCAGGCGCCGGGCAGACAGGGCGCGCTCCACGCGCTCGTCGAGCTCGTCCGGCGTGAGCACCCCGACGCTCGCCGCATCCGCCAGCCGGGCCACGGCCGCCTCCCGGTCAGCGTCGGACGCCAGCTGCTGCTGGGGCCCCGGGACCTGGCCGCTCTCCACTCGGCCAGTATGACCGATCGCCGCGGCGGGGGCTTCCCGGTGGGTGGCGATCCGGGTGCCGCCGGAACCTGGCACCCGGGAGCTCCTGCGGTCTACGCCAGCACCAGGGCGTCCCCGCCGGACGCCACGTCGACGGTGACGCGGTCGCCGTCGACGAACTTCCCTTCCAGCAGGGCGAGGGCCAGGGGGTCTTCCACGGTCCGCTGCAGGACCCGGCGCAGCGGCCGGGCGCCGTAGGCGGGGTCGTAGCCGGCCTCGGCCAGCCAGTCGCGCGCCGCGGGAGCGACCTCAAGGACGAGGCGCCGCTCCGCCAGCCGGCGCTCCAGGCGCCCGAGCGTGATGTCGACGATGCGTCGCAGGTCGGCGAGCTCGAGCGGGCGGAACCGGACGATCTCGTCGATCCGGTTGACGAACTCCGGCTTGAAGAACTCCCGTGGGTCGCCCGCCAGGTTCGACGTCATGATGAGCACCGTGGTGGTGAAGCTCACGGTGCGGCCCTGGCCGTCGGTGAGCCGCCCGTCCTCCAGCACCTGCAGCAGGATGTTGAAGACGTCGGGGTGGGCCTTCTCGATCTCGTCGAGCAGCACCACCGCGTACGGGCGGCGCCTGACCGCCTCGGTGAGCTGGCCGCCCTCCTCGTAGCCGACGTAGCCGGGCGGGGCGCCGACCAGGCGCGAGACGGTGTGCTTCTCCTGGTACTCGCCCATGTCGATGCGGACCATGGCCTTGTCGTCATCGAACAGGAAGTTGGCGAGCGACCGGGCCAGCTCGGTCTTGCCGACACCGGTGGGGCCGAGGAAGAGGAACGAACCGATGGGCCGGTCGGGGTCCGACAGCCCGGCACGGCTGCGGCGGATGGCGTTCGCCACAGCGGACACCGCCTCGTCCTGGCCGACGACCCGCTCGTGCAGCGCGTCCTCCATGCGGACGAGCTTCTGCAGCTCGGCCTCCATCAGCCGGGTGACGGGGATGCCGGTCCAGCGGCTCACCACCTCGGCGATGTCCTCGGCGTCGACCTCCTCTTTCAGCATCGCCCCGCCGGCCTGCTGCTTGGCCAGTGCATCGGTGGCTTCTCCGATCCGGCGCTCGAGCTCGGGGACGGTGCCATAGCGGATCTCCGAGGCGCGGGTGAGGTCGCCGTCGCGCGCCAGTCGCTCCGCCTCGCCCTTGGCCGCCTCGAGCTCCTCCTTGCGGCGGCGGATCTCGGCGATGGCGTCCTTCTCCGACTGCCAGCGGGCCGTCATGGCCCCGGCCTGCTCCTTCAGGTTCGCCAGCTCCTCATCCAGGCGCGCCAGGCGCTCCCCTGACGCGTCGTCGGTCTCCTTGGCCAGCGCCACCCGCTCGATCTCGAGCTGGCGCATCCGGCGGGTGACGACGTCGATCTCGGTGGGCATGGAGTCGATCTCGATGCGCAACCGGCTGGCGGCCTCGTCGACCAGGTCGATGGCCTTGTCGGGCAGGAACCGGCCCGTCACGTAGCGGTCCGACAGCACCGCCGCTGCCACCAGGGCGGCGTCCTGGATGCGCACGCCGTGATGGACCTCGTAGCGCTCCTTCAAGCCGCGCAGGATGGCGACGGTGTCCTCGACCGAGGGCTGGCCGACGAAGACCGGCTGGAACCGGCGCTCGAGCGCGGCGTCCTTTTCGATGTGGGTCCGGTACTCGTCGAGGGTGGTGGCCCCGATCAGGCGCAGCTCGCCGCGCGCCAGCATCGGCTTGATCATGTTGCCGGCGTCCATGGCCCCTTCGGCCGCGCCGGCACCGACGATGGTGTGCATCTCGTCGATGAAGGTGATGACCGCGCCCTCGGCGTCGGTGATCTCCTTCAGGACCGCCTTCAGGCGCTCCTCGAACTCGCCGCGGTACTTGGCACCCGCCACCATGGCGGAGAGGTCGAGCGACACCACCACCTTGTCGCGCAGGCCTTCGGGGACGTCGCCCTCCACGATGCGGCTGGCGAGACCCTCGACGATGGCGGTCTTGCCGACGCCGGGCTCGCCGATCAGCACCGGGTTGTTCTTGGTGCGCCGGCTCAGGACCTGGATGACCCGGCGGATCTCCTCGTCGCGGCCGATCACCGGGTCGAGCTTGCCCTGCCGGGCCAGCGCGGTCAGGTCACGGCTGTAGCGCTCGAGCGCCTGGTACTGCCCTTCGGGGCTCTGCGACGTGACCCGGTGCGAGCCGCGCACCTGGCGCAACGCTCCGAGCAGGGTGTCGCGGCCGACGCCGATACGGTCGGCCATGGCCAGCAGCACGTGCTCGACTGACAGGTAGTCGTCACCCATCTCGCCACGAGCGGTGTCGGCGGCCTCCAGCACCGTGCGGGTGTCGCGGGAGACGGTCGGCTCGCCACCGCCGTACGCGTGCGGCAGCCCGGCCAGGCGCTCCTCGACCGCACGAGCCAGCACCGCGGGCTCCACACCGGCCCGGGTGAGCAGCGGCAGGGCGATGCCATCGGCCTGCCCGAGGGTGGCGGCCAGCAGGTGGTCCGGCGTGACTTCGGGGTTCGAGGCCGCGACGGCCCGCTGGGTCGCCGCCTGGAAGGCCTCCTGGGTCTTGGTTGTCCAGCGGTTCGGGTCCAGCGCCATGGCTACCTCCTGGGTCGCTGTGCGCGGGGCGGCCGCCACACCACGGCCGCCTGCCGCACGGGTACGAGATCGCGCCGGTACTGCCGGTGGGTTCGCTCCAGCGCCTCGCGTGCCTCGGCGCGCACCTCTTCGATCGCGCCACGAAGCTGCTCGATCTCGCGGTGCAGCTGCTCGTTGTCGGCTTCGAGGTCGAGGACGCGGCGCACGCCTTCCAGGTTGAGCCCGGAGCCGGTCAGATCCTGGATTCGCCGGAGCCGATCGATGTCGCGCTGCGAGTAGCGGCGGCTGCCACCCCCGGTGCGCGACGGGTCGACCAAGCCCTTGCGCTCGTAGATGCGCAGGGTCTGGGGGTGGACGCCGGCCAGCTCCGCCGCCACCGAGATGACGTACACCGCCCGGTATGGGCCGTGCACGCCCGGGGCGGCCGGCATCCCCGGCTGGGCTTGCGCTCCCGGCTGGCCTGGCATCCCCGGTTGACCTGGCAGCCCCGGACCGTCGTGTGCCCCGGTCGGTCCACCTGGCCCCGGGCCGGGAACGGCTTCGGGTGCCATCAGCGGCCGGCCGCCAGACTGGCCGGCGCTCACGACGCCCCCGTCCCGAGATGCTCGCGCACGGCGGTGGAGCTCGACCGGGCCAGCGCCTCGACCGCGGCCCGCTGCTCGTCGGAGAGCTCGCGGGGCACGTCGACCTCCACGGTGACGAGCAGGTCGCCGGCTTTGTCGCGGCCCGTTGCCGGCACACCACGGCCGCGCACCCGGAGCGTCTGCCCCGACGGCGTGCCCGGCGGCACCCGCAGGGTCACCGGGTCGTCCAAGGTAGGGACGGTGATGGTGGCACCCAGAACAGCCTCGGGGAAGGTGACCGGCACCACCAGAGTCAGGTTCCGGCCGCGCCGTCCAAAGAGCCGGTGCGGCGCGACATGGACGGTGACGAGCAGGTCCCCGGCCGGGCCGTTCCCGCGACCCGGGGCGCCCCGCCCCTTCACCCGGATGCGCTTGCCGTCCTCCACCCCGGGCGGGATGCGCACCTTCACCTCGCGGGTCCGGCGCGTCACGCCGCTGCCCTTGCACGTCGGGCAGGGATGCTCGATGGTGGTGCCCCGCCCATTGCACTGCGGGCAGATCCGGCTGAGGGAGAACAACCCCTGGTTGTCCTCGAGGGCGCCCTTGCCACCACATCGCGAGCAGGTGACCGGGGTCGACCCCGGCGCGGCCCCGGTGCCGTTGCAAGTCTCGCAGCGGCCTTCCCCGGCCACATGGACGGTGGTCGTCGCGCCGCGCACGGCATCCTCGAACGACAGGTGCAGCTCCGCCTCGATGTCCGCGCCTCGCTGCGGGCCGGCCCGGCGCTGGCGGCGGCCGCTACCAGCGCCACCGCCGCCGAACATGCCCCCCAAGCCGCCGAACAGGTCACCCAGGTCCTCGACCCGGATGGTGGCGCCACCAGGGGCGCCGAAACCACCGAGCCCCCCCATGCCCGAGGCGCCGAGCCGGCGGACCTCGTCGTACTCCTTGCGCTTCGCCGCGTCACCGAGCACGTCGTAGGCGGCGCTGATCTCCTTGAACTTCTCCTCGGAGCCGGGGTTGGCGTCGGGGTGGAACTGCTTGGCGAGCTTGCGGTAGGCGCGAGTGATGTCCTTGTCGGCGGCCGTCTTGGGCACCCCGAGCACCTGGTAGTAGTCCTTCTCCAACCACTCCCGCTGCGGTGGCACCCGAGATCACCTCCTCGCTCGTCCCGCGGGGATCACCCGCGCACCTTCACCATCGCAGGCCGCACGACCCGGCCGTTGAAGCGGTAGCCGACCCGCAGCACGGCGTCGACCACCGGCCCGGCGTCGCCTTCGTCGGCGGCATGGTCCACCGCCTCGTGCGCCGTGGGATCGAACGGCTCGCCCACGTCCCCAACCCGCTCCACTCCCTCCTTGGCCAACGTGTCGCGCAGCAGGGCGGCGGCCTGCAGCAGCCCACCGGGCGAGGCGTGCTCGTCACCGATCAGGTGCTCGGCCGCCATGTCGAACGCATCGAGCGCCGGGAGCAGCGCCACCACCAGGCGCTCCGCCGCCCGCGACACGGACTCGTCCTGCTGGCGCTGGACCCGCTTGCGGTAGTTCTCGAAGTCCGCCTGCAGACGACGAAGCGCGTCGAGGTACTCGTCGCGCTCACGTTGGGTCTGGTCCAGCACCCCCAGGACACCGTCGGGACCGGCGGCCTCGACCTCGTCGTCGTCGATCACGGCGTCGAACACGCCGTCGTCGGTCTCGTCGTCGATCGCGGCCTCGTCGGTTTCACCATCGATCTCCGCGTTCGGGCCGCTGGGTCCGACGGCGCCGGCGCCCGTGCCCGTGCCAGGGCCAGGGCCAGGGCCAGGGCCAGGGCCAGGGCCGACGTCACCAGCCGCGGCTGTGACCGCGTCACCGACGGCAGCGGCAGCGTCGACTGGGGTGCTTTTGTCGTCGCGCCCGACTGAGCTCCGCTGGTCCTGGCCCATCGCGCCGTCGCCGTTCGGCGCGGCACCCTGGGGGTGCGCGCCGCCGGTCATGACCCGGGCTCGTCGACGATCTCGGCGTCGACGACGTCATCGTCGCCGGCCGTCGCATCGCCGTCACCGCTGGGCCCGGGAGACGACTGCGAGCGCGACGCCTCCTCATAGAGCCGCTGGGTGAAGCCGTGACTGGCACTGACGAGCGTTTCGGTGGCCGTCTTGATGGCCTCGACGTCGGAGCCACCGAGCGCGCCCTTCAGGGCCTTCAGGCCATCGTCGACCTTCTGCTTCTCGTCGCCCTGCAGCTTGTCGCCCTGTTCACGGAGCAGCTTCTCCGTCTGGTAGACGAGGGTGTCGGCGTTGTTGCGAACCTCGGCCTCCTCGCGCCGCCGACGGTCGTCTTCGGCGTGGGACTCTGCGTCACGAACCATCCGGTTGATGTCGTCCTTGGCCAACGACGACTGGCCGGTGATGGTCATCGACTGCTCCTTGCCGGTCGCGGTGTCCTTGGCGGAGACGTGCACGATGCCGTTGGCGTCGATGTCGAAGGTCACCTCGATCTGCGGCACGCCACGCGGGGCAGGCGGCAGGTCGACGAGCTGGAACTTGCCGAGCGTCTTGTTGTACATCGCCATCTCGCGCTCGCCCTGCAGCACGTGGATCTCGACCGAGGGCTGGCTGTCCTCGGCGGTGGTGAACACCTCGGACCGCTTGGTCGGGATGGTGGTGTTGCGCTCGATCAGGCGGTGCATGACTCCACCCTTGGTCTCGATGCCGAGGCTCAGCGGGGTGACGTCGAGGAGGAGCACGTCCTTGACCTCCCCCTTCAACACGCCGGCCTGGATCGCCGCGCCGATGGCCACGACCTCGTCGGGGTTGACACCCTTGTGCGGCTCCTTGCCGGTGAGCGACTGCACCAGCTCCTGGATCGCCGGCATGCGAGTGGAGCCGCCGACGAGCACGATGTGGTCGATGTCGGACTTCGACAGCCCGGCGTCGCTGATGGCCTGCTCGAACGGACCCTTGCAGGCGTCCACCAGGTCGGCGGTCAGCTCGTTGAACTTGGCTCGGGTCAGTTTGACGTCGAGGTGCTTGGGGCCGTCGGACGTGGCCGTGATGAACGGCAGGTTGATCTGCGTCTCCTGGACGGTGGACAGCTCGATCTTCGCCTTCTCCCCCGCCTCCTTCAGCCGCTGCACGGCCATCTTGTCGGCGGAGAGGTCGACGCCTTCGGTGTTCTTGAACTCGGTGACGAGCCAGTCGATCACCCGCTGGTCCCAGTCGTCACCGCCGAGGTGCGTGTCGCCATGGGTGGATTTCACCTCGAAGACGCCCTCGCCGATCTCGAGCACCGACACGTCGAAGGTGCCGCCACCGAGGTCGAACACCAGCACCGTCTGGTCGGCGCCCTCCTTGTCGAGGCCATAGGCCAGGGCGGCAGCGGTGGGCTCGTTGATGATCCGCAGGACTTCGAGACCGGCGATCTGCCCGGCCTCTTTGGTGGCGGTGCGCTGGGCGTCGTCGAAGTAGGCCGGCACCGTCACGACAGCCTGAGTCACGGTGTCACCCAGGTAGGCCTCGGCGTCTCGCTTCAGCTTCTGCAGGATACGAGCCGAGATCTCCTGCGCTGTGTACTTCTTGCCGTCGATGTCGACCGTCCAGCCAGTCCCCATGTGCCGCTTGACGGACCGCAGCGTCCGGTCCGGGTTGGTGATGGCCTGGCGCTTGGCCACCTCACCGACGAGGACTTCGCCGGACTTCGAGAAGCCGACCACCGACGGCGTGGTCCGGCCACCCTCGGCGTTGGGGATGACCACCGGCTCCCCGGCTTCGAGCACGCTGACCACGGAATTGGTGGTCCCGAGGTCGATTCCGACCGCCTTGGGCATGGCGTTCGCCTCCAAATCTGACGACATGATCCCCGCCGGCACCCTGCCGGTGGGACTGACACACTGCCGCCACACCGGCACCCCGCCGGTGGGCTGACGAACGCCAGTATAGCAAAGTTGAGTGCATTGTTATCAAGGTCCCTGATCAGGACTTTCGCTCTCGCCGCGACTCGTGGGCTTTGCACCGGAAGGTGGGGGTGCACCACATCTCGGCCACGTGCACCAGAAACCCGAGTGTTGGGCGTTTGTTGTGGATAGTGCTTGACCAGGTGATTCGGGGCATTTCCGCAGGTCCGCCGGTGCGCCGGTCCGCCACACCCCGTTGCTCTAGTCGGGGGGCTACCTCGCCCGGGACACCCTCGGGCGGTGTACAGGGACCAGCCCCGGGGGGTAGAGGAATCGACCCTCTACTCCCTCGGAACTGGCCCAGCCCCCGTAGCTCAACTGGAAAGAGCCCGCTCTGCCTAAGCCGGAGATGCCCGTTCAAGTCGGGTCGGGGGCGCTGGCAGGATGCTCCTGCCAGATCGGAGCCTACGTTGCCTTGGACGTCTTCTCTCTGCGCGGCCGGTTCCAGTACGGGCTCTTGCACTTCGGGCACACGCGCGGTCCATCGGGCTCGGCCTTCATGTCCCGGGGCACCCACTGGTGGCCGCATCGCTCGCACTGCCAGCCCCAGAGCTGGATCTTCACTCGCCGCCCCCTTGGTGGTGCCGTCGGCATCCTCACCATATATATACCTCCTAGGTATTGACTTCCAGGTGCACCCATTGTATGTTCCTAGTAGGGATATACGGGAGGGTACACAATGGACGGGCAAGAGCTTCGGGGAATGCAGATCGCAGCGACGACGAAGTTGCAGCGCACCAGGCAGGGCTGGGTGGTCCCCTCGCAGACAGGGGTGGGCATCTACGAGGTCACGTCTGACCACCCCAGGATCGCCACCCTTGACGTGCTCGGGGGCCTGTCGTGCACGTGTCCGGACTACGAGCTGCGCCAGCAGCCGTGCAAGCACATCATCGCCGTGGAGGTGACCGTCAAGCGGGAGCAGTGCACCCTCGTCACCGATGCCGGGGCAGTGGTCACCGAGACCGAGACGCGGCAGGTGAAGGTCACGTACGGCCAGGACTGGGCGGCGTACAACCGGGCGCAGTGTGAGGAGAAGGAGCGGTTCCTGCCGATGCTGGCCGACCTGTGCGCCACCATCCCGCAGCCACCGCAGGGTCGCGGTCGCCCGAGGATGCCGATGAGCGACGTGGCCTTCGCCGCCATATCCCGCGTCTACACCGGCCTCTCGGCCCGCAGGTTCGACACCGATGTGCGAGAGGCCAAGGCCAAGGGCCTCACCGACGCCGACCCTCACTTCAACACCGTGCTCCGCTACCTGCGTTCCGAGGAGATGACCCCCGTGCTGCGCCAGTTGGTCACCCTCTCCGCTCTGCCGCTCAAGGCCGTCGAGACCGACTTCGCCGCCGACTCGACCGGCTTCACCACCTCGCGGTTCGTCCGCTGGTACGACCACAAGTGGGGTCGGGAGCAGACCAAGCGCGAGTGGGTGAAGCTCCACGCCATGACCGGCGTGCGCACCAACATCGTCACCGCCGTCGAGATGACCACCTACCGGGGTGCCGACAGCCCCCAGTTCGCACCGCTGGTGCGCTCCACCGCCGAACACTTCACCCTGCGGGACGTGACCGCCGACAAGGCGTACTCGTCCAAGGCCAACCTGCAACTGGTGGACGACCTGGGCGGCACCGCATACGTGCCGTTCAAGGCGCACCCCGTTGAAGGCCCCGTGCCGGCGCTCAACGACCCCACCGCCCCCGTTCCCGGCCTGGAGGCGAGCGCATGGACGCGGATGTACCACTACTTCGCCTACCAGCGAGACACGTTCCTCAGCCACTACCACGTCCGGTCGAACGTTGAGACGACCTTCTCCATGATCAAGCGGAAGTTCGGGGACTCGCTGCGCTCCAAGTCCGAGACCGGGCAGATGAACGAGGTCCTGTGCAAGGTCATCGCCCACAACCTCTGCGTCCTCATCGCCAGCATTCACGAGCTGGGCCTGCAAATGCCGAACTTCGATCCCGCCGTGCTCGCTGGCTGACGAAGTACGCTCAAGGTCTTGGCGGAGGGAGACGCGAGATGACCCGAGACGGAGAAAGCCAGGAGCGCGAGGTGCGGGAGCCTGCGCCGCCCCCTGTGCCAGAGCGACAGGCGCTGGAGAAGCGCGCCGCATCGAACGACGTTCCTGAGAACCAGGCATTCGCAGATC
>JAKAYQ010000016.1 GCA_021826725.1 Actinomycetes bacterium
GTCAAGCACGAGTGCAAACCTTCGCGAACGGCCCCCGACCAGGAGCCCTGCGGCTCCGCTGGTGTTGACCGCGCGGAACTACGATGATGTAATCAACCCCACATCTCGTGGGTGGCTCCGGACCGACCACAACATATTGTGGTCGAAGCGGAGTGACGGTCGGTGGCAAGCGCATCGGCGGTGATCCCGTGGGAGGCAGGTGGCGGGCTTTGGCCCGCCGCCAGCCCCGGGCGCCGCCCGGGGGCCGAAGCACCCGGCCGGCCGGCCGGGACCGATCCAGAGAGGGGACCGACACATGGCCATCGCGCCGCAGCGCACCGCCATCGGCATCCGCCGGCACTTCACGACGGAGGGAACCCATCCCTACGACCAGGTGACGTGGGAGCGTCGGGACGCCCGGATCACGAACTTCCGGGACGGCGTGGTGGCGTTCGAGCAGCTCGGCGTGGAGGTGCCCTCGACGTGGAGCGTGAACGCCACCAACATCCTGGCGCAAAAGTACTTTCGGGGAACGCCAGGCACCGCCGAGCGCGAGTGGTCGCTCAAGCAGGTGGCCGACCGCGTGGTCGACACCATCGCCGCCTGGGGCCTGCGTGACGGCTATTTCGAAGACGAGCGCGAGGCCGCCTGCTTCGGCGACGAGCTCAAGTACCTGATCGTGACCCAGCGGGCTGCCTTCAACTCGCCGGTCTGGTTCAACATCGGCGTGCACGGCGTGCCACAGCAGGCTTCGGCGTGCTTCATCCTCTCGGTGGACGACGCCATGGACTCCATCCTCAACTGGTATCGCGAGGAGGGCATCATCTTCAAGGGCGGGTCGGGTGCCGGCGTCAACCTGTCGCGCATCCGGGCCTCCACCGAGCACCTGCAGGGCGGCGGCACCGCGTCGGGACCGGTGAGCTTCATGCGCGGCGCCGACGCGTCCGCCGGCACCATCAAGAGCGGGGGGAAGACCCGCCGTGCCGCGAAGATGGTCATCCTCGACATCGACCATCCGGACATCGAAGACTTCGTGTGGTGCAAGGCGCTCGAGGAGCGAAAGGCCCGAGTGCTGCGCGACGCAGGGTTCGACATGGACCTCGACGGCCGGGACAGCTTCTCCATCCAGTACCAGAACGCCAACAACTCGGTCCGGGTCACCGATGCCTTCATGCAGGCCGTGGCGGACGGCGGCGAGTGGCCGCTGGTCGCTCGCATCTCCGGCGAGCCGGTGCGGACCGTGCCCGCCCGTGACCTGTTCCACCAGATCGCCGAGGCCGCATGGGAGTGCGCAGACCCCGGCATGCAGTTCGACACCACCATCAACCGCTGGCACACGGCGCCGAACGCCGGCCGGATCAACGGGTCCAACCCCTGCTTCCCCGGCAGCGCCAAGGTCCACACCGACAAGGGGCTCGTCCCGTTCGCCGAGCTGGTTGCCCGCGTGAACGGGGGTGAGCGCTTCGGCGTCTACACGCACGACGCTACCAGTACCGACCGGCCGTCAGAGCGCGTGGAGCTCACCTCCCCAGAGGCGTTCATGATCACCGGCTTCAACGACATCGTGCGCCTGCGGTTCGACAACGGGGCCGAGCTTCGGTGCACGCCCGGGCATCGCATCTTCACGACCACCCGGGGGTTCGTCGAGGCGCGTGACCTGACCGTCGAGGACGAGGTGAAGCTCCTGGACGTCGAGGCGCCCGCCGTCAACGCTGAGCTCGCCCTGCCGGTCAGCGCCGACGTGGAGCGCTACCGCAGCAGCGGGGACCGCGGCGACCTCGTCCGGCTGCCCGACGAATGGAGCCCGGAGCTGGCCCACTACCTCGGCTGGCTGATCGGCGACGGGAGCACCTCGGGCCCGACGACCACCACCATCTACGGGAGCGCCGAAGACCGGGACGAGATCCTGCCGGGCCACGTCGAGCTGGTTCAGTGGGTGAACGGCGACCGACCGCTCAAGGTCTCCGAGCAGGCCAACGGCACCGCGCAGCTTCGTATCGGACGGCGCCCGTTCAAGCGCTTCCTCGAAGCGCTCGGCGTTCACTCGGTCACCGGCCCGCAGAAGGTGGTGCCGTGGGCGGTCGAGCAGGCCCCTGCGCACGTCGTCGCCGCCTTCCTGCGCGGGCTGTTCGACGCGGACGGTTGTGCACGCCACGACGTGGCCAAGGGGTCGTACGTCGGCCTCGGGTCCGTGTCGCCGAAGCTGCTCCGCGGCGTGCAGACCCTGCTGTCCACGTTCGGGGTGACGAGCACGATCTCCAAGGTGCGCGACGAGTCGCCCGCCGGTGCATTCACGTACACGACGGTGGACGGCGCCGATCGGGCCTACGGGCAGCGCACGTCGTACGACCTCCGGATCACCTCGGGCTCGCTGGTCCGCTTCGCCGAGCACGTCGGCTTCACGCTTTCGCGCAAGGCGGCCATCCTGCGCGAGATCATCGGCGGTGACGACCGTGCCTTCTACTCGGTGCGCCGGACCGCCCGCCTGGTCGAGCGTGTCGACGACGGCGTGGAGCTCACCTACAACCTGTCCGAGCCCCGCAACCACTCCTACGTCGTCGACGGCGTGGTGGTCCGCAACTGCAGCGAGTACATGCACCTCGACAACTCGGCGTGCAACCTGGCGTCGATGAACCTGCTGACGTTCCTCGGCGAGGACGGTGCGTTCGACGTGGCCGCCTTCACCGCCGCGGTCGAGGTCGTGTTCACCGCACAGGAGATCCTGGTCGGCAACGCCGACTACCCGACCGAGCCCATCGCCGAGAACAGCCGCCGGTACCGCCAGCTCGGCATCGGCTACGCGAACCTGGGCGCCCTGCTCATGGCCCAGGGCATGGCGTACGACTCCGACGACGGGCGGGCCTGGGCCGCCGCCATCACCGCCCTCCTGACGGGGCACGCGTATGCCACCTCGGCCCGCATCGCAGCACGGATGGGCCCGTTCGCCGGATTTCACGACGACGCCGATGCCATGGTCGAAGTGCTGCGGATGCACCGGGCTGCCACCGCGGAGATCGACGAGGAGCTGGTGCCGCCGGAGCTGCTCGGCGCCGCGCAGGAGGCGTGGGACAGCGCGGTGGAGCTCGGCGAGATCCACGGGGTCCGCAACGCGCAGGCGTCGGTGCTGGCACCGACCGGCACCATCGGGCTGCTCATGGACTGCGACACCACGGGCGTGGAGCCCGACCTCGGTCTGGTCAAGACGAAGAAGCTGGTCGGGGGCGGCACCATGTCCATCGTCAACCAGACGGTGCCCCGGGCCCTGGCACGCCTCGGCTACGGTTCCGCGCAGGTGGAGGACATCCTCCGCTACATCGACGAGCACAAGACGATCGTTGGGGCTCCCCACCTGGCGGCCGAGCACCTGCCCGTGTTCGCCTGCTCCATGGGTGACAACACCATCCACTACCTCGGCCACGTGCGGATGATGGCGGCGGTGCAGCCGTTCATCTCGGGAGCCATCTCCAAGACCGTGAACATGCCGGAGGAGGCCACCATCGCGGATGTCGAGCAGCTCCACCTCGATGCCTGGCGCATGGGGATCAAGGCGGTCGCCATCTACCGCGACAACTGCAAGGTGGCCCAGCCGCTCGCCACCACGAAGAAGGACATTGTCGGCGAGGGCGTGGTGGGGGCGACGACGATGTCGGAACCCGAGGCGCACGTCCGCGAGCTTGGTGACAAGGTTGCCGCGTTGGAGGCCGCGCTGGCGGCGGCCCGCTCCGGCCAAGGCGAGCCGCTGGTCGTCGGGGCGGTGCGCGAACGTCTGCCTCGTCGGCGCCGCTCCAGCACCTTCGCCTTCCGCGTGTCGGACTGCGAGGGCTACGTCACCGTCGGGGAGTACGAGGACGGTCGGCCCGGCGAGGTGTTCATGAAGGTGTCGAAGCAGGGCTCCACCCTGGCCGGCATCATGGATGCCTTTTCCATCTCGGTCAGTCTCGGGCTGCAGCACGGCGTGCCGCTCGCCACGTACGTGCGCAAGTACACCAACATGCGCTTTGAGCCGGCCGGGATGACCGACGACGCCGACCTCCGCATCGCCACCAGCCTCATCGACTACATCTTCCGGCGGCTTGCCATCGACTACCTGACGCGCCAGGAGCGCGAGGACCTCGGCGTGCTGTCGACGAGGGAGCGGTTGCAGCCGGCGCTGCCCGGCATCGACGAGGCCGTTACCGTCGACCAGCCGCTCGTCGACGACAGCGGGGTCAGCCATGTACCGCCCCGGGCGGCCGGCGGGGGAGCAGCAGCCGGTGGCGCTGGCGGGGCTGGTGCCGGTGCCGGTGCCGGTGCCGGTGGTGCTCCAACCGCGGCGAACGGTGCTTCGGCCGGCGCCGAGCCGGCGTCGCGGGCAGTGCAGCGCGACGCCCCGCTCTGTTTCCAGTGCGGCATGGTCATGCAGCGGGCCGGGTCGTGCTACGTGTGCTCGTCGTGCGGGACGACCAGCGGCTGCAGCTGATGTAGCGGGTCATTCAATGTCCTGCTGAATCGGTCAGCAATGTCCCGGTTCCGGTCAGCAATGTCCCGGAATCGGTCACAGGGACATTCCGCACGCGACGAGGGCCCCGGGGGTGCACCCTGGGGCCCTCAATCGTCAGGTAGCGAGGGGAGTGCACGTGCCGTGGCGGTCTCTGGTGTGAGCTGAATGCCGATGTTGCTGACGTCCACCAGGCCATGGCGGACGAAGCCGGGCAGGAAGAGCTCGCGCTCCGATCGGCTCATGGTCTGCCCGATGTCTTCGCCGCGGCGGATGCGGTGGAGGGGTCAGGCGCTGTGGCGGTCGAACAGCTGATCGGCGAGCTCAGCGGGACTGTCGGGCTGGTCGCCTTGTTGGCGGGTGTCCACCAGGAGGTCTCCGGGGTGCGCGTCGAGTGCGGCGGCGATGCGGCTGGCAACCGTCTTTTGGCCTGTGCGAGTCGCATGTGGTCGAGCGTGATTGGCGCGACGGGATCGCGCGCGACGATGCCGTAGCGTTGTTCTCCGCTTTCATCGCCGCACCGGGGGCGGTCAGCTGCTGGTCGACGGCTCAGTTCAGCTGGCGGTAGTCGACTGTCACGGCGTCGAGACGATGGAGGCCCAGGTGTATGGGAGCACCGCCGTTCTCATGCCCGGGCTTGCAGCGCTCCCCCTCGGGTCCGCCGTGTTACACCCGCGCCGTATGGTCGGCCCATGACCGCTCCGGAGCCCACCAGCACCGACCGTGTCGGTGCGAGACGAGTGGGATTCCGAGGCGAGCGCCCTCGCCAGCGACCTCCGCGCCATCCTTGGTCCCAACGGATCCGTCGAAGTCGACCTGTGGCCCCTCTGCCGGGATGGGTCCGATGACGAGTGGGGCGCTCCGGTACGTTCCACCCGGCTGTTACGCCTCCCGGGTAGCGTGTGCGGCCATGGTGCACATTCGGCGGGTGCCCTGATGGCGGACAAGAGCGCCATCGAGTGGACGGAATCGACGTGGAACCCGACGACGGGCTGCGACCGGACGTCACCGGGCTGTGATCGCTGCTACGCGCTGACGCTGGCCAAACGACTGAAAGCCATGGGCGTCGCCAAGTACCAGCGGGACGGCAACCCGCGCACCTCCGGGCCGGGTTTCGGCATGACCCTTCACCCGGACGCCCTCACACTTCCGCAGCGTTGGGCGTCGCCGCGCACCGTGTTCGTCAACTCGATGAGCGACCTCTTCCACGATGCCGTCCCCCTCGACTTCATCGGGCAGGTGTTCGCCACCATGGCCGACACGCCACAGCACACGTACCAGGTGCTGACCAAGCGAGCTCGGCGCCTGGCCAAGGTTGCCGCACTTCTGCCGTGGCCACCGAACGTGTGGATGGGCGTGAGCGTCGAGAACGACCGGTACACCTTCCGGGCGGATCTCCTGCGCACGGTCCCGGCAGCAGTTCGGTTCCTGTCGGTCGAGCCCATGCTCGGACCGGTACCCAGCCTGGATCTGGCCGGCATCGACTGGGTCATCGCCGGCGGCGAGAGCGGCTCCCGAGCCCGAGGACTCGAGCATGAGTGGGTGGCGTCCCTCCGCGAGCGTTGCGTCGGGGAAGGGGTCGCCTTCTTCTTCAAGCAGTGGGGTGGTCGCACCCCGAAGTCCGGCGGTCGGACCCTCGACGGCCGGACATGGGACGAGATGCCAAGGACGGTCGCCAGGGCGGCCTCGTGACCGACGAGTGGGGCGGTTACTGGACGGAGGTGAAGCTCCAGGTCTTGAAGAAGTACCTGGCCGCCTTCAACCTGGCATCTCGCCGGGCCGGCGACACCGTGTACCTCGACCTCTTCGCCGGCGCCGTCACCCACAACAGGCCCGACACCGGCCACGCGTATGCGGGATCCAGCGCGCTGGCGATGCGAACCACACCTGCGTTCAGTCGGCTGGTCTTCTGGGAGCTCGAGGGACCGGCGGAGCAACTCCGGCGGGACCTCGAGGACACCTTCCCGGGAGACAAGCGCTACACGGTCGTCGGAGGCGACTGCAACGACCACCTGGACCGGGGCCTCGAGTTCGTCCGGAGCCTACGGTGGGCGCCCACCTTCGCGTTCATCGACCCGAAGGGCCTCGACGTCGCGTGGCAGACGCTCGAACGCCTGGCCACGTGGCGGCGGGATGCCAGGGGTCGGAAGGTCGAGCTCTGGATCCTGATGCCCGAACCGGCGCTGTCACGAGTGCTCGGCCTGCAAGGCGTGCGAGGACAGAGCTCCGCGTCCATGCTGACCCGGCTCTACGGCTGCGACGACTGGGTGGCGATCCACCAGCGGCGACAGCGCAACGAGTTCACGCCGGAGCAGACCCGAGCCGAGTTCGTCAACCTCCTGCGATGGAGGCTCACGTCCGTCTTGGGCTACCGAACAACCCACCCGCTTCAACTCGGCAACGTGCACAACCAGCCCGTGTACACCATGGTCTTCGCCACTGACGTCGACGCCGGCGAATCGATCATGCGTGACGTCTACAGCCACGCCAAGGTCCATGAGATCCCGACGCTGCGCTCCCACGCCGTCGGCGTGCGGAAGGCCAAGCAGGATCGCGAACGGGGCATCGGCCGTCTCTTCGATCCGGGCGGTCCAGCGGTAGCTCCCGAACCGTATGTCTACGTGGAGCCGTGGGAGCCGCCGTCACGGCTGGCCGGGCCGGTGGAGCTCGACGCCGAACCTGGGCCCGACACACAGACCGACGTGGAAGATCTCTGAGCGGTCCGCGACGCCATCGAGCCACCAATCGAACGTTATGCGATCTACAGGTTGACGATGTATCGGCATACGTAGTAAACAACTCCCATGGTCGACGCGCGCTGCGGGGTAGCCGACGGCAGGGGTTCCCTGGCTGCCGGGGCCAACTGGGTCGGGCTTCTGGCCAAGGTCTGCCTGTGGCTGACTCTGGCGGCTGTGGGCCTTGTCGTCATCGGGCTCGGGGCTGCAGGCGTGATCGTGCTCGCCCATCACGTGGCCCCGGCCGGTGGCGGTGGGTGAGGGCAGCGAAGGCCGCGTCCGGTTCACCACCGGGCTGGCGCTGTCGACGGTGGCGCCACTTGCCGGCGCGCCGCTCCTCGCTCCGGATGGTGGACGGGGTACGGCGGAGATCCTCGGGGTGCTGGTGGTCGTCGCCTATGCAGGGCACGTGGCCGTGACGGCATGGCTGTGGACCGATCGGGACGTCCGTCATCTGGCGCACCGGCGACCCTGGCGACTCGTCGGCGTCCCGGCGGCCCTCGTCGCCCTCGGTGCCGGCGCACCGCTCGTCGTGTCCGGTCGTGCGTTCGGGTGGCTGCTGCTGGGGTTCTTCGTCTGGCAGTTCACCCATTTCCAGCGTCAGAACCTCGGCTTGGTGAGCGCCGTCGCTGGTCGATGGGGTTCGCCCGCCTTGCGAACGTCGGAGCGGTGGATCGTCGCCGTGGCGGGTGGCTGCGGTACCGCTGGGCTCGTTGCTCGACCTGCCCTCCTGGGTGTCGGCCAACACGCCCTTCCGCCGCCGCTCGCTGGAGCTCTGTCCTCGGTCGCCGAGACGGGGCTGGTCGTCTGTGTCGCGACGGCGCTGGTGTGCTGGGCCCGGTCGACGCGGCCGGCGCCGGTCGCCGCCGCCCACGTGCTGGCGGTGACGTTCATGGCGCCCGTATTCCTGTTCTGGACGCCCGCTGCGGCCGTGACCGGCATGGTGGTGGCCCACGGCCTGCAGTACCTGTGGGTCGTCGGTTGGCGCACGCTCGGGACCCAGCACCCGCGGCGGGGTGGACACGATGGCCGGCGAACGGTCATCCCCATCGTGGTGCTGGCCGTCGGGGGCGGTTCGGCGTTGGCTGCCATCTCCGAGCGGCACGGCGCCCGTGGCGCCGTTCTCCACCTCCTGTACGGCGCGTACTTCGGGATCGTGATGGCGCACTTCGCCGTCGACAGCGCCGTCTGGCGCCGGTCGAAGGGTCCGCTCCGGGCCTGGCAGCGGACTCGGCCCCTGCTACCGTCGCCCGTGCCGGGAGGGTGCTGAATGGACGACAAGCAGCTTGCGGGGCTCGGGCGCTACAGCGGCCCGGCGACGCTCATCCTGTCCAGCCTGGCCGCCGGTGCCAAGCATGGTTACGCGTTGACGAAGGACATCGAGCAGTTCGCCGGGGTGCACCTCGCACCTGGCACGCTGTACGGCGCCTTGACCCGGCTTGTCGACCAGGGCCTGATCGAGCCCGTCGCCTCCGACGACGACCGCCGCCGCCCGTACCGCATCACCGCCGCCGGTTCGGAGGCGCTCCAGCTCCAGTTGTCCGAGCAGCGCAGGGTGGCTGAGATCGGCCTTCGCCGCCTGGCCGGGGGTGCCCCGTGAGCGATACCGCACGGCGCGCGGCGCTGCTCGTCCAGCTCTTCCCCCGACAGTGGCGGCGACAGTACCCCGACTTCGCCGAGGTACTCGCCGACGAGCTGGCCGATCACCCCAGGGGCGTCCGCCGCGACGTGGTGCGCGCGGCGGCCGTCGAGCACCTGCGCGTCGCCGGCGTCCTGCCCACATCTCCCTCCACGACAGCGAGCTCCGGCCTCGGCCTCCTCTTCGGCTCGCTGGTGCCGTTCGTGGCCCTGTCCGCCGGGATGTGATCGCAGCTCCGGACGTCGACTGCCGGCAGGAATGACGCCCTGCCCGCGTTGCGCTCCACCCAGCAGCTCCTCGCCGCTGGTACGACCCTGGCCGTCGCCGCCCTCCTCGGCGCGGTGATCATGGTCGCCGTACGGGCGCTGCGGCGCCATGCTGGGGATGGCGTCCGGGCCCGTTGTGCATCGTTGGCGGCGCCGCTGGCCACCCTCGCCCTGTCGGTCGGCACCCTGACGGCGGTCGGCTGGATGGCGGACCGGTCCGGCTGGTACTCGCCGGCTGCAGCCGCGCTCCCCAGCGGCGGCCTTGGCGGCGCGCTCACCCTGTGGGCACGCGGCATCGTCGCCGCCGTCACGCCGGCATGGGTGCATCCCGGCCTGTTCGGACAGATGCCGGCGGGCGAGATCGCCGCCGCCGTCGCCGCGCCCGTCGCCGCTGTCGCTGCCAGCGCCGCCGTGCTGCGGCTTTCGATCCGCCTACCTGCCTGGTTGCCGCGACGCCGACACGCTGTGATCGCCGTTGCCACCGTCGGTGCCATGTTCCTCTCTGCCGCCGCCACAGCGCGCTGGCTGCTGTCGGCCCCACATCTGGCCGGCACCATCTCCTCGGCCGCCGACGCTTCCCGGCTCTCCCCCGGGCACACGCCGTGGGCGGTGATCGTCGCTCTGGTCGCCCTGACGGCCCTCGCCGCCGTCGGCGCGCGGCGAGTCCTGCAGGGCCGGCCCCCCACGTCCCCGCTCCCGGGGAAACCGCGCAGCCTGCCGGCCGGCGACCGGCCTCCCCGAGGCGGTTGGTCGGTCGGGACCCGCAGGTTCGCCCCGGTCGCCGCCGACCAGTAGACCGCCGTGGTCACGTGGACGCGCCGGCGGTTCTTGACGACTGCGCTGGCCGCGGGCGTCACGGCGGCAGCGGCGGCCGCCGGCGCCGTGGAGCTGGTGTCGCACGACGTGCTGCCCGGCAAGACCATTCTCGACGAGCTCGACGGCGCCTGCTCGGTGCCCGTCCCGCCGCTCGACAACGCGACGGTCGGGCCGTCGCGATCGGGGACGTTCTACTCCCGTGCCCGGCGCCGCAGTGTCGGCTACACCCTGGCCTTCCCGCCCGGCCACGCCATGGGCAGCAACGTCCCGCTGGTCGTGATGCTCCACGCCTTCGGCGGCAACCACAAAGACGCGCTGGTCGGGATGTCCCCGCAGCAGGCCGTCGCCCTCCGGGTCGGCGGGCGCCCGCTCGCACCGATGGCCCTGGTGACCGTGGACGGGGGGAACGGGTACTGGAACCCCCATCCCGGAGACGACCCGATGGCGATGGTCATGGACGAGGTGATCCCCATGTGCCAGGCCGCTGGGAGCGGGCCGCCCGCCCGCCGAGATCGGCACGATGGGCACCTCCATGGGCGGCTATGGCGCACTGCTGCTGGGTGAGAAGTGCCCCAGCACGGTGCGCGCCGTCGCCGCCATCAGCCCCGCCATCTGGACCAGCTATGCCCAGGCGCGTGACGCCAACAGCGGCGCTTACGCGTCGCCCGCCGAGTTCGCCGCCTGCGACGCCGTCACCCACGCGGCGGCTCTCGACGGCACCCCGGTGCGGGTCGCCTCCGGGATCGACGATCCCTTCCACCCCGGTGTGCTGGCGCTGGCGAGAGCGCTCCCGCCAGACGCCGACGTCGTCATCTCCAAGGGATGCCACCCCGGCCCGTTCTTCGCCAGCCAACAGGCGCCGTCACTGGTCTTCCTCTCCCGGCATCTCACGGCACCGTCGAGCTGACCAGAGATGATCGCCCCCTCAGCTTCCCCCGCTCCGGTGGATACGGCTGTGGGATCGGGCCATCCTTCCAAGAGACGCCTCTCGGCGCCTCAGAGTCAGTGATGTTCCACCGGAGCGGAAGAAGCTGAGGCCAGCCCGAGCCTTCGATCAACCCAGCACGATTTCGATTCAGCCGGCCGCCACCTGCGGGTACCGCACCGCCCAGCTGGCCCCGCCGTCGCTCGTGTGCCAGATGGCGACCCGGCCCGACGCCTCGGCGTCGCCGAGCACCAGCCCGTGCCGGGCGTCGAAGAAGACCACCTGGGCGCCGCCGCCGGCGGTATCGCCGGGGTTCGACCGGCCCGTCCACATCGCCCCGCCGTCGGTCGTCTCGTCGAGCTGGCTCCGGGGGCCGATCACGAAGGCCTTGGTGGCGGACAGGGCGTCGACCGTGCCGAGGTAGCCGCCCGTCAGGGGGCTCGACGCGCAGCCGCCGGGCCGGCAGGGCCCTCGCTGCGCCCACGTCCGGCCGCCGTCGGTCGACACCGCCACCGACTTGGGCTGGTAGCCGGCTGCCGGCTGGCTGGCGCACACCGCCACCAGGGCGCCGTCGGGTGCCGCCGACAGTGCCACCGACAGGGCCGGTACGGCGCACGGGATCTGCCGGCGCGACCACGTCCGGCCGCCGTTGCCGGTCCAGGCCAGCGGTGCGTCGTCCGGCACACCGCTCGCCGTCGGCGCTGCCGGTGGGCCGACCACATAGGCGGTGTCCACCCCGGTGCGCACCAGCCACGACTGGCCCTGCGCCGGCTCGGGGAGCGTGGCGCTGCTGCGGGCCGCCACGGGGGGCTGGGTGGCGGCCGGGTGCCACTGGCGCCCCCCGTCGTCGGACTGCGACACCTGCAGGGCGCACGGCGTCTGCAGTGCAGCGCCGGCCGGGCAGCCGGCGGTGACCATCCACACCGACGAGCCGAGCGGCACCACCGCCTCCACCGGACCCGGCTCGGGCACCGCCGCCCACCGGGCACCGCCGTCGTGGCTGGTGAACAGCGCCGGCCCGTAGACGAAGCCGTCGCCGTGGTCCGAGAACGCCAGCCCTTGGCCGCCCACGGCCGCCCCGCACGGTCCCGACGTCACCGTCACGAGCGGCCCGAACGTCGCCCCGCCATCGCCGGTGCGGCCCACGGCCTCGCCGCAGCCCTTTCCGGGACGGGTCTCGAAGAGCCCGTACCCGGACTGCGGGTCGAAGAAGGCCACCTGCCGCAGAACCGCCGGCGGCGCCGACGTCCCTGACGACCCCGATGTGCGGTGGGCTGGCACCGACGTGCTCGACGGCGCGGACTCTCCGGGCCTCCCAGATGAACCGTAGAGCGACGACTCCGAACCGCCCGGACCGCACGCCGCCAGCGCCACGCCGGCGGCCGCGGCCAGTACGGTCGCCGCCCACCGGCCAGGGTGGCGGGACGTTACCGCCGCATCATCCTCGAGCTGCACATCCAATCGACGCCCGGCACCGGCGGACGGTTCCGCCGCCCGTCCGGCCGACGCTCACCGGCCGCCCGTCCTCGGCCGGTGCCGTGCCGGGCCCCCGGTCTTCAGAGCGGCTCGGCGAACCCCATGGCCAAGACGCTCCTGCGCATCACCGAGGCGTTCCACGCACGCGTCGCCTTCGTGGACCGGTAGGCGCCACGGCCGCAGCGTCGTTGCCTCCTCGTCCGAGGTGATCGCCGATGAGCCCGGAATGTCCCCGTGACCGTTGGACGGACATGGGATGACCGTTCACAGCTGATGTAGCGGGTCATTCAATGTCCTGCTGAATCGGTCAGCAATGTCCCGGTTCCGGTCAGCAATGTCCCGGGATCGGTCACAGGGACATTCCGAGGGTGGAGGCCCTGGCAGCAGCGCTGGTTTTCGGCGTCGCCGAGCTGTCCGGAGTCATCGAAGATGACCAGGTCGCCGTCGGGTCTGCACCGAGCCGACGATCAGCAATGCGTGCCATCTCGGAATGCGCGGGGGTGCCCGCCTGTTGCACGGTGTGACCCACCGAGCCCGGAGGATCTGATGGAGCAACTCCTACAGCAGCTGGCCACCCTGACCGACATGTCTGCCGGCCAGCAGGTCGTGTCGGCCAAGCGGTTGCAAAACCCGCTCCTGTCCTTGCACAGCGCCGCTGCCGACATGGGTGAGGGCGTCACCACGCTGATCGAGGGGCTGCTCAGGGCCACGACGACCCGTTCGCTGATCGCCAGTAGGGAGATCGACGAGCTGGCGGCAGTCCTGCACGCGGCTGTCGCTGATTCGGCTGGCACCGCTGAAACCGCTGGCGCGGCCGCAATTGCCGACGCCACCGCAGCGGGTGCTGCCGGTACGGTCGGTTCTGCTGATGCCGACGCCGCTGACACCGCCGACGCTGCTGCCTCCGTTGCCACAACCGACACCGCCGCCACAACCGACACCCCCGACTCTGCTTTGGTTTGAGGCCCGACCCCCTCGGTCTGATGCCTGATCGGCTCAAGCATGGGCGCGTTGTCACGAATGCATGTCGCTGGGCCTGATCGCCAGGCATCGGTCCATCGCGACGGGCGACAGGCGACGGGGGAGTGATGGCGGGGAGCGAACCGGCACGCACTGAGGTGAACCGCGCGGTGTGGGACGGCTGGGCGGCCGCAGCCGGGACAGACGCGCACTACGACGCTGCCGCTCTTGTCGCCGGGACGTGGCGCAGGACCGAAGTCGAGCAAGCGGCAGTCGAGCTCGCCGTCGGGGATGTCGCCGGCCGCGCCGTCTGCCACCTCCAGTGTCACCTCGGGTTCGACGCCATCGAATTCGCTCGGAGCGGTGCCCAAACGGTCGGCGTGGACTTCTCGCCGGTGGCGCTGGCGCGAGCCGCCGAGCTCGCCGTGCGCTGTGGCGTCACGGTGGACCTGGTGGAGGCCGATGCGACAGCCTTGCCGGCGACGCTGCACGGTCGCTTCGACCTGGTGTACGCGACGTTCGGGGTGCTGCCGTGGATCGACGACGTCGACTCGTGGATGGTGAGTGTGGCGTCCGTGCTCGGCAGCCGGGGTGCGCTGGCGCTCGTCGAGCATCACCCGGTTCTCAGCATGGTGGCGAACCTGGCTGCCGTCACCACCGGCGGTGCCCGGCCGGTGTTCGGCCGGCCGTACCAGGCGGACGGACCCGTGCGACGGGCAGGCCGGGCCGCCGCAGCCGAACCCGGTGCGGGACCCGTCCCCGTGGTCTATGCCCATGGCCTCGGACGTGTCGTCACTGCCGCGGTCCGTGCCGGCCTGGTTGTCGATCATCTCGTCGAGCACTTCGACTCGCCGCTCGACTGGCGTGGCGAGGGACTGGTGGCAGACGGTGACGGGAGGTTCCGGGCCCGTGTCGACGGCCAGCTCCTTCCAGCCAGCTTCACCTTGGTGGCTCGTAGGCCCGGCTGAGCAGGTCGACGTTCTCCCCGCCGGACTGTGGCGCTCGCCGACGGGTGGCCCGGGAGCACGACCGGTCCGCGGCTTCGGCGTACGCACGGCTCCCGCGGGCCGAAGCCTGCTGCTCGCTCTGGTTCTCCCTGGCTGGTTCCCTCAGGTGCGAACCAAGGGCTTGTAGCGAATGCGGTGCGGCTGGTCGGCCTCGGCTCCCAGGCGCTTGTGGCGCTCGGCCTCGTAGTCGCTGAAGTTCCCCTCGAACCACCGAACCTCGGAATCGCCTTCGAAGGCGAGGACATGGGTGGCGACCCGGTCGAGGAACCAGCGGTCGTGGCTGATGACCACTGCGCACCCCGGGAACGCGAGCAGGCCGTCCTCAAGCGCTCGCAGGGTGTCGACATCGAGGTCGTTGGTCGGCTCGTCGAGCAGCAGCAGGTTGGCGCCGCTGCGTAGCACCCGGGCAAGCTGCACCCGATTGCGCTCGCCGCCCGACAGCTGGCCGACGAGCTTCTGCTGGTCGCTGCCCGTGAAACCAAAGCTGGCGACATACGCCCGGCCGTGCATCTCGTGCCCGCCGACCACCAGCAGGTCCTGACCATCGGTGATCGCCTCGAAGACGGTGGCGTCCGGGGCGAGGCCGTGGCGGGTCTGGTCCGCGTAGCCTGGTGCCACGGTCGGCCCGACCACCAGCGTGCCGTCGTCGGGCTGCTGGTGGCCGGCGATCATCTCGAACAGGGTGGTCTTGCCCGCCCCGTTCGGGCCGATCACGCCGACGATGCCGCCCGGCGGCAGCAGGAACGACAGGTCGTCGATGAGGAGACGGTCGCCGAAGCCTTTGGTGACATGGTGCGCTTCGACCACCTGGTCACCGAGCCTCGGCCCCGGTGGGATGGCGATGGTGAGGCGGTCGGGTCGGCGCTCGGCCGCTTCGGCCTCGGCCACCAGTTGCTGGTATGCGGTGACACGGGCCTTGCCTTTGGCCTGGCGGGCCCGGGGGGACATCCGGATCCACTCGAGCTCGCGCTCGAGCGCCTGCCGGCGAGACTGGTCGGCCCGCTCC
Organism: Actinomycetes bacterium; assembly: GCA_021826725.1. Taxonomy (GTDB): domain Bacteria; phylum Actinomycetota; class Acidimicrobiia; order Acidimicrobiales; family UBA8190; genus JAJZYI01. Next base: position 15,287 of record JAKAYQ010000016.1, read on the forward strand.
TCGCCGGCCAGTCGCTGTTGCTTCTGATCTAGCCACGACGAGTAGTTGCCTTGCCAGGGGATGCCGTGGCCCCGGTCGAGCTCCAAGATCCAGCCGGCGACGTTGTCGAGGAAGTACCGGTCGTGGGTCACCGCCACCACCGTCCCTGGGTACTGCTCCAGGGTGCGTTCGAGCCAGGCGACCGACTCGGCGTCCAAGTGGTTGGTCGGCTCGTCGAGCAGCAGCAGGTCCGGTTTCGCCAGCAGCAGCCGGCAGAGCGCCACCCGGCGTCGCTCGCCGCCCGACAGCGTGTCGACAGCCGCGTCGGCCGGTGGCAGACGCAGCGCGTCCATGGCGATGTCCAAGGTGCGCTGCAGGTCCCAGGCGCCCAGCGCCTCGATGCGGTCCTGCAGGGTCGACTGCTCGGCCAGCAGCGCGTCCATGTCCGCATCAGGGTCGCCCATGTGCGCGCAGACCTCGTCGAACCGGGCCAGCAGGCCGGCCGCTTCGGCAACGCCGTCGGCCACGTTGCCGCCGACGTCCTTGGTCGGGTCGAGCTGGGGCTCCTGGGGCAGGTGGCCGACGGTGAAGCCGGGGGTCAGTCGGGCCTCGCCGGTGAAGCCGTCGTCCTCCCCGGCCATGATGCGCAGCAGCGACGACTTCCCCGACCCGTTTCCCCCGATCACCCCGATCTTCGCGCCAGGGAAGAACGACAAGGTGATGCCGCGCAGGACCTCGCGGTCCGGCGGGTAGAACCGCCGCAGGTCGCGCATGGTGAAGATGTACTGGGCCGTCATGCCTGACAGTCTGGCCCGGCTGGGCGCCCCAGGTGGACGGGTGGACCGGCGGCGCCGGTCAGCACCTGCGGTCCACCGAGCTCGGCAGGGGTCAGCGCCGGCGGTCGGCACCGGTCAGCACCTGCGGTCCACCGAGCTCGGCAGGGGACAGCGCCGGCGGTCGGCACCGGTCAGCACTTGCGGTCCACCGAGCTCGGCAGGGGTCAGCGCCGGCGGTCGGCACCGGTCAGCACCAGTCGCGGCACCGGTCAGCACCAGTCGGCACCGGCGGTCGGCAGCAGCCAGCGCCGGCGGTCCACCGAGCTCGGCGGCATCATCTATTGAACTGTAGTCAATAGATGTGCTACAGATAGTGCAGAGTGCTACGACGAGTGAGGGGGTTGACGATGTCGATGCAGGCGACGACAGTGCGACATCTGGCGGTCCCGCCGGATCTGCATCCCGTGTCCACGCTCCGGGGTCCGAAAACTGTTTCCGCTGCACCGCGGTCGATCGAAGGGGCGGGCCGCCGTGTCCGGTGACCGGCTCTTCCTGGACATCGCCGGCCTGCCCGACGACGAGCAGCAGATCCGCCAGGCGGTCCACCAGGTCGCGGTCGAGGTGCTGCGCCCCGCGTCCCGGGCGCTCGACCGGATGGAGCCGGCGCAGCGGATCGAGCCAGGCTCCCCGTTCTTCAGCGCCCTGGCCACGCTCAAATCGCTCGGGTACCACCGCATGTTCCTGCCTGCAGATGCCGGTGGACCGGACGTTCCGCTGTCGACACAGGTGCAGGCCGTCGTGCTCGAGGAGCTGGGTTGGGGAAGCCTGGGGCTCGCCACCGCCTTCCTGGTTGACCTCCTTCCGCTCACCGCTGCCGCCCGATTCGGCAGCCCGACCCTCCGCGCGGGACTCGTCGTCCCGTGGGTGGAGGACGAGAGCGGTGCGTACCACGGCTGCTGGGCGGTGACCGAGCCGGACCATGGAAGCGACTTCCTGGCCGCGATGAGCGATGACGGCGTGGCGGCGTTCGGGCGCGGCCAGCTCGTGGCTCGGCGGGCTGAAGGCGGTTGGATGCTCCACGGTCAGAAGTCGGCTTGGGTGAGCTCGGGGCCGGTCGCCACCCATGCGGCGGTGCACGCACAGGCCGGCACCGATGGCGACTTGGCGCACAGCCTGTTCGCCGTGGTGCCGCTCGACGGTCCCGGCGTCCGCCGTGGCCCACCAGTCGACATGCTCGGGGTGCGTGACGAGCCGCAGGGTGAGCTCTTCTTCGAAGAGGTGTTCGTCCCCGACGACAACGTCCTGGTTGCCCCGGGTCCCTTCTACGGCGTGTTCGGAGACCAGCTGCTGTGCACCACCAGCGCGGCGATCGCCAACGTGGCGGTGGGCGTGGCCCGCGCTGCGCTGGAGGAGGCGCTGGCATACGCCCGGCAGCGGGTGCAGGGCGGGCGGCCCATCGTCGAGCACAAGAACGTCCAGCTGACCCTGTACTCCATGTTCGAGCGGGTCGAGACGGCCCGGGCATACAGCCGTGCCGTGCTCGACCACGTGCAGCGGGCCGTGATCGGCTCGCCCGACGGTGGCACCGGGGCGTCGCCGCGACACAGCCGCGCCGCGCAGGTGTTCGCCAAGCGGGCGGCGTACGAGAACGCCCACGACGCCGTGCAGGTCTGCGGGGCCATGGGGCTCAATCGCGAGTCCCTGGTGGAGAAGCTGTTTCGCGACGCCCGCTGCCTGCTCATCGAGGACGGCACCCTCGAGGTGCTGTCCCTCGACGCTGCAGACGATCTCATCCACAACTACGAGCGCGAGGTCTACGACCTCGAGGAGGTGATGGCCAGATGGTGACGGTGAAGGGAACGCCGATCGACGCACCGCTGTACGAGATGGATGCCGAACGCGGCGCCGAGTACTGGGGCTGCAAGGGCGTCGTCGTTGGGTTCACGGTGGCCGGTGATCTTTCACCGATCCTGCCCCGTGGTCTGCACCTCGACACACCGGCCTTGGGTGCGGTGCTCGTGGCGGACTACGGGGCCAGCACGCTGGGACCGTATGGCGAGTACGTGTCGCTCCTGCGGGTTGTGGACGACGACGGGGCGCCGGGCCTGTACGTGCCGTACATCTACGTGACCGAGGACACCGCCATGGCGGCCGGTCGCGAGCTGCTGGGCGCGCCGAAGAAAATTGCTGCCATCTCGGTCGAGGCCCGCTCGGGAATGGTGGTGGGCACGCTTTCGCGGCCGGCGGGGAACGTCCTCGCTCAGGTGACGGTGGTGCCGTCGCAGCGGCTCGCCGCCGAGATCGCCGACCTGCTGATGCCCCCGGGAACGCCGATGTACTCCCTGCGGCACCTGCCAGCTGTGCCTGGCGGCAGCGCGGTCCACGAGCTCGTCCGGTGGAACTGTGACCTGGTCACCCGGCGTGACGGCTTCGGCGACGAGGTGCGGTTCACCGGTCCGGCGTCGGTGACCTACCCGGCCCAAAGCCCAGTCGACCCTGTCCACCGGCTGGAGGTCGACACGGTGATCGGCGCGGCCTACCTGGAGTTCGACATGCGCCTGACCGCCGGCGGGACCGTCTGGTCGGAGACGGTGGTCATGTCCGACGCCGCCGCCGTCACCGTCTGAGCGGCTGCACTGGTCCGGCGGGCTGGTCTCGTCGGAGGGGCTGGCGGGCTGTCCCTGTCGGAGGGGCAGTTCCCGGGTCCAGCCCCTCCGACAGGCCGTGCTGCCACGCGCTCCGGACCCCAGCGCTCCGGACCCCAGCGCTCCGGGTCACGCGTCGCGCGGGATCCACGGGGCCGGTGTGCTCCGGGTTCCCGGTGAGCCGGTGTGCTCCGGGGTCCTGGTGAGCCGGTGTGCTCCGGGGTCCTGGTGAGCCGGTGTGCTCCGGGGTCCTGGTCAGCCGGTGTGCTCCGGGGTCCTGGTGAGCCGGTGTGCTCCGATGAGCCGGTGTGGTCCCGGGGTCCCGGGCCCGGCGGGTGTCTGGTCCGGCGAGGCCGTCAGCGCAGGCGACGGCTGCCACGGACGAGGGCTCGCTGATATATGCCGGTCGGCAGGCGTGCCAGCAGGTCGATCACCTTGGCGTCAGGCCCGACGAGGACCCGACGCCGATCCTGCGCCACCGCCGCAAGGATCTGACGGGCCGCCTTCTCCGGGCTGGTGATGGCAAACCGGTCGAAGCCGGCCCGTGCCCGGTCGGCACCGCCGGTCATATCGGCGACACTCTGGTCGACACGGGCATTGCGGGCGATGCTGGTCTTGATACCGCCGGGGTGCACCGTGGTGGCCGAGACCGGTGAGCCGGCGATCTCGAGCTCCATGCGCAATGTGTCGGTGAAGCCTCGCACGGCGAATTTCGCCGCGTTGTAGGCAGATTGTGTCGGCACGCTGATGAGGCCGAACACGCTCGACACGTTCACGATGTGGCCCTCGCCCGATGCCTGCAGGTGCGGCAGGAACGCCTTGGTCCCGTGGACCACGCCCCAGAAGTCGATGGCCATGAGCCATTCGAGGTCGTCGTAGGACATGGTCTCGACGGTGGCGGCGAGGGCGACCCCGGCATTGTTGACGATCACGTTGACGCGGCCGTGGTCGCTGACAACCTGCGCCGCCCAGGTCTCGACGGCGGTCCGGTCGGCGACGTCGACACGCTCGCTGGTCACGGTCACCCCCATGGCTCGGCACCGCTCGACGGTTCCGGCGAGCCCGTTCGTGTCGACGTCGGACAGGGCCAGGTTCGCTCGCCGATGGGCGAGCTCCAATGCCAGGGCCTGTCCGATGCCTGATCCGGCGCCCGTGATCGCGGCCACGCGACCGTCGAAGCTCTTCACCGTGATGCCTCCTTCAGGAAGGGGAGGTCAAGCCCGGGCGCTGGCGGCCGGGAGCTGCTGGGGCGCGGGGTTGGAGAAGACGATCGTGCCGTCCTCGATCCCGTGCATCCGGATCGACCGGAAGTCGCGCAGGTAATTCTGGTGTACCCGCCACGGGTCGGCAGCGCCCTGCTTGGGGAACTGGTCTGCTGCTCGTCGCACGTAACCCGAGGTGAGCCCGAGCAGCGAGTCGGTACCGGCCGCCGCGTTCGGACGGTTCTCCTGGGGTCGCGGGGTGCACTGGCGCATGCCGCTGGCCCGCAGGTGCTGGAGCACCCTGGTGACGTGGCTGCAGGTCAGCTCGCACTTGAGTGTCCACGACGCGTTCGTATAGCCGATGGCGAACGCCAGGTTGGGCACGCCCTGCAGCATCATGCCCTTGTACGTCACCCGTGAAGCCGGGTCGACCTCTTCGCCGTCCACCGATAGCTCGATACCGCCGAGGAAGAGGAGGTCCAGCCCGGTGGCGGTCACGACGACGTCCGCGTCGAGCTCGGTGCCCGACCGAAGGCGCAGGCCTGTGGCGGTGAACGTGTCGATGTGGTCGGTCACGACCGAGGCGGAGCCGTCGCGGATGGCCGCGAACAGGTCGCCGTCGGGGACGACGCACAGTCGCTGGTCCCACGGGTCGTAGCGCGGGGTGAAGTGGGTGGCGACGTCGTAGCCGGCCGGGAGCTGCCGTCGGGCTCCTGCGAGCAGGGCCCGCTTGACGAAGCCTGGGCAGTGGCGGCTCAGCTCGAAGAAGCCCAGGGTCGACAGCGCCATCGTCCACCGGAGTGCGGATCCGGCCCACCTCGGGGGCAGGACCCGTCGCAGCACGTCCGCGACGGGGTTGCGCCCAGGCAGCGACGCGATCCACGTCGGGGAGCGCTGCAGCATCGTGACGTGGGCGGCTGTCCTGGCCAGGGCAGGCACCAGGGTCACGGCGGTGGCGCCGCTGCCGATCACCACCACCCGCTTGTTCTGCACATCGAGGTCCTCGGGCCACTGCTGCGGGTGGACGATGGTGCCGCCGAAGCGGTCCATGCCGGCGAAGTCGGGCATGTAGCCGTGGTCGTAGCGGTAGTACCCCGTGCACGACATGAGGAAGCTGCACGTGAGCTGCACCGTCCGGCCCGTGCCGACCTGTTCGGCGGTGACCTGCCAGCGCGCCTCGTCGCTCGACCAGGCGGCGCGCACGACGCGGTGGCGGTAGCGGACGCGGCGGTCGATGCCGTCCTCGGCGGCAGCGGCCCGGATGTACTGGAGGATGGACGCGCCGTCTGCGATCGACCGCTCGCCATCCCACGGGCGGAACGGGTAGCCGAGGGTGAACATGTCGGAGTCGGATCGGATGCCGGGGTAGCGGAACAGGTCCCAGGTACCGCCGATGGCGTCGCGGGCCTCGAGCAGGGCATACGACGCCCACGGCGCTTCGGCCTGCAGGTGGTGGGCGGCACCGATCCCCGACAGGCCGGCGCCGACGACCAGCACGTCCAGGTGCTCGGTGGCATCCTCGTCGGCGTTCAGGTGCTGGTGGCCCGGGTGATCGGCGTGCTGGCCCCCGAGATCTCGGTGTCCCACGTCGGTGGTCATGCGCCGTCTGCCTGAGCCGCGGCGATCGTGAGGAGCGGCCGGAGCGCGCCTGCGCTCCCGAAGAGCTCGTCGCGCCACCTGCCCACCAGCTCGCCGGCGTCGTAGTCGTCGGGGTGGAAGTCTCGCCTGTTGTAGTCGCGCAGGCGGCGCCACACGCTCCGCTGAACGAACGGCGAGTGTCGGAACCGACGAAGGCTTGCCCACAGGATTCCGCGGCGGTATGTCGCGGGGTCGAGGGACAGCGACACGGCCACCTGGACGACGGTGCCGAGGACGAACCCGGCCGTCACGAGGTTCATGGTCAGCGTCCGGGTGCGTTCGCTGCCGCCGATCGCCCGGTACACATCGAACGCCACGGCCTTGTGCTCGGACTCCTCGAGCGCGTGCCAGAGGAACAGGTCGGTGATCCCGCGGTGGCCGCACTGCCGACGAGCCTCGGCGTCGCCGAGCAGCAGCTCGGCCAGCGTGGCGGTGAAGTGCTCGAGCGCGGCGGTAGCGGCCAGGTTCGCCGTCGCCGACAGCAGGCGGGAGCGAAGGCGCAGCCCTGCCCGGGTGAACCGCGCCACGCGCTCGGTGGAATAGCCGAGCCGGCCCAACCGGGCATTGAGCGCGCGGTGCTCCCGGCCGTGCATCGACTCCTGGCCGATGAAGCCGGCGACCTGTCGAGCCAGGATGGGGTCGGTGAGCTGGTCACGGAATGCTCGCACCGAGCGGACGAAGAAGTCCTCGCCGTCGGGGAAGACGGCGGACAGCGCAGCCATCACGTGGCTCGTCACCAGGTCGCCGTCCGCGGCGAAGTGGCGGGGCAAGTCGGCGATCACCGCGTCGAAAGAGACCCGCCGCGTCGTGACCAGGCGTTCTGGAGTGCTGCTCGACCTCATGTGCCACGGCCTCCGGTGCCGGCGGGTGTGGTGCCGGCGGGTGTGGTGCCGGCGGGTGTGGTGCCGGCGGGTGTGGTGCCGGCCTGCATGGCACTTAGCCTAGGTTATGTGAACGAATCCGAGGATTCGTCGGTTTTCGGCGTTCGGCTTCCGGCTCCGGCTCCGGCTCTCGATCCGGGCTCCGGTTCCCGGGTCGCCGGTCCGGTGCGGAGCCGGTCCGGTGGCACGGTACGGATGCTGGCGCCAGACTGCGCAGGCCGGTCACCGCGGGTTGGTGACCGGCGTCGATCCAGCCCGGGTCGAGCGTGCGGCGCGCTCCAGGCAGGCGACCACGGTGGCGTCGGACACCTGCGCGAAGTCGTCGTAGAACTGGCCGATGGCGAAGAAGGGCTCGGGGGTCGCCAGCGCCACGAGCTCGTCAGCCGCCGCCCCGATCCGGGCCTCCCACCCCGGCGGTGCGACGGGGACGGCGAGCACCACTCGTTGGGCGCCGAGGTCGTGGGCGGCTCGGCAGGCGGCTCGGGCTGTCGACCCGGTGGCGATGCCGTCGTCGACCACCACGGCGATCCGATGTACCAGGGGCACCGGTGGCCGGGAGCCTCGCAGCACGGCGATCCGACGGTCGAGCTCGACGCGTTCTGCTGCCTCCACGGCGACGATCTCGTCAGCGCGCACCCCGGTGGCACGGACCACCGCCTCGTCGATGATGCGCGCGCCGCCCTCGCCGATGGCGCCCATCGCCAGTTCCGGTTGGAACGGCACGCCGAGCTTGCGGACGACGATGACGTCGAGCGGAGCGCCCATGGCTTCTGCCACCTGTAATGCGACCACAACCCCACCGCGGGGCAGGCCGAGGACGACGACATCCTCGCCCCGGAGGTAGCCAAGTCGGTGGGCCAGCCGCCGCCCGGCATCGGCTCGGTCGACGAAGATCATGGGGCACCTCCGCATGGGGAACGTCTGCAGCCTCCCATGGGCACGCCCCGACGCCCAGGGCCGATGGTCCCCTCATCTGTCGACCTGCGGAGCGCTTCCCCGTGCCCGCGTGCGCCGGCCGCGTCGAGATGACGGGCAGTGCCGTGCTCGTTCCCGGTGCAGGCGGCAGGCGGCAGGCGGCAGGCGGCAGGCGGCAGGCGGCAGGCGGCAGGCGGCAGGTGAGCGGTGAGCGGTGAGCGACGTCCGGTCGGCGGGGGGCGCCGTGGGAGTGCCGTGGCAGTGCCGTTGGACCCTTGGCCTCCCCACGCGGATGGCGCACGCTGGACAGGGAGGTGGTGCCCATGCCCGACGGCGTGGTGCAGTGGTTCGACGGGTCAACTGGCGAGGCGCTCGTCGTGCGCCAGGGCCGGGAGTTCCCGGTCACGGTCACCGAGCTCGAGCCCGCGGCGCGCCATGCCGGTGCTCGGGTGCACTTCGACATCAGCCGGGATGGCGGGGTCGACCGTGCGGTGCACGTGGCGCTGCGCCGGGGTACTCGCGTATCTCCGGGTCAGCGCGGCTTCGGATCCCTGGCGGGGGCCCACCAGCCCGACGACAAGGGGCTGTCGTCCTTCGTCACCGCCCACCCGGAGCTGCGGCTGTCGCGCACGTCACACCCGCTCGAGGTGGCCCGGTCCTGGTCCCGCATGCTCGCCGAGGGCGATCTGCACTCCGCCCTGTCCCTGTTCGCGGCCGATGCCACTGTTCATGTCGGGGACGTCTCGTACTCCGGGCGGCGCCAGGTGCAGGCGTACTGGGAGGCCAGCCCACTGCTTGGCGTCGGCCGGTTACCTCGCATCACCGGTGATGGCAATGTGGGCGTGGTCGTCTGGGACGATCCGGGGTTCCCCGCTCTGGTCGAGGTGCGGTGCCGGGTCGAGCACGGCCGTCTGGTCGAGCAGCGTGTCGGGACCCCCGCAGCGGCGCGGCGCACGGTCGAGGTCGCCGCTCCAGCGGGGCCCGTCCCGGTGGTCGTCAGCACCCATGGCGATATCGCTGGTGCGGATGTCACCTACGGCCAGCAGCGTCTGGCGCACGTGCTGGCGCAGGTGGGTGATCCGATCCTGTTCGCCCGGCTGAAGCTGTCTCGTGCCGGGGATCCGGCCCGCGAGCGCCCGGCGATCGCCGAGGTCGCCTTGGACGTGAACGGAGATCTGGTCCGCGCCCACATCGCGGCGCGTGACCTGCGCGAGGCGGCTGACCTCCTCGAACGCCGGCTGCGTGCCCAGCTGGTGCACCGGGCCGACCGGCGCGTGGCTCGGCGCCACAGCAGCGGCCGTCCCGAACCGGGCGAGTGGCGCCATGGCGATCTGCCGGCGCGCCGCCCCGAGTACTTCGACCGGCCCGTCGACGAACGCCAGCTCGTCCGGCACAAGACGTTCGTCGTCGATGACATGACGCCTGACGAGGCTGCCTTCGACATGGAGCAGCTCGACTACGACTTCCATCTCTTCCGGGACCTCGCCAGTGGGCGCGACGCGCTGCTGGTACGAGACGTCGACGGGTACCGGCTGGATCGGCTGGGGCCGGCGGACGGAGAGCTGGCGGCACCGGCACGGCCCCCCGGAGGTGATGCCGGCCAGGGGAGTGGGGCTCGTGGAGCTGCAAGCCTCGCCACTGCCCCGAATTCTGCTTTGACCTCGATCAACGGGCGGGAGGTGGTGGAGCGAGCGGAGCCGGCCCCCGTGCTCAGCGTGGCGGAGGCCATCGAACGGATGGACTCGGGTGGCGAGCGGCTCGTGTTCTTCGCCAACGCCACGACGGGTCGTGGCACCGTGCTCTACCGCCGCTACGACGGGCACTACGGGCTCATCTCCCCTGATTAGTGGACCGGTGATCAGCGGACCGGGGGCCTCGAAGCGGGGGCCTCGAGCGCAGCGGTGCCTGGATGGCGTCGGCCCGGATGGGACCTTGGTCGGGATCGTGGGCCGGGCATCGCCCGAGCAATGCCGGTCCGGCTGGGATCGTGGGCCGGGTATCGCCCGAGCAGCGCCGGTCCGGCTGGGGCCGATCGTGCCCACCAACCGGGGTGTGGGTGGCGGCGGCGGTGCTGCGGACGGGATCGGCCGGCGGTCGGAGCTGGCCGCTGGTGGGGCGTACCGCGCGACTTGTCCCCGGTGAGCGGGTCGGGCAGCATCGTGACGGGAAATCTCCACTGGCTGTCCGAGGAGGCCGTCCATGCAGACCGGGACCACGACGCTCGCTACGCCCGACGGGGACATGGGCCTGTACGAGGTGCAGCCCGATGGGGAGGGACGCGGGGCGGTGATCGTCGTTCAGGAGGCGTTCGGAGTCAACGCGCACATCCAGGACGTCGCCCGACGTTTCGCCGGGCTGGGTTACCGGGCGGTCGCACCGCACCTCTTCCACCGCAGTGGTGACCCGGACCTGCAGTATGGCGACTTCCCCGCAGTGATGCCGCACATGCAGGCGCTCACCGAAGGCGGGTTGCTCGACGACCTCGACGCCACCTTCGCCCACCTGCAGCTGGCCGGCGTGCCGGCTGAGCGCACGGCGGTCGTCGGCTTCTGCATGGGCGGTTCCGTCGCGTTCCTGGCCGCGGCCCGCCGGGGCTTCGGGGCAGCCGTCACGTTCTACGGCGGCGGAGTGGCCGAGGGGCGCTTCGGGATGCCGCCGCTGGTGGAGCTGGCCGCCGACCTCCGGGTCCCGTGGCTCGGGCTCTACGGCGACCAGGACGGGTCCATCCCGGTCGACCAGGTGGAGCAGCTGCGCCAGGCGGCCGCCGCGGCCCCCGGGCCGACCGAGGTGGTCCGCTACCCCGACGCCGGGCACGGCTTCCACTGCGACGCCCGGCCCGACAACTACGACGCGGCCGCCGCGGCCGACGCGTGGCAACGCACCCAGGACTGGCTCCACCGCCACCTGCAGGGGTGAAGGCGGCAGCCGATCGGGGACGTGGCCCACACGGCGCCGACGCCAGTTGCAACTTCGCCCGGATCGACCCGGTGGCGGCCGGCGCCCAGGTGCGACGGCCCCGGTGCGAGGTGGCGCCGGTGCGACGGCCCCCGAGCAGTGGTCCCGGTGAGACGGCTCCCCGGTGTGAGGTGGCGCCGGTTGTCCGAGGTCAGCTCGGCCTGCGGTAGGCGCGCACGGCCAGCGGGACGAAGACGACGACGAGCCCGACGAGCCATACCGCGCTCTGCCACGCGTGGAGCGCCAGGGGACCGCCGAGAGCAAGGGACCGCATCTCCTCGATGACGATGGTGACCGGCTGGTTGATGGCGAAGGCCTGCAGCCAGCCGGGCATGGACGTGACCGGTACGAAGGCGGCGCTCACGAAGGTGAGTGGGAACAGCCAGATGAGACCGAAGGAGCCGACGGACTCCTCGTCGCGCAGGGCGAGCCCGACGAAGGCCGACACCGTGCACACGGCGAGACCGAACACCACGGCGAGCACCATCATCACCAGCGCTGGCACCCACCCGTTCTGGAATCGGAAGCCAACGGCATAGCCGACGATCATGATGACCAGGACGGTGAGGATCATGCGCAGGGTGTCGGCGACAAGCCGGCCGAGAAGGACGGCGGAGCGGGCCATCGGCATGGAACGGAACCGGTCGATGACACCACGCTGCATCTCCCGGGCCAGGCTGATGGCCGTGCCGAACGACGCGAAGGCAGCAGACTGGGCGATGATCCCGGGCATCAGGTAGTCGACGTACCCGCCTGGGACCCGCACGGGGATCGCCCCGCCGAAGACGTACCGGAACAGCAGCACGAACATGACCGGCTGCACGATCGAGAAGATGAGGAACATTGGCACGCGGGACCACACCAGCAGGTCGCGCCATGTCAGTGCCAGGGCATCGGACACACCGAAGCGCAGGCGCAGCGGCCAGGAAAGCTGGTCGACGGTGACCGGTACCAACGGGGCGGCGCGGTCGGTCATGACGCGGTTCCCTCCGGAACATCGCGGGTTCGACCCTCGTGCCGCCGCCGGCGGCGCCCACCGCGCCTGGTGTCGCTGTCGGCGCCGGCCTCCGCTGCGTGGCCGGTGAGCGCCAGGAAGACGTCGTCGAGCGACGGTCGACGGATGGTGAGGCCCTCGGTCTCGATGCCGGCGGCGTCCAACGCCCGCACAGCCTGGATGACGGCCCGCGATCCTTTCGGGCCCACCGGAACGCTCACGTGCCCGGCCTCGCCATCGACTGCCGGCTCGGCGTCGCCGATGCCGGACCAGGGC
>JAKAYQ010000198.1 GCA_021826725.1 Actinomycetes bacterium
GCTCACCGAGCCGGGCGCTCGGCCAGCACCTGCTGGTGCTGGTGAGGGTGGCAGTGCCGGTGAGGGTGGCAGTGCCGGTGAGGGTGGCAGTGCCGGTGAGGGTGGCAGTGCCGGTGAGGGTGGCAGTGCCGGTGAGGGTGGCAGCGCCGGTGAGGGTGGCAGCGCCGGTGAGGGTGGCAGTGCCGGTGAGGGTGGCAGTGCCGGTGAGGGTGGCAGCGCTGGTGAAGGTGGCAGCGCTGGTGAAGGTGGCAGCGCCGGGCTGGGGCACCGTCTCGCGGGCTCCCTCGATGGCCGCACGGTGGTGGTCACCGGCACGCTGGCCGGTCGCACGCGGGAGGAGGCCGAGCAGGCCGTGCGCGACCACGGTGGCAAGGCGACGGGGAGTGTGTCCCGCCGGACGTGGGTCGTGGTGGCAGGGGCGGAGCCCGGCGCGGCCAAGATCCGGCGGGCTGAGGAGCTCGGTGTCCCGGTCGTCGACGGCGAGCACTTCGCGGCCGTCCTGGCCACAGGTGAGCTGCCCGCGCAATGAGCTGCCTGTGAGGTGCGCTGCCTGTGCCGACCACGCATCGTGAGCGGTGAGGTTGCTGCCGATCGGCGGGTTCCACCGGGTGGCTGTGGCGCACCGCTACCCTTGGAGGCAGGCGCCCGGGACCGGGCGCGGACTCAGGACGAGACGATGTCGACGACCACCGATGCCATCGGCCGGGTACTGGCAGACCGGTACCGCTTAGAGGGAGTCATCGGCACCGGCGCGTCCGCGCACGTCTTCGTCGCTTTGGACGTGGCGCTGCAGCGTCGGGTCGCCATCAAGGTCCTCCACCCGGCGCTCGCAGGGGAGTCGGGATTTCTCCGCCGGTTCCGGGCCGAGGCCCTGGCGGCGGCCGCGCTCAACCACCCGCACGTGGTCGACGTCTACGACTGGGGTGAGGACGGCGGATCGCCGTTCCTGGTCTTGGAGCTGCTTGCCGGGGGCTCGCTACGCGATCTGCTCGACAGCGGCAGGCGGCTATCGGTTGCCCAGGCCGTGGCGGTCGGCAGGCAGGCGGCTGATGCGCTCGCCTACGCGCACGGCCGCGGTGTGGTGCACCGCGACGTCAAGCCTGCCAACGTGCTCTTCGACGGCGAGGGGCGCCTCGCCATCGCCGACTTCGGCCTCGCCCGGGCGCTGTCGGAGGCGGCCTGGACCGAGCCGGCAGGGGCAACGATCGGGACGGCACGGTACGCGTCGCCCGAGCAGGCCACCGGGGCGACGGTCGACGGTCGCGGCGACGTGTACGCGCTGGCCCTGGTCCTGTACGAAACGGTCACCGGCAGCGTGCCCTTTGCCGCCGACACCACGATCGCCACCCTCATGTCCCGTGTCGGCGCCTCGCTCCCTGGCCACGACGCGCTGGGACCGCTGTTCGGCGTGCTCCGCCGGGCAGCGGCTCCCGCTGTGGCCGACCGGCCCGACGCGGCAGAGCTCGGTGGCCTGCTGGCCGAATTGGCCGGCGAGCTTCCGGTCGCCGGGCGGCTGCCTTTGGCCGGCGCGAGCCCCGGGCGTGCCGCCGCAGGCGCGGACCGCACGGAGCTGGGCTTCGCATTCGGCCCCGACACCCCGGTGGGGCGCCGCTCCGAAGTGTCGGATCCACTGGCGCTGGCCGTAGCGGTCGGGGTGGCCGTGGAGGAGCCGGCTCCGGCCAGAGGCCGCCTGTTCCGGCGGCGCGGTGGTGAAGCGGAAGGTGCGTCGCCGGTCGAGCCGACCCCGGCGCCCTCGGCCCGCCGCCGGCGCTGGCCGTGGGTGGTGGCCGCGTTCGTCGTGGTCGCAGCCTTGGCTGGTGCCGGCGCGATCTACGCCGTCCAGAAGCGGATCTTCACCCCCAGCCACCGCCTGCCTGTGCTGACCACGCTCACCACGGCCCGGGCCGACTCCGCCCTGCAGCGGTACCACGACCGTGTCCGGGTGCTGCGCCAGCGGCCGTCGACGACGGCGCCGGTCGGCACCGTCGTGCGCCAGATTCCCGGGGCGGGGACCCCGGTCAAAGACGGCTCGCTGGTGGCCGTGGTGCTGTCCTCGGGCCCGCCGCCGGTGCCGGTGCCGAACCTGAGCACCGTGAGCGGAGCGTGCAGCGCCTTCGGGCAGGCCCTGGCGCCGAGCCACCTCCACAGCACGTGCACGAGCCAGAGCAGCATGACGGTGCCGGCAGGGCATGCCATCTCGTGGTCGCCGCGTTCGACGGCCATCGAGGGCTCTGCGGTGGCAGTGGTGGTGTCGACGGGGCCGCCGGTGGTGGCCATCCCCAGCTTGGCCGGCATTACCACCTGTGCCGGTGTCGCCAGCGCCCTGCAGTCCCAGGGCCTGGTCGCCGCCTGCAGCACTGCCTACAACAGCGCTGCGGTGGGGACGGTGGTCTCCGAGCAGCCGAGCACTCAGGCGCAACAGGGCAGCACCGTCACCGTGGTGCTGTCCGAGGGCCCGCCGCCGGTCACCGTGCCCGATGTCGCCAACGGCATGCCTTTGTACCAGGCGATATCCGTGCTCGAGCAGGCAGGGCTCACGGTCGGTCAGATCTTCGGTCCCGGCAGCGGCGTCGTCTTCCACACCAATCCGGTGCCCGGTGCGTCGGTGCCCCGGGGCACGGCCGTCACCGTCTACACCCAATGACGGCGCGCCCTCCGGGCGATCAGCCGGTCCCCCGCGACTGCGATCTGTGCGAGGCAGCGCGGATCACGCCGTGGTACCACGAAGACGGCGTCTGCTGGGTCGCCGACTGCGAGGTCTGCGGCGTGCCCATGGTGGTATGGCGCTGCCACGGCACCGACCCGCCGGCGGGGGACCTGCGCCACATGCTCGACGCGCTGGCTCGGGTGGCCGACGACGTGCTGGGTTCCGGCACCTGGTCGGTCGACAGGGTGATGCGCCAGGTCCCCGACCACTTCCACGCCCACGCCCGCGATCCCCACTGGTGGTTCCGCCGGTTTGGTGGCGGAGGCGGGGACGCCGGCCGGCAGGTCTCGCTCCCCAGGTGAGCGCCCGCCGGGTGAATGCCATCGTCGGGGCCCTTGTCGCTGGCCTCGGCCCGCCGCCGGTCGAGGTGCAGTGATCAAGTACCTGGGGTCAAAGCGGCGCCTGGTGCCGGTGCTGCGCGACATGGTCGAGCGCTCCGGGGCGCGCCGGGCGCTCGACCTGTTCACGGGCACCACCCGGGTGGCTCAGGCGTTCAAGGCTGCCGGTGCGGAGGTGACCGCCGTCGACCGCACCCGCTGCGCCGAGGTCCTGGCCCGGACCTATGTGGCCACAGACGCTGGCGCCGTGGACCGCACCGCCCTCGAGCGGGCGCTGGCCGAGCTCGATGCCCTGCAGGGTGTGCCGGGGTACGTGACCGACACGTTCTGCGTCCGGTCGCGGTTCTTCCAACCGCACAACGGGGCCCGCATCGACGCCATCCGCCAGGCCATCGACGAGCGCTACCGGGACGATCCGCTGCACCCCGTGCTCCTGACCAGCCTGATCGAGGCGGCGGACCGGGTCGACTCCACCACCGGCCTGCAGATGGCCTACGTGAAGGCGTGGGCTCCGCGCTCGTTCGCCCGGATGACCCTTCGGCCACCGGTGCTGCTGACGGGTCCGGGTCACGCCGTTCGGGCCGACGCCTGTGCCGTCGCCGGCGACCTCGGCCCGTTCGACCTCGCCTACCTCGACCCGCCGTACAACCAGCACCGCTACGAGTCCAACTATCACATATGGGAGACGCTGGTGGCGTGGGACGCGCCGGAGCACTACGGCGTGGCCTGCAAGCGGGTCGACCTGCGTGACCAAGAGCGCAGCCCGTTCAATCGCCGGTCGACGTTCGCCGGCGCGCTCGCCTCGGTCGTCGAACGGGTTCAGGCGCGGGTGCTGGTGCTGTCGTACAACGACGAGTCGTGGGTCGGGCCCGACGAGCTGGTGGACATGTGCGCGGTGCGCGGGGATGTCGCCGTGCTCGGATTTCCCTCCGATCGCTACGTGGGCGCCCGGATCGGGGTCCACGATCCGCGGGGCCGCCGCGTCGGCACGCCGGGCCGGCTCCGCAACGTCGAGCTGCTGGTGGTAGCCGGCGACCGTGCCGAGGTGCGCCGGGTCGTGGCCCCGTGGCGTGATCGGCTGGTTCGGCCCGTCTCCGGCTCGTTCAGGTCGGCCGGCGCGGCCGTGCTCGGGACCGGCAGCGCACCGTAGACCAGCGGTACAGCGGTACAGCGGTACAGCGGTACAGCGGTACAGCGGTACAGCGGTACAGCGGTACAGCGGTACAGCGGTACAGCGGTACAGCGGTACAGCGGCGTCTCCGGTGGTGCTGCGGATCCGGGAAATGGCGCTGGGCTGGGGGCTGGCGGGACGGCTTCCACCGTGGTGGGAATGGCTGGCCTGGACGGCACGGCGAGTTGACCCGGGGCGGCAGCCCTGCCAACGTGGTCGCCGACCGGTGCGGGGCCGGCGGTCACGACAGGAGGACAGCACATGGGCTCGCTCGACGGACGGGTGGCGATCATCACCGGGGCGGGACGTGGCATCGGGCGCGAGCACGCCCTGCTGTTCGCTTCCGAAGGTGCCAAGGTCGTGGTCAATGACCTCGGCGGGTCGGTGGACGGCTCGGGCGACGATCGGTCCGCGGCCCAGCAGGTTGTCGACGAGATCACGGCGATGGGTGGCGAAGCGGTTGCCAACACCGACGACGTCACCGACTGGGACGGTGGCAAGCGGCTCGTCGATGCGGCGGTCGAGTCGTTCGGCGACGTGCACGTCCTGGTGAACAACGCCGGCATCCTGCGCGACAAGATGCTGGTCAACATGTCCGAGGCCGAGTGGGACGCGGTGATCCACGTCCACCTGAAAGGCCATTTCGTGCCCACTCGCCATGCTGCAGGCTACTGGCGTGAGCGGGTCAAGGCCGGCCACGAGGTGAACGCGGCCATCGTCAACACGTCGTCGACCTCGGGGCTGCTCGGCAACCCCGGGCAGGCGAACTACGGCGCGGCGAAGGCCGGTATCGGTGCCTTCACCATCATCTGCGCCCAGGAGCTCGGCCGGTACGGGGTCCGGGTGAACGCCATCGCTCCGGCAGCCCGCACGCGGATGACCGAGCAGACCCCGGGGCTGTCGGACATCGTGGCCAAGCCGCACGACCCGGGTGTCTTCGACATCTGGGACCCGGCCAACATCTCCCCGCTGGTTGCCGCCTTGTCGACGGCGTCGTGCCAGATCAGCGGCAAGGCCTTCTTCGTCCAGGGCGGTCAGGTCCGCCTCTTCCAACCGTGGACCATGACCGACGGTCTGGACCACGACGGGCGCTGGGACGTGGCCGAGCTCGCCGCCAAGCTCCCGTCGCTGGTGCCTGCCAGCTGATCGCATCGCGGCCCGGGCTGGTGGGTCGCTGGCAGTGGTCAGGCCGTGATGTCCTTGAGCCGCTGAGCGATGTGCTGAGCGCTGACGTCCGGCGGAGATGCCTGCAACGCCATCAGCTTGGAGAGATCGCCCTCGACCTTGATCTTGCCGGCCATGAATGCCTGCATTCCGGCCTGGGGGTTCCCCTCGATCAGGATGGACTTTGCCGTGGCGTAGTCCACCGTGACCTTCAGGTCGGGATCGGCCAGATGGCCGAGGTCGAGGCGCATCTCGCCGGTTGTGGTGTCCATGTGGGCGTCGACGGGGGCATCTCCGAACGGCACCTCGGTGACGACCAGGTTCATCCGGACCTTGTGCGGCGTGCTGCCGGCCCCGTCGTGCTCCTCGCGGATCTTGCGGGCCTCGGCCACCCATTCGTCGCTCAGGAACTGGTACTGGGTCATCGTCGTGTGCTCCTCGCCTCTCCGGCTGTCTCGCGGTCCCGGCTGTCGGCCGTGGCGGCGCTTCCCCTGCGCCCGCCGGTCGGCGGGCCCCGGTCCCCCATCGGTCCAACGCCTCGGGTTCCGTGGGCCGCGACGATACAGCGGCGGCGGCACACGACGCATGGGGCTCGGCTGGTGGTGGGCCCGGGTGGTGGTGGGCCGGCTGGTGGTGCGCCCGGGTGGTGGTGGGCCCGGGTGGTGGTGGGCCCGGCGGTAGCATGCCCAGG
>JAKAYQ010000017.1 GCA_021826725.1 Actinomycetes bacterium
GGCAGGTGGGCGTGGTGCGGCAGGTGGGCGTGGTGCGGCAGGTGGGCGTGGTGCGGCAGGTGGGCGTGGTGCGGCAGGTGGGCGTGGTGCGGCAGGTGGCCGTGGTGCGACAGGTGGCCGTGGTGCGACAGGTGGCCGTGCTCGGTGAACGTCAGCGACGGCGGCGGGCGGCGGCGAGGGCGGGGGGCACCCAGCCGTCGTCAGCGGGGTTCAGGGTGACGCCCGGGGCGACGGTGGCGTCGATGGCGTCGAGGACGTCGTCGGCGATGCACACCTCGGCGGCGGGCAGCTGCGAGTCCAGGTGCTCCATGGTGCGGGGTCCAATGATGGCGGAGGTGACGGCGGGGTGGCGAAGCACGAAGGCGATGGCCATCTCGACCAGGGTGTGGCCGGCCTGTTCGGCCAGCCGGGCCAGGGCGTCGGCGGCGTCGAGCTTGCGCTGGTTGTCGGGCAGGGAGAGGTCAAAGCGGTTGGCCAGCCCCTGGCGGACGGGGGAGGCCGGACCGGCCTGCTTGTCCGTGCGGTAGCGGCCCGACAGCCATCCGCCGGCGAGCGGGCTGTACGACAGCACGCCGTAGCCGTAGCGCTGGCAGGTGGGCAGCACGTCCTTCTCGATCCCGCGGGTGAGGATCGAGTAGGTGGGCTGCTCGGTCCACGGCCGATCAAGTGCCCGGCGCTCGGCCGTCCACTGGGCTTCGACGATGGCCGACACGGGCCAGGTCGAATGACCGAAGCAGCGGATCTTGCCGGCACGCACCAGGTCGGAGAGCGCCCCCAGGGTGACCTCGAGGTCGACAGCCGGGTCGTAGCGGTGGACCTGGTAGACGTCGATCCAGTCGGTTCCGAGGCGGCGCAGCGAGCTCTCGACCGCTGCGACGATCCACCGCCGGCTGTTGCCTTTGCGGTTCGGGTCGTGGCCCATCGGCATGTGGACCTTGGTGGCCAGCACCACGTCGTCGCGCCGGCCGGCGAGGGCCTTGCCGACGATCTCCTCCGACTCGCCGAACGAGTAGACGTCGGCGGTGTCGACGAAGTTGATGCCCGCGTCGAGGGCCCGGTGGATGATACGGATGCTCTCGCCGTGGTCCTTGGTGCCCCACTCGCCGAACATCATCGTCCCGAGGCACAGCGACGAGACCTGGATTCCGGTGCGTCCCAGCGGTCGAAAGTCCATGACGGGGCTCCTTCCGATCAGGGCCCATGAAAGACGGGCAGTGGGGACCACCCTACGGGCCTGAGCGTGCATCACAGGGTCAGTGTGCACGAGCCCAGGCCGTCGGCCGAGGCGGGACGTACCCGAGGGGGAGGATCGGGACATGGGGCGATGACCGGGGATCCCTCCGGGGAGGGGGGAGCGGTTCGCCTGCTGTGCCCGAGGTCCAAACATCGTGAGCCCTGGACATGTTGGGTCCCCGGCCCCCTTCAGTCCCGGGGATCCGGTGTTCGTGCAGCAACCGGCTGCAGCAAACCGCCCTGCTTGGCATTGGGCAGTTGACAGGCAGCTTCGCCGCCACTTGGCGCCCCAACGCGCCATTGCAGGCGTGCGGAGCGTCCATCGTGTCGAAGCCGGCCGAACCCGGGCCGTAGACGCGCTCGGCTGTGTAGAGGACGTCGGTCGTCTCGGCCAGCGCGTTTTCGAACGAATCGGCGACGGCGCCGATGCTCGATCGTGCGCCGATCTCCTCCAGGCGCTCGGTTCTCCTCGAGGCGCTCGGTGAAGCGCACGCTGGTGAACTGCCTGGGTTCAACCAGTCGGAGCAACACTGGCTGCTCCATCAGGTTGGTGAAGAGCATCAAGTACCTCTGCGCGAGTGGGCCACGAGGCTGGTGAGCCGACCCGGTCGGGCTCGGATCCCGTCGCCGTGAGCAAGGACGGCCAGGTGATCGGGTTCTGCATCCCCGTCGAAGGCAACCGGGAGCAGGCGAGACGCGCCGTCGAGCGGCTCGGTCGCTCTGTCGAGGAGATCCTCGAGGAGACCGGTACGACCGAAGACGAGCTGGCCCAGCTGTTCGACCTGCGGTGGGTGTTGCCGGAGTGATCGTTGTCTTCGATGCGAGCGTGCTCGCGGCTGAGCTGCTGCGTCGGCGAGGCCGGGAGCTGTTCGCCCACCCTGGCATCCAACGCCTGGTTGCCGAGGAGCAGTGGGAGGAGGCGCGGCATGAGTTGCAGAAGCGGGTCGCCGCAATCGTCGGCCAAGGGCGCCTGTCGAGCGAGCAGGGAGAGA
Source organism: Actinomycetes bacterium (assembly GCA_021826725.1). Lineage (GTDB taxonomy): Bacteria > Actinomycetota > Acidimicrobiia > Acidimicrobiales > UBA8190 > JAJZYI01. Next base: position 2,226 of record JAKAYQ010000017.1, read on the forward strand.
AGCTGCTCGATGCCGTTCGCGAGCTCGTCGACGGCGACGTGATCGACGTCGTTTCCCCCACCACCTTCTACGAGCACGTGGAACACGTGGCGGGCCGAGGAGCTCCCAGAGATCCTCACGACTGGGCACCAGTTGCCTTTGCCTTTGCCTTTGCCTTTGCCTTTGCCTTTGATGCTGGGATCCTGACGGGCGACCAGGACGTTCTGGACTCCCTGACGATCGCGTGGGCGGTCTGACCCGGCCGGGTGGTGGGGTCGGTCGGATGGACAAGAGCCTCGTCGGGGCGCTGTTGCAGCACCGTCCCCAGCGGCGGCAAGCCGGCTACAGGACCATCTACCTGGGCAAACGCACTACCGCTCGCTTTCGAAGGTGGTCTTGTGCCCTGACAAGGCAAGGCCACAAGTTCGACCTGCACGAAACCGTCGGGTGCGTCCCCGGGGAGCGCCTCCCTCGACGCGCTGGGCGTGGTCGCGGTGTTGCCTGGGGTCAGTTGCTGCTGGCGATGCCGAGGACCGTGACGATGGCGCGCTTGAGGCGGACCAGGTCGGTGTCGTCGAGCGCCCCGATCCGCCGGCCGAGCTTCGAGCGGTGCACGGTGGTGATCTTGTCGACCATGATGCGGCAGGGTTCGTGCACGCCGGTGGTCTCGGTCGGCTCGATGGCGAGCCGCAGCAGGGGCGCTTCCGTCGGGTCGGCGGTGCAGGGACAGACCGTGACGGAGTCCGTGTCGAACCGGTCGTCCTGCACGATGACCGCCGGGCGGGGCTTGCCCAGGTACCCAGCGCCCTTCACACGGTCACGGCAGGTCCGCCGACGAGCACGACGTGGTTCGCATGCTGTCCCGTGAGGTCCTCCGCCTGCTGCGCCGCCGGTGCCCACGTCGGCCACGTCGGCGTCCCCAGTGCCCAGTGCGAACCTGTTGACGAACAGAGCGGCCGTGTGCGGCTCGGAACGACGGGTGCTGTCGAAGAAGGTGGCGGTGTCGACGTGGGCGATGGCCTGGGTCGCCCGGTCCCGCAGCCGGCGGTGCGGTTCGCTGATCCTGGCCCCGGGGACCCCGTTCCCGCCGTCGGCCGCCCAGACCTCGACCTGGATCACCGACAGCTCTTCGGGGGCCATGACGACGTGCAGCGTGGTGCAGGAGCCGGCCGAGGCTGCATGGCGCACCAGGTCGAGCGTGGAGGGGTGCGAGAAACTCGCGGCGGCCGTGTCGAGCGGGCCCGACGCCGCCACCGCGACGGACCCGAGGCCCCTGGTCCTGGCACTAACATCGCCAACCATGCCGACCGCCGTCCGAGCGCTGCGCGGCGCGACCACCGTCGACGTCGACTCCCCCGAGCGCATCACCGAGCGGGTGCAGGAGCTGCTGGCAGCCATGCTGGAGCGCAACGGCGTCGACAAGGCCGACCTCATCAGCATCCTCTTCACCGCTACCGACGATGTGGTCTCGATGTTCCCCGCGGCAGCAGCCCGGGCTATGGGTCTCGGCGACGTGCCGCTCATGTGCGCGCGGGAGCTCGGTGTGACCGGCGGCACGCCGCGGTGCATCCGGGTGATGATGCACCTCACCACCGACCGCCAGCGCGCCGACCTCCGCCACGTCTACCTGGAGGGCGCCCGCAACCTACGCGACGACCTGCCCGGATGAGCGCAGCCAGCGGGCCGGGTCGCCGACGCGCCGTGGTGGTCGGCACCGGGTTGATCGGCGGCTCTGTCGGGATGGCGCTGCGCTCGCAGGGATGGCATGTGAGCGGGATCGACCTCGATCCCGCCGCTGCGGCCGAGGCGCGAGCTGCCGGGGCAGTCGACGCCACCGGCGATGATCCCGATGCCGAGCTGGTCGTCGTGGCCACGCCACTGGGTCCGACCGCCAGCGCCGTGCGGCACGCTCTGGCTGGGCATGCGCACCCCGGCGTGGTCGTCACCGACGTGGCTGCGGTGAAGGCCGGCGTGACGGCAGCCGTCGGCCACCCCCGCTTCGTCGGGGGTCACCCGATGGCCGGTTCCGAGCAGGTCGGTGTGGCTGGGGCCCACGCCGACCTGTTCGTCGGCGCCACCTGGGTTCTGACCCCGACGCAGAACACCGACCCTGATGCGTTCGCCGCGGTCCGGGCGATGGTCACCTCGCTCGGCGCCGATGTGGTGGCACTGTCACCCGAGCAGCACGACGCGCTGGTGGCCGTGGTGTCGCACGTCCCGCACTTGACTGCTGCCACACTCATGAACCTGGCCGGGTCGATGGCCGAGCAGCACGCCGCGCTGCTGCGGCTGGCAGCCGGGGGGTTTCGCGACATGACGCGGGTGGCGGCCGGAGACCCCCACATCTGGCCCGATGTTTGCGTGGCCAACGCGCCTGCCATCGTGGAGGTGCTCGATCGGCTGGTCGCTGGCCTGCAGGCGATGCGGGACCGGGTGGCGCACGGCGACCGCACGGGGATCCTCGCCGAGCTCGGCCGGGCGGCTGGCGCCCGTCGCGCACTGCCGGTCGGTGGCGAGCCACCCGAACAGCTGGTGGAGGTGCGGGTGCCGGTGCCGGACCGGCCCGGAGTCCTGGCCCAGATCACGACGCTCGCCGGGGACCTCGGGCTCAACGTCTTCGACCTGGAGATCGCCCACAGCACCGAAGGCGATCGCGGGGTCCTTGTACTGGTGGTGGACGCCTCGGGCGCCGACACGCTGCAGCACGGGCTCACCGAGCGCGGCTATCAGGCTTCCTTGCAGGTGATCGCGTGACCGGCCCGCCAGACCCGGCGCAGACAGGCAGGACCATGCCGCGTACCGTGGCCATCGACGGTCCGGCCGGCTCGGGCAAGTCGACGGTGGCCCGGGTGCTCGCGCGGCGACTGGGTGTGGCTCGCCTGGACACCGGGGCCATGTACCGGGCGGTGGCATGGGCGGCGATCCACCGCGGCATCGATGTGGCCGACACCGCCGCGATGGCGAAGCTGGCCCGGTCCTTGACCGTCGACGTGGGGGAGCGAGTCGACGTGGACGGCATGGACGTGACCACCGCCATCCGGCTCCCCGATGTGGACCAGGCGGTGTCCGTGGTGGCGGCCAATCCCGACGTGCGTCGCGAGCTGGTTCGTCGCCAGCGCCTGTGGGTGGACGCGCGTGGTGCCGGAGTGGTCGAGGGACGCGACATCGGGACTGTCGTGCTTCCCGACGCCGATGTCAAGGTGTACCTGACGGCGTCGGTCGGCGAGCGGGCACGGCGGCGTTCGAGCCAGCTCGGCGGCGACGGGCAACCCGAAGTGTTGGCGACAGTGGCGGAAGCGCTGGTCCGCCGGGACGCGCTCGACAGCGGTCGCCAGGACTCCCCGCTCCTTCGTCCCGAGGACGTGGCCGACGACGCTCTCGTTCTCGACACCACGGAGATCGGCCCCGATGCCGTGGCGGACGCTGTCCTCGGATGGTGGGAGGTTCGTGCGTGGTCGCGTGCCCGTCGGGCGGCTGCAAGCGGGCCGGCGCAGGCCCCGGCTGATCGCACCGGGGTCGATCCAGGTGTGCCCGACCACGGGGGCGTGCCGGGGGACCGGAGTGCACGGGACCACCGGAGTGTGCCCGACGACCTGGGGCTATCGGACGCTGCTGGTCCAAAGGTTCACCACCGGTCGTCGGGCCGCCAGGAATGGCACGAGCGAGCCGCAACGCGCGGCCAGCAGGGATCGAGCGAGGACCCCGGACCGCAGGTTCAGGAGCGCTCGCGTCCTGGCAGTGTGCCGTGACAGAGCCCAGGAGGGAAGCCGAGATGAGCGGCGACGAGGAGACGAAGGCAACGCCCGGGTTGGCGGCCCCCGAAGGAGCGGTGTCCGGGTCTGCTGGGGACGGGAGCGCGTCCTACAGCACGGTTTCCGGCGAAACGGCGTCGGGCGAAACGGCGCCCGGAAGCACGGTTCCCGGCAACACAGCGCCCGGCAGCACGGTTCCCGGAAGCACGGTGACCGGACCGGCAGTTTCCGACGATGCTCTGCCCTGTAGGGCGGGCGAGAAGGCGGCGAGCGAGGACGCGGTGGGTCCAGGCACGGTGGGCGCCCCAGCAGCGGGCCGGATAGCGGCGCTCGGGGTGTCCGACCGGGTCTACCGGTCGCTGCGCTGGCTGGCGCACGGCATCAATCGCGGGCTTTGGCGCGTCGAGGTGGTCGGGGCCGAGCACGTGCCGGCACAGGGGCCGGTCATCCTGGCGCCCGTCCACCGGAGCATCATCGACTTCCTGGTGGCGTCCGAGGTGACGTCTCGCAAGGTCTTCTACATGGCGAAGGAGGAGATCTGGCGGTCGCCCCGCCTGGGCGCGGTCGTGGCGTCGCTCGGGGGGTTCCCCGTCAACCGCTCCGGCGCCGATCGCCTGGCGCTCGACCGCGCGCGGTCCGTGCTCGACCAGGGCGACGTGCTCATCCTCTTCCCCGAAGGCACTCGGCGTTCCGGCCCGGCGATCGAAGACCTCCTGGAGGGAGCAGCGTTCCTCGCGGCACGCACGGGGGCGCCCATGGTTCCGATCGGCATCTGGGGAACCGAGCAGGCCATGCCGAAGGGTGCCCGTCTGCCGCGGCGCAGCCGGGTGCGGATCGTGGTCGGCCCACCGCTTTCACCTCCGGCCCGGTCCGAGCGGGGCCGGGTGCCGCGCCACCAGGTCCGGGAGCTGAGCGACCAATTGCAGCGGGAGTTGCAGCGCTGTTACGACGAAGCCCGTCGAAGCTGAGGGGCACGGGGCGGACAGCACGTACGGTCGACGCCATACCCCGCGGACGTCACACCCGCGGGCTCCACGCCCCGCGGACAGTCAGCGGCGAGGGCTGGTGCGGTGCTCGCGCCACCAGGTCTGGGCGATGACCCGGGCGTACTGGGCGCCGAAGAGCACGTTGTGGCCCTTCTTGGAGGAGCCGGACGTCCGGGGATGCCACACGGTGGGTCGCTCGTCGAGCCGCCACCCGCGGCTCGCCGCGCTGATGATGACCTCGGCCGTCTGGTACTGATCCTGCTCGAGCTCGATGTCGCGCAGCACCTCGATCCGAAACGCCCGGAAGCCGTTGGACGTGTCAGTCAGGTGCTGCCCGGTGAGGCGGTTGACGATCTCGGAGAAGACGACGACCCCGCTTCGACGCAGCCGGTCCGAGGTCTCGTCGACGCCGAGGCGGCGGCTGGCGATGACGACGTCGGCGTGGCCGGCGATCACAGGCTCGACCAGATCTTCCACCTCGCCGGGGTCGTTCTGGCCGTCGGCGTCGACGGTGACGACGTATCGGGCGCCGTGAGCGTCTGCCAGACGGTAGCCGAGGCGCAGCGCCACCCCTTGGCCCATGTTGACCGGCAGTCGCGCACAGTAGTGCCCGTGGGCGGAGACGATGTCCTCGGTCCCGTCGTCGCCGCCGTCGACCACGACGAGCGTGGACACCTGAAGGCCGTGCACCTCGTGGGGAACGGCCTTCAGGACCGGACCGATGTTGTCGGCCTCCAAGTAGGAGGCGATCAGCACCAGGACCGGACCGAACTGGGCGCCGGGATGACGCCGGTCGAAGTCCTGGCGTCCCAGCTCAGTCACCAGGTCGCGGACCTCCGCCGAGCGCCGGGCGCGCCGGGCGTGCTGGCGGGCGAGCGGAGCCCACGGCACGGCGCTCATCGGGTCCCCGCTGCCGCGAACCCGTGTCGCTGCGATCGCCTGCAGAAGGCCGGCAGCGCCAGCTGGTGATCGCCGCCGGTGTTCGACCGGTCCCACTGCCCGGCTGTCGACTCGTCCGGGCGCCTGAGCGTGTCGGGCGTCGTCATCCCGCCATTGTCGCATCCGGCGCTCGCCGGGCGCATGCCAGGAACGAGCCAGCGGGTCAACCGGGGAGGCCGGCCAGGACGTCTGCAGCCGACACGTCGGCGTCGGCTGCTCCAGCGGCCGACGCCGAACGCGAGGCCAAGGAGACCGACACGGTGGTCGCCAGCGCCCGCAACAAATCGCGCAGCTCGGGAGGCGGCGGGAAGTACTCGTCCTCTTCGGTGACGTGGATCTCCTCGACGCCGCCGGTGGGCGCCAGCCGGGCGACGACCGCGTCGACGAGCTCGTCGGGAGCCGACGCTCCGGCGGTGACTGCGACGACGCCCGACAGGTCGTCGGGCAGCTCGGTGGCGGCGTTGACGCGCAGGACGACGGCGCAGCCCGTGGCCCGGGCGACCTTCTCCAGCGCGACGGTGTTGGAGGAGTTGCCCGACCCGATGACCACCACGGCGTCGGCCTTGCCCGCGATCGCCTTGAGCGCCGCCTGTCGGTTGGTGGTGGCGAAGCACAGGTCGGATCGACCCGGCAGCCACAGGTCGGGCAACACCTGGAGTGCCCGCTCCCGCAACCCGGCCCATTCGTCGACGCTCAGCGTGGTCTGGGTCAGCAGAGCGACCGGGGTGCCTTCGGGGATGGCGGCAGCGGCCGCGTCCACGTCAGCGTCGGTCTCCACCAGGTGGACGGCGTCGGGAGCGACGGCCATGGTGCCGATCGCCTCCTCGTGGCCGCGGTGGCCGATGTAGAGAACGGTGTAGCCCTTGCGAGACCGCACCTTCAGCTCGTGGTGCACCTTGGTGACCAGCGGGCATACGGCGTCGACCACCACGCCGGCGCGGGAGCGGGCCATCGCTGCGACCTCGGGTGCGGTGCCGTGGGCCGACAGCATGAGGGGCGCGCCGGGCGGGACCGCTGCCACGTCCTCGACGAAGATCACGCCACGCTGGCGGAACTGGTCCACCACGTGCCGGTTGTGGACGATCTCGTGGTAGCAGTACACCGGCGGATCGAAGACCCTGACCATCCAGGCCAGGGCTTTGATGGCTTTCTCCACCCCGGCGCAGAAGCCGCGCGGGGCGGCCAGCAGGACACGGTCGACCGGCATCGGCTCCAGCGTACCGGTCTGGGGACCCGGACCCGGTACGCTGGCAGGGTGTCGGCGCCCCGGGTTGTTGCAGTGGCGGCCGAGTCCCCAGCGGCGCGAGCCGGGCTCCAGATCGGCGACGAGCTGCTCGCCGTCGACGGCCAGGTGCCGCGCGACGTGATCGCCTATCGCCTGCTGGTCGACGAGGCCGACCCTGTTGTCGCGCTGCGTCGTCGCGGGCGCGAGGAGCTGGTCGCCGTGCGCAAGGACGCCGGCGAGGCGCTCGGCGTCGAGGTCTCGTCAGCGGTCTTCGACCGGGTCAAGACCTGTGACAACCACTGTGAGTTCTGCTTCATCTACCAGCTCCCCAAGCAGATGCGCCGCAGCTTGTACTTGAAGGACGACGACTACCGGCTGTCGTTCCTGTACGGGAACTTCACCACCCTCACCCGGTTCACCGAGCTGGACCTCGAGCGGGTGGTTCGCGACGGTCTGTCACCGCTGTACGTGTCCATCCACACCACGGACCCCGAGCTGCGGGCTCGGATGCTCCGCAACCGGCGCGGGGCCGTCAGCCTCCGCTGGCTCCGGGCCTTGCTCGACGCCGGTGTCGAGGTGCACGGCCAGGTCGTGGTGTGCCCCGGGGTCAACGACGGCGAGGCCCTCGACGCCACGTTGGCCGGCATCCTCGACGAGTACCCCGAGCTGGCCAGTGCGGCCTGCGTTCCCCTGGGGGTCAGCCGCTTCTCCACCGAATCGGCGATGCGGGCCCACACCGCCGAGGAGGCCGGCGCCGTCCTCGGCACCGTCGAGCGCTGGCAGGAGGTGTTCCGGTCGGTGCTGGGCCGGCGCCTGGTGTACGCCGCCGACGAGTACTACCTGCTCGCCGGCCGTCCGTTCCCGGACGTGGCCGAGCTCGACGACCTTCCCCAGCACGAGAACGGGGTGGGCATGGCTGCAGCCTTCGCTGCCGCGTTCGCCGGATCCCCGGCGCCGACCGCTGCGCACAGCGGGGGGTTCTTCGCCGCCGTGGATGGCGCTCCGGCCGAGGGGTACCGGGCGCCGCGTTGGACCGGGCCAGCAGCCGACACCGGTCTGGCGGTTGATGCCGGTCTGGCGGTTGATGCCGGCCGGGCGTCGGTGCCCGGGCCGGGGGCCGAACGCGGTGCCGTGGCCGTGTGCGACCGGGTGGCTGTGGCCGCGCCGGTCCGACGGGCGGGCGCCGCTGGCATGCCGGGGTCGGAACCGGCGCGGCGACCAGTGACGGTGGTGACGGGGGAGTACGGCGCCCGAGTCATCGGACCCATCCTGCACCAGGCCGGATGGCTGGCGCCGGCCGGGCCGGTGCACCTGCTCCCCGTACGGAACGACTTCTTCGGAGGGACCATCGCCGTGACCGGCTTGCTCACCGGTGCCGACGTCGCTCGGGCTCTGGCAGCCCAGCCACGGGAGCACCGCTTTCTTCTGCCCGACGTGTGCCTGTCAGGCGGTCGGTTCCTCGACGACCTGGCGCCGGCGGACCTCCCCCGCCCTGTCGAAGTGGTGGCGGCCGACGGCGCCTCGCTCCGGGCCGCCCTCGATGGAGCCCGATGACTGCCGGGGGCAGTGGGTCTGCCGGTGTCACCGGGCGTGGCGGAGGGCTGGCGCGTGCTGGCACCGCCAGGGTGGCAGCAGGGGATGCAGCGGTGCCGCCCCGGCTGCCGGTGCTGGCCGTCGCCGGGCGGCCCAACGTCGGCAAGTCGACCTTGGTCAACCGGATCGTCGGACGGCGCGCAGCTGTGGTGGAGGAGCGGCCCGGGGTGACCCGGGACCGGCTGGAGCTGTCCGCGCAGTGGGTCGGGCGGAAGTTCACTGTGGTCGACACCGGCGGGTGGATGGCCGGGGGTGACGAGCTGGACCTCAAGGTGTCCGCCCAGGCGGAGCGGGCGGTGTCCGAGGCCGACCTCGTCCTGCTGGTGGTGGACGTCACCGTCGGCATGACGGACGAGGACCTGGCCGCGGCCCGGCGGTTGCGGCGGCTCGCCACGCGGACGGTCGTGGTCGTGAACAAGGTCGACAACGAGCGGCGGGAGCTCGAAGCGTGGGAGTTCGTCGGCCTGGGGCTGGGCGACCCGGTTCCGGTTAGTGCCCTGCACGGCCGTGGGACAGGTGACCTGCTCGACTTGGTGGTGGACCTGTTGCCGTCGAACGGAGGCATCGATGGCGCCGACGACGGCGCCCGGGTCGAGGCGCCCGGGCCTGCCGGTGATGCGCCGCGGCCTGCCCGTGATGCGCCGCGGCCTGCCCGTGATCCGCGGATCCTCGATGGCGCGGGGCTCGCCGAGGCCCCTGCCGGCGGTGTTCGCGATGTCGACCGTTCGGGCGTCGCCGGAACGCTTCCGGGGGATGTCGACGACGTGTCGGACGATGGCGGTCGCCTGGTCGGCACGGCCGGCGGGCTGCCGGAGGACTTCGACGGCCTGGCCGATGTGCCCGACTGGCGAAGCGGGGGTGTCGGCCTTGCCGATGCCGAGCCCAGCCATCGTGCGGCGGGTTCGGGTGTTCCTCCATCGGGCGACGCCGGTACTGGGGAGAGCGACGACCCGGGCACATGGGCCGGCTGCCCGGCGGTGTCGCTCGTCGGACGTCCAAACGTCGGCAAGTCGACCCTCTTCAACCGGCTCATCGGGGACGAGCGGTCCGTCGTCCACGACATGCCTGGCACCACGCGCGACGCCATCGACACGGTGGTCGTCACCGAAGACGGCCCCGTGCGCTTCGTCGACACGGCAGGGATCCGTCGGCGGTCGAAGGCCGAGGAGGGAACCGAGTTCTACGCCATGGTGCGGGCGCTGCAGGCGGTCGACCGCGCCGACATCGCCATCCTGGTCATCGACGCCACCGTCGGCGTGACGCACCAGGACCAGCGGCTCGCCGAGCGCATCGGCGCATCGGGCAGCCCGGTCGTGGTGGTGCTGAACAAGTGGGAGCTCCTGGCTACCGACGAGCGCCCCGACGTGCTTGCCGGCGTCGAGGACCGCCTGGCGTTCCTCGGGGATGTGCCGGTTCTCAAGATCAGCGCCCGCACCGGTCTCGGCGTGCACAAGCTGCTGCCGGCGCTGCGCCGAGCGGTGGACGCCTACCGGAGCCGGATCCCGACCGGCGAGCTCAACCGGGCGCTGCGTGTCATCCAGCAGGCGCACCCGGCGCCCGGTGCCCGGATCCGGTACGGGGTGCAAGCCACGTCGGAGCCGCCGACGTTCACGCTGTTCTGCAGCCGGCGCCTGCAGCCGACCTATCTGCGGTACGTGGAGCGCAAGCTCCGTGAGCGGTTCGCGATCGGGCCGACGCCGGTGACGTTCCGCGTGCGGGTGGAGGGACGGCGGTGAGCCGGTCGCCAGGGTGCGAGCCGGCTGCGGTCCGGCCTTGGGTGGGACCGCTGACCGGACCGGCCGGAGGATCGAGGGACACGGTGCCGAGCGGGCCGCTGGGACAGGTGCGGTGACCGCTGCCCCCGACGAGCGGCGCTGGCAGGCGCGCGGCCGTTCCGGCTCGGGCGGGAGTGGTGGTTCTGGACATGCCGGGCGGGGACGGGACACGCCGACCCCTGCCGGCAGCGGTGGGGGCGGGACGGGGGAGGAGCCCGAGGTCTGGTGCGACACGTGCCAGGCCATGGTGGCGGTCGGGGATCTCGACCAGGACGACCGCTGCCCGACGTGCGGGGAGCGGGTCGGCCCGCGCACGGTGCCGCTCAAGTTCAAGCTCATGATCGCCGCTACCGCCATCTACCTGGCGTATCGAGCGTTCCAGGGTGTCACCTGGATCGTGCACCACGTTTGAAGGCTTGCCGCCCGCCGCCCGCCGCCCGCCGCCCGCCGCCCGCCAGGGAGCATGCCGGCAGGACGGCTGGGTGGCAGGCCAGGCCGGAGCGAGGGTGGTTCGGCGGCCAGCCTGTTCCGGATCCGGACGGCACGGGCGGCAGGCTGGTGCGACTCGCCAGGGCGACGTGAGGCGTGGGGTAGGGTGTTCGCCACTGGGTTACGGAGCGGGCTGTACCGTCCTGACCGCACACGCAGGTTCGCGGTGTGCGGCCGGGTGCTCTGTCCAGGGACGGGCTGTGGCGCAGCTTGGTTAGCGCGCTTGACTGGGGGTCAAGAGGTCCCGGGTTCAAATCCCGGCAGCCCGACTACAGAAGTCCAGCTCACGGTGGCGGCAGGGTGAGTTGGAACTGGGCCAGCAGACATCCTGCAACCCATACTGCAACCCATACTGCAACCAACGGAGTCCAGGTTCCGAAGATCACGACAGCGACGACGTACGCCCCCCATCTCGCAGGTGCCGTTGACCATCCACTGTCCGATGTCCGGCGCCCGACCCGTCCCGGCCCGTCGCCGACAGCAACGGCATACCGGTTCCCTGCTGCACGACCGACGACTTTCGTAGCGCGAGGGTTGCCTGGTTCCACCGGTCGCTCCATCCGCCCGCCGTCGGCCACGGCCATGGCGAGCGCCGCACCGGGACCGCTCGCCCGATCCGTGTGCGGTCCACGCCCGCTAGGGGCCGCCCACGGGTACCGGGACCATGCTGACGGCGACGTCGAGCCGTTGAGACGGGCCGCCGCCTTCGATGGTCCCGCGTAGCGGCGACACATCGGAGTAGTCGCGTCCCCAGGCCGTCGTCACGTGGGAGACCGACACGAGCTGGTCGTTGGTGGGGTCCACGTCGACCCAGCCCCATCCAGGGACATAGACGGCGAACCACGCATGCGAGGCGTCGGACCCGACCAGCCCAGCCGCGATCGGCGTGGCGCTGCGGATGTAGCCGCTCACGTACCGCGCCGCCAGGCCCATCGAGCGGAGGCAGCCGATGGCCAGGTGGGCGAAGTCCTGGCAGACCCCGCGCCGGTGCTGCAGGACGTCGAGGACCGGGGTGGTGACCGAGGTGAACCCCGGTTCGTAGACGAGGTCGCCGTGGATGCGCGACGCGAGGTCGACCACAGCCCGGAGGAGCGGTCGGCGTGCCGTGAACGAGGGAGCGGCGTACCCGGCGAGCTCGTCGTCGATGGGCACGAGCACCGAGCCTGCCAGGTACTGGCGGGCGGCGCGGCCTGCGGGCTGGCGGTCGGCGGCCAGGACGTGGCGGACCGTCTCCCACGGTGGGGTCGACGGCGGTGGAACAGCAGGGGACACGAGCACGTCGCTCGTCGCCACCACGGTCAAGGTGTCGAACGCGCCGGTCAACGCGAACTGCTGCACGTGGTTGCCGAACGTGTCGATGCGGTCGCTCGAGGACTGCGGGACCGGGTCGACAGCCAAGGCGTGGGCCAGGCAGCGCTGGTGGGCGGTGTCGCGGGGTCGCAGGTGGGTCTCGTTGGTGCTGGCCGATGCCGGCGTGTCGTAGCGGTAGACGGTGCGGTGCACCACGCGGAACAGGACAGCGCCCTCGTCGGTGGTGGTTCGGCCTCCGGGGCTCGAAGCCCGTGCTGGACCCGAACGGACTGCGTCCATCGGCGTCGGGCCGAGCGCCGGGGTGGTGGAGCGCGGTGGCGCTGGCGCTGGCGTACGGGTGGCGGTTGGCAGCGCGTCGTCTGGCCGTGCCTCATCTCGCGCTGCGGGGAAGTACTCGGCGGCGATCCGGTCGTGGACGAGCCGGATGGCGTCTTGCACGATGGTGGCGGTTGCCCGGAGGTCGCCGGCCGAGAGACCGGTTCGGCCCGCGCCGGAGACCAGGACGATGGCGTCGGCGCAGGCGGCGGTCACCGCGTCGCTTCGAGGCCACCGTTTGGTGCGCAGGTGGATCTCGGCCAGGCTGGTGACGACGGACCGGGCGAACCCTTCGTCGTGCAGGACGAACCGGGCGATGGCTTCGCCGTCGTCGCCCACGCCGGGACCCCGCCGCTGGAACGGCTCGTCTGCCGCGAGGGAGCGCAGGACGGCCCGGCGGTGTACCTCGGCGTAGGCGCCGCGCTCGCCTGGGCCTGGGCCTGGGACGAGGCTGGTCGCTCGTGCCCCCAGCACGCGAGCGGTCATGTCGGCGCGCTCGAGGTGTTGGCCCACACGCACGAACGCTTCGGCCTGGTCCGCCCGGGCTACCGACCACAGGCAGGCGTTCAGGTGGGCGCACCCGTCGAGCACGCGCTGCAGCCAGCGGACCCGCTGGTCACGGGCCGCGACCTCGTTGCGGTGCTCGTGGGCCAAACGCCACAGCTCGTTGCTGGTCTCCCAGATGTCGCCGGGCAGGACGGCCCGTGCCGTGCGGACGTTCGACCGGGCGGCGGCCAGCGCGGCCAGGACCGACGAGCGGTTGCCGGTGTCGGTGAGGAGGAACGGCACGACGTCGGACTCGCCGGGCCCGCTTGCCGGCGGCGCCGCCTGCCCGCCGATCAGGAGGGAGTGACGGTCGTCGAAGAGCTGCTCCACCCCGGCGATGAGCAGCAGCGGTCTCCACCCGACGTCGGTCCCGACAGGCAGGTCCAAGTGCGTGTCGCCGTGGACGAGGACGGCGCGGGCTGTCGTCTCGGCGCGCTCGACGTACCGGCCTGCCCAGTAGAGGGCCTCCGCCACACGCGACAGCAGCGCCGGCCGGCGGCCGGTCGCCCGCGCCATTCGATCCGCAACGGGGATCGCAGCGAACCCGGTCCCCGGATCGACCGGGGTGGCACGAGGCCGCTGCCAATCAGCGGGAGCTGGGCCGGCTGCCGCAGGTGCTGGACCGAACGCAGCGCGTGCCGGTGCTCGTCCCTCCGGGGCTTGTCCAGCCGGTGGCGAGGAAACGGGCAACGGACCCGTTGGTGGTGACGACACCGGCGCTGGATCCGCCGTCAGCCGAGGCGCCGACTCGGTCGCCGTCACTGGTCTGACCGCCCGGCGGCCCGAGCGTCAACGCCCGGTGCTGCGGTTTTCACGTCGAGCTGTTCGCCGGGCCCGGCTCGGCGACGCGCAGGCGAGCCGGTGGCGGGAGCGTCGCAGTCACCGGTTCCGGTTCCGGTCCCGCTTCTGCCGTCGTGCCTGGGCAGGGTGCCGTCGACGACCCACGTGTCCTTGCTCCCGCCACCCTGAGACGAGTTGACGATGAGTGATCCGGCAGAGGCCGCCACGCGGGTCAGACCGCCCCGGGTGACGTAGCTTCCGTCGGGGCCGAGCAGCGCGAACGGTCGGAGGTCGACGTGGCGCGGTTCGAGATCGCCGTCGCACAGGGTGGGGGCGGTGGACAGCGCCACGACAGGCTGGGCCACCCAGCCTGCCGGGTAGCGCTCGATCCGGCGGGCCAGGTGGGTAAGCGTATCGGCGCCCGACCGAGGGCCGATGACGACGCCATGGCCGCCCGATTCGGTGGCGGGCTTGACGACCAGGGACCCGAGGTGGTCGAGGACGTATTGTCGCTGTGCCGTGTCCCCGCACCAGTAGGTCGGGACGTTGGGAAGGATCGGCTCTTCGCCCAGGTAGTACCGAACGAGGGCGGGGACGAACCCGTAGACGGCCTTGTCGTCGGCGATGCCGGCACCCGGTGCGTTCACCACGGCCACGGTGCCGGCTCGAAGTGCCCGCAGTAGGCCGGGCACGCCGACCACCGAGTCGCGGCAGAACACCTCGGCGTCGAGGAAGAGGTCGTCGACGCGCCGGTAGACGACGTCGACACGCTCGAGGCCGCCGATGGTGCGCATGCACAGCGTGGCGTCGTCGAGGACGACGAGGTCCGCCGCCTCGACCAGTTCCGCGCCGAGGTGCCGGGCGAGATACGCGTGCTCGAAATGGGCCGAGTTGCCCACGCCGGGCGTGAGGACGACGACGACGGGATCGCGCTGGGCGGGGGACACTGCGTGCAGCAGGGAGCGCAGGTGCTCCAGGTACGGGTCGACGGGCGCCACGCTGTAGCTGCGGAACAGGTCCGGGAGCACACGCTTTACCACTGCCCGGTTCTGGAGCATGTAGGACACGCCGGAGGGCACCCGGAGGTTGTCCTCCAAGACGTAGAAGGTGCCGTCCTCGTCGCGCACGAGATCGCTCCCGCAGATATGTGCCCAGATGCCCCCCGGCGGGTCGATGCCCATGCACTCGGGCCGGAAGTTGGCGGATCCGGTCACGAGCGCGGCCGGCACCACGCCGTCCCGGACGGCGCGCTGCTCGTGGTAGACGTCGTCGATGAACCGGTTGAGCGCGCTGAGCCGCTGCGTGAGACCGGCATCGATGACGTCCCACTCGGCAGCGTCGATGAGCCGGGGCACCACGTCGAGGGGCCACGCCCGCTCCCACGTGGTTCCGTCGCGATAGACGGCGAAGGTCGCTCCGGCGCCGAGCATCTCCCGATCGGCGGCGGACTGACGATCAAGGAGGCCGGCAGGCCCGAGCCGGTCCAGGTGGTCCCACAGGGGTGACGCGACGGGGCGCGGGCGGGTGTTGGCGTCGACTGCCTCGTCGAAGGCCGGGCCTCCGACATAGTCCAGGGTGCCGGCTGGTCCGGACCATGCGGAGCGCATTCGGGTGGCGGGCGGTGCTGTCATCGGAGCGTCCTGACCGGTCGCGGCGATGGGAGCATGGCACGGCGGAACATGCTCCCGTTGTACCGCGCGCAAGGGTCCGCAGGGTTGCCGGCGTGTTTCGGGTCGGTGAACCGTGGGCGCTGCGCCGGCTGCAGCCCTGGTGCACGGCTCGACTCGGTAGGTCACGCCTGGCCTGTCAGGAACGGGAGCGCTGGTTCCGCTGGCCCGGCCCGATCCGAGGTCGTTCAGATGTTGCCGAGCTTGAAGCCGAGCCCCGGACCGCGCACGGCACCGGTGGTGACCACCGGGATGGCGTGCGTCGTCCCGGCGACATCGACGTCCAGGGTGCCGACCCGCTGGCCTCGTCGGAGGGTGGAACCGATCCGGTCGAGGTGGAGGTGCCCCTTCAGGTCGAGCCCCGGCCAGGCAAGCGCCGACAGCGCCTGGGTGGCGACGACAGTCGTGCGGGCGCCCCACGGTGTCACCACCTGGGCCACCTGCTCTCCGCGATGGATCAGCTGCCGATCGGTGAGCTGGGGAGCGAGGGCCTGCACCAGGGTGCTCGATGCGTTCAGGGCGCTCTGGATGATGGGGGCGGCCTGCTGGCCGAGCACGGCGCCGTCGACGGTGGCGGTGCCGCCGGCGACGCTGACCTTCGCCTCGAACAGGAAGCAGCCGCCGGCATGGCCGTCGGAGCCCGTCTTGATCCCGACGAACCCGCCGTGGCCGAGGTTGTAGTCGTAGTTCTGCAGCGTTCCGGCTACCGGCAGGGTGACCGCCGGCATGCCCACGATGGATGCGAACACCGGGTTGGCCATGGCGATCTGGCCGAGGCGGATGAGGTCCTCGGGGGTGCTCACCGATCCCGAGGCGAAACCGCTCGGGCTCACGAAGTGGGTGTGGGTGAGCCCGAACGTGGCCGCCTCGTCGTTCATGGCCACCACGAACGCTGCGGTCGATCCGCTGTCCCACGCGGCGAGCACGTGGGCGATGTTGTTGGCCGACGGGATGAGGAGCGCCTGCAGCGCCTGCAGCTCGGTGAGCTGCTCGCCGGCGGTGACAGCAACCACCGACTGCTGCTCGCTCACATCGGTCTGGTACTGGGTGACGTCTGCTGGGGTGATGGTCAGCAACGGGCCCGACTGGCCTGATGCGAGGGGATGGTCGCGCAGGATCAGCAGTGCCGTCATCACCTTGGTGATGCTGGCGATCGGGACCGGCGCCGTCGACCCGCTCGACCCGACGACACCGGCTCCGCCGACGGCCAGGGCTGCTTCTCCCTGGCTCGGCCACGGCAGTGCCGGCTTGCCGGCCAGCGTGAAGGACGTGTCCACGGCGCGGACCGACGCGGGGGGCGCGGGCCGCAGCCACTGGACGGCACCGAAGACCACGACGGCGACGGCGAGGATGCCGGCCGCAGGCAGGACCAGGCCGCCAGCGGCTCGGACCGTCGCCATCCGCCTGCCTGAGCGGTGGAGCCCGCGACCCGACCGGCGCCGACGGCGCCCGGGCCCGTTGCCACCGCCGAGCCCGCGCAACTGGGCGAGCCCGCTCGAACGGGTGGCGGGGCTCACGGCAGGCCCATGGTCGACTTGTGCACCATGGTGAAAGAGTACGGCGGCGCCAGGTCGATGCCGTCGGGCTTGTCGAGGTACCCCGGACCGCTGCCCGGTTGCCCGGTGTGGCCGTACTGCCACACGATCTGGTTCGTCTTCGGATCGACGACGATCACCCGGTGGTTCCAGTCGTCGTTGAGGATGACGTCCCCGTTGGGCAGCGGCAGGGCCAGCGACGGCTGGTTGAGTGCTGCGGCGCCGGTCGGGGCGTACTGCCACAGCAGGGTGCCCGACGAATTGAATTCCTCAACCGCACCCGGATTGGCGTAGTTGGCGCTCAAAAAGACGTTGGGCGACACCTCGTTGGTGTCCGACGGGTAGGTGAAGCCCGGCGGGTTGGTGACGAAGCCGATCGCTTGGGTGGCCAGGTTCAGCTCGTCGACCCAGTCGCCGTCGATCTCGGTCACGAGGTACTGGCCGTTGGTCATGGGAAAGGCGCCGTTGGGGCTGCCCCAGCGCTGCGGCGGCTGGTGATAGCAGTAGTTGGTGGTCTCGCCGATGATCTTCAGCGGAGCGAGCGACGGCGGGTCGAGGACCAGGATCCTGCAGTTCTTGATGTCAGCGGTGATGATGTCGCCGTTGGGCAGCATCATGGCGTCGTCCGGGTTGTCGAGGTAGTCCGGTGCTGAGCCGGGCACGCCCGGATGCCCGTATTGCCAGAGGATCTTGTGCGTGGCCACCGAGATCTCGGTGATGGTGAACTGGCTCTCTTGCGTGGCGATGATGTCCTTGCCGTTGGGGGTGAAGAACGCGTCGTCGGGAGCGAGCCACGTCTGGCCCGGAGCGAGGTCACCGGGCTGGGGGAACTGCCACACGATGTTTCCTTGCGGGTTCACGATGATGAGCCGGTTGTTGTTGCGGTCGGCGATCAGGACGTCGCTGGGCAGCACCGACGGGTTGGACCCCGGCTGCAGGTACGGCCCGGGCTGCAGGTGCGCGGTTGCCGCGTAGCCGTTGGGCGACGGGAAGGGGAGCCCGGCGACCGTGGTGCGTGCCGCTGCGGTGCTGCTGCCGGACGAGGAGGTGCTGCCGGACGAGGAGCTGCTGCCGGAGGTCGCAGTGCGGCTGGTGACGGCGGGGGTGGTGCTGCCGCATGCAGCCAGTGCGAGCAGGAATGGGAGCGCGAGGAGGAAGCGGGCCGGTCGTCGCATGGCCGCACACCCTATGCGCAGCAACGCGTGATGCGGCGTCACGGCGAGCCTGATCTTGGGTCTGCGCCGGTCGCCGCCGTCGGGTCGCTGCGGCCCAGGGATGGTGAGTAGCCTGCGGCCGTGCCGCTCTACGCTCTGGGTGACGTCGCTCCGCTCATCGATCCCGACGCGTTCGTCCATCCCGACGCCGTTGTCATCGGCGCTGTCACCATAGGGGCGGACGCGTCGATCTGGCCGGGAGCGGTGCTCCGAGGCGATTTCGGGACGATCGCCATCGGCGCCCGGACCTCCGTGCAGGACGGTACGGTCGTCCACGCCGGCCCGGGATTCCCGACGGTGATCGGCAGCGGATGCGTGGTCGGCCATGTGGCCCACCTGGAAGGCTGCGTCGTCCACGACGACGCTCTGGTCGGCTCCGGGTCGGTGGTGCTGCACCACGCGGTGGTGGAGAGCGGGGCGACGGTCGGGGCCAACGCGGTGGTGCCGAACCGGATGGTGGTGCCCGCGGGTGCTGTCGCGATCGGCATCCCGGCCACGCTGCGGCTTGGCGCGTCGAGCATCGAGCTCATCCGTGTGTCGGCGGACGAGTACGTCGGCAACGCCCGGCGGTACCGGGAGCTCCTCCGTCGCATCGATTGAGCCGCCGACCAGGGTGTCTGTCGGTCTCGGGCGGTGTTGGGGGCTTCTCCTCCACAGTGGTTGGGCCTGCGACCAGGGTGTCGGTTGCTCCAGCCGGCGCAGCAGGGCAGGCCGCAACCGTGATCGTCGTCACCGTGCCCGTTCGTGACGTCCTATCGGGGAGTGCCAGCCGTGGGGGGGATATGTCCAACCTGTGATCACCCCGAGTGACGTCGTTGCTCAAGATGCAACGGAGAGTGCCGATCAATGTGTCGATGACCCATTCGACCTTGACCGCGGACTCCCCTTCGGTGTTGTTGGTGCACCGCTGCCGGCAGTGCGGTGGCGAAGTGTTCCCTGGCGATCCTGCCCACGCGGTGGCGTGGTGCGGCCGTTGCCGGAGAGTCGGTATCGCCCGCCTGACCGTCGAACCCGCGCGTACCGCCGCACCCGCGGCTGCGGGCCCCGGGGCTTGATCCGACCGCGATCGTCTGGAACGGCTGCGTCCACGGCTGCGCCGGCACCTGCAGCGAGGTCGGAGCGGTGGCATCCGGCCTCAGCCCCAGGTTGGCTTCGACGCCGGATCGTGGCGGTTGGCCAAGACAGCGCCACTGGGAGTGCAGTCTCCATCTCAGGTTGACCGTTGGGGTCGTGCCTGGCTCCATGTCTGCACGTGAATCGCAACATCATCGTAACTACGACGGTGTGGGCCGCCGGTACGATGATCCTGCAGTGCAGGTGGAGGAGGAGCCAAGGTGGACCAGCGGACTCCCGTCCCGGACAACGGCACGGGGAGCGGACGAACCGGAGCGGGGGACGGGGGGCACGCGGGGTTCCGCGGGCCGCACGTGTGCGCGCTGGTGGGGATCACGTACCGGCAGCTCGACTACTGGGCGCGGACCGGGCTGCTGCGCCCGTCGGTCGCCGATGCGCGTGGGAGCGGCACCCAGCGCCTGTACTCGTACCACGATGTCTTGGAGCTCAAGGTCGTCAAGCAGCTGATCGACGCCGGTGTCTCCCTGCAGCGGGCCCGCAAGGCGATCGATTGTCTTCGCGACGACCTGGGCGCCGACGTGGCCTCCGCCAGCCTGGTGCTGGCCGGATCGGACTCGGTCCTTGCCCACAGCGACGGCGAGGTGGTGGACTTGCTGCGCGGTGGCCAGGGGGTGCTGAACATCGTGCCGCTGGGCGAAGTGGTCGACGCGCTGCACGCTGCGATCCTTCGGATCGACGGCGCTGGCGGTCTGGAGCCGGTGGTGCCGCCGGTTCCGCGAGCAGCCGACGGCGCGGGTCGGGCCCACGGCAGCTGACCGCCACCAGCGCCGTCGCCTTGTGACGGCCACCGCCACCAGCGTTTCGTGACCTCCATCGGCACTGGACGCGCGGGGAGTGCCACCGTTGTGCACGACGCGGCTGTCGGGTTGTGCATAGCCTGGTGTCGGTGAGCGACGTGGCTGTGAGCGCCCAAAGCGAGATGGTCCGGGCTTCGGCACTGGTGGGTGCTCTGGTGGACGATGGCCAGGGCGGCCCGGTCGGCCGGGTGGAGGACCTGGTAGCGCGCTTGGCCGACGACGGCTACCCGCCGGTGACCGGGGTGCTGGCCAGAGCCGGGGACCGCGAGGTGTTCGTGCCGGTAGGCCGGATGGCAGCCATGGGGTCCGATGGGGTGGTGCTGCTGCCGGGTGGTGCCGAGCCGGGTGAGTTCGAGCGCCGTCCCGGCGAGGTCCTGCTCGTGCGCGACGTGGTGGGCCGGCAGCTGGTGTTCATCGACGAGCACCATCGGGGCAGGCTGGTCCGGGCCTCGGACATCGAGCTGGCGCAGCGCAGCGGCACCTGGGTCGTGGTGGGCATCGATGCCGGACCGCGCAGCCGGTGGCCGTGGCGACACCGCGCCGGATCGGCGCGGATCGTGGACTGGGCTCATGTCGAGCCGTTCCTCAGCCACGTTCCGACGTCGCGGCTCGGACTGCGGCTGCGCTGGCTGGTGCAGCTGCACCCCCGCGACGTGGCCGACCTGGTGGAAGAAGCGTCGCCCGACGAGGCGGAAGAGATCATCCGGGCTGTCAGCGAGGATCAGGACTTCGAGGCGGACGTCTTCGAAGAGCTGGACCAGGAGCACCAGCTCGAGCTGGTCGGCAAGCGGTCCGATCAGCAGGTCGCCGACCTGCTCGGCAAGATGGCGCCCGACGACGCGGCGGACCTGCTCGGCGAGATCGACCGGGCACGGCGCGAGCCGATCCTGGCGCTCATGCCGCCCGCCGGCGGCCAGCGCCTGCGGAACCTCCTCAGCTACAACCCGCAGTCCGCTGGCGGCATGATGAGCCCGGGCGGCATCTGCGTGCCATCCACCACCTCGGTCAGCGACGCCCTCGAGCGCATCCGCGAGGACCGCGAGCTACCCGAGACCTTCGACAGCGTGCTGGTCGTCGACGAGGAGGGGCGGCTGGCTGCAGCCGCCCGCCTCCTCGAGCTGCTGCGGGCGGAGCCGACGGCGACAATGGGCACAGTGGCGCACCCGGACCCGCCGAGAGTTCGGACCGGCGCGGACCTGGTCGAGGTGACCCTGGTCATGACCGACTACAACCTCACGACCCTGGCGGTCGTCGACGACGGCGACCGGGTGGTCGGCGTCGTGACCATCGACGACGTGGTCGAGCAGCTTGTCCCCGAGAACTGGCGGCGCCGGGCGGACGCCGAGGACTGACGACGGTGGTCACGGCCGCCTCCGGGTCGTCGTGGCGGTAAGGTGCCGGCGGCGTGGGAAATGGTCCGGGCTGTCGGTCGGCTTGGGTCAGGACTTGGGTCAGGAGCAGGCTGCCGGTCGGTGCCCGAGGTGGAGCGGCAGATCGGCCTGCACCGGGCGCACGATCGTGCCGGCAGGCCGGATCGGAGCGCATCGGCAGCGGTTCCGTCGGGTAGCGTGTCCGGTGGCTCCGGTGGCTCCGCCGTGCACCGGGCCCAGCAGCATCGCCGGACGAGGCCGGAAGAGGAGGTGAGCCGATGAGATCGAACCCCCCAAGTCACCGTTCGACTTGTCGCGCCTCCGGCCTGCCGCCTACCGGCTGATCTCCCCGTGGCCGGGGCGCGGTTCCTTGCGCACCCGGACCACGAAAGGAGGTCGAGATCATGGCCGACGAGGCCACACCTGCCGGCCCGGAGCCGGGAGCACGTGCAGCCGTGCTCGACGAGGCTCACCAGGGCGACATCGTCGGTGCCCTCGGGACCATCGGGCGCCATGAGCTTCCG
Organism: Actinomycetes bacterium; assembly: GCA_021826725.1. Taxonomy (GTDB): domain Bacteria; phylum Actinomycetota; class Acidimicrobiia; order Acidimicrobiales; family UBA8190; genus JAJZYI01. The sequence goes on from JAKAYQ010000017.1 coordinate 24,157, forward strand.
CCGCGCCGACCGTGGAGCCGGCGGGTGCTCGCCCTCCTGGCCATCATGGGCCCCGGCCTCATCGTCATGGTGGGGGACAACGACGCCGGCGGGGTCGCCACCTACGCGCAGGCCGGCCAGAACTACGGCAGCACGCTTCTGTGGACGCTCCCCTTGCTCGTCGTCGTGCTGATCGTCGCCCAGGAGATGGTGGTCCGCCTGGGCGCGGTGACCGGCATCGGCCACGGGCGGTTGATCAAAGAGCGGTTCGGGCGTATGTGGGCCGGGTTCGCGGTGGTGGACCTCGTCATCTTGAATTTCGCCACCCTTGTCACGGAGTTCATCGGCGTCGGGCTGGCCCTGTCCTACTTCGGGATCCGCCCGGTCGTGTCCGTGCCGGTGGCAGCCGTCGCCCTTGTAGCCATGACCGTGAGCGGCAGCTTCCGGCGCTGGGAGCGGTTCATGTACGTGCTCATCGTCACCTCGCTCCTGGTGTTCCCGCTGGCCCTGATGGCGCATCCGCACTGGGGCGCTGCTGCGCGCGGGGCGGTGATCCCGGGGGTGGCCGGCGGCCTGAAGTCCAACACGGTGCTCTTCATCATCGCCATCGTGGGGACGACCGTGGCCCCCTGGCAGCTCTTCTTCCAGCAGTCGAACGTGGTGGACAAGCGCATCACCCCCCGCTGGATCAACTACGAGCGGACCGACACCATCGTCGGCGCGTTCCTGACCAACACCGCTGCCGCCGCCATCATCATCGCGACCGCCTTCGCGTTCGTGCACACCAGCTACCACGGGAGCTTTACGAACGCCCTGGGCGTCGCTCGTGGACTGGCGCACGTGCTGGGACCGGCGGCTGGGGCGATCTTCGCTGTCGTCCTGCTCGACGCGTCGATCCTCGGTGCTGCGGCGGTGACCCTGTCGATCTCCTACGCAGTGGGGGACGTGATGGGGGCGAGACATTCCCTGCACCGGTCGTGGCGCGACGCCAAGGCGTTCTACGGCTCGTTCGCCGCTCTGGTCGCGGTGTCCGCCGGACTGGTGCTGATCCCCGGGGCGCCGCTGGGGCTCATCACCGAGGGCGTGCAGGCGCTCGCCGGGGTCCTGCTGCCGAGCGCCATCGTCTTCCTGCTGCTGCTGTGCAACGACCGCGAGGTGCTCGGCCCCTGGGTGAACCCGCCGTGGTTGAACGCGGTGGCGTCGGTGATCACCACGATCCTGGTGATCCTCTCTATCGTCCTCATGGTCACCACGCTGTTCCCGTCGATCGACGTCATCGCCGTGTTCGGCGTGCTGACGGGTGTCGCTGCCGCCGGACTGGTGGTCCTGGGCATCGGCGCCCGCCGCCGGCGACCGGGTGGGCCTCCGCTGTCTCGTGAGCACCGTGAACGGTGGACCATGCCGGGGCTTGCCCTGCTGGCGCCGCCGGTGTGGACCCGGGGTCGGCGAGCCGGCATGTACCTACTGCGGGGCTACCTGGTGGTGGCCGTGGCCCTGCTGGTCGTCAAGACCGTGGTGCTCGGCCTTGGGCATTGACCGGCGTGCTCGGATCAGCCCGCCAACCCGTAGGCTGCAGCCGATGGCCTTCCCCCGCCGGTCGCCGCTGCACGACGCCCACGTGGCTGCAGGAGCCCGGCTGGTGCTCTTCGGCGGGTGGGAGATGCCGCTGAGCTACCCGACGGGCACGGTGGTCGAGCACCTCGCGTGCCGGCGCAGCGCGGCATGCTTCGACGTGAGCCACCTGGGGACCGTGCGGGTCGAGGGGCCGGACGCGTGGGACCGGTTGCAGCGGTCGCTCTCCAACGACCTGCGCCGGATCGCCCCCGGGCACGCCCAGTACAGCCACCTCCTCGGCGACGACGGCTCGGTCGTCGACGACGTGATCGTCTGGTGGACCGCCGACGACTCGTTCGACGTGATGCCCAACGCATCCAACACCGTGCCCGTCCGCCAGGCGTTGGGCGGCGACGACATCACCGCTGGGCGGGCAGTGATCGCGGTGCAGGGGCCTGAGGCACGCTCGCTGCTCGGAGGCGTCGCGCCGGACCTGGCCGCCGTCCCCCGGTTCGGCGTGCGCCAGGCCATGTGGCAGCGGGTGCCCGTCACCGTAGCGGGCACCGGCTACACCGGCGAGGACGGTGTGGAGATCGCCGTCCCGGCGGAGGCAGCCGGCTCGCTGTGGTCGGCTGTGGTGGGTGCCGGTGTGGTTCCTGCCGGGCTGGGGGCGCGTGACACCCTCCGGCTCGAGGCCGGCCTTCCCCTGTACGGCCACGAGCTCGGTCCCGGGATCACGCCGGTGCAAGCAGGCCTGAGCTGGGTCGTCGGCTGGGACAAACCGGAGCTTCGAGGACGCGACGTGCTGGTGGCCGAGCGGCGTGACGGACCTCGGCGCCGCCTTCGGGGGATCGTCGCCGGCCGGCGGCCGCTGCGTGACGGAGCGGCGGTGAGTGCCGGCGGGGTGACGATCGGACACTGCACGAGCGGTAGCTTCTCGCCCGTGCTCGGACGCGGCATCGCGCTTGCCTATCTCGACAGCACTGCCGCCGCCGGCGCCGCAACCACCGGCCTGCCTGTCGTCGTCGACCTGCGCGGCACGCCGGTGGACGCCACAACAGTGCCGCTGCCGTTCGTCGCGGGTTCGCCCGCCCGCTGATGCCCGGGTACTGGCCGCACACCGGGGACGACGTGGACGCCATGCTGGCGTTCCTCGGCCTCGGCTCGCTCGACGACCTTTTTGCCGCCGTTCCCGACAGCCTCCGGTTGGCTGCGCCTCTGGACCTGGCCACGGGGGTGCCCGAGCCGGACGCCGCCGCCCATATGGAGGACCTGGCCGCGGCCAACCGCCCCGTGGGGCGCGAGCTGGTGTGCTTCGCCGGGGGAGGGGCGTACGACCACTACCTTCCGCCGGTGACCGCCGCCCTGGCGGGACGCTCTGAATTCGTCACTTCCTATACGCCGTACCAGGCGGAAGTGGCGCAGGGGGTGCTGCAGGCCGTTTTTGAGTTCCAGACGCTCCTGGCGCGCCTGGCCGGTGTGGAGATCGCCAATGCCTCGCTTTACGACGGGGCGGCAGCGGTGGTGGAGGCTGTCAACCTGGCCGTGGGGGTCACCGGTCGCGAGGACGTCTGGCTGTCTCGGGGGGTGAACCCCTCGTGGCGGCAGGTCCTGGGGACACTGGCGACGGGACCCGGACACCGGTTGGTGGACGTGCCGCTCGCCGGGGGGCTGACCCGTTGGCCGGCTGCCGGAGATGCACCCGCGCCCGCTGCGCTGGTGGTGGGCTACCCGAACTATCTCGGCTGTATCGACGACCTGGCAGCGGCGCGCGCTGCATGCGACGCGACCGGAGCCCTCCTGGTGGTGGCGTTCGACCCCATCGCCGCCGGGGTGCTGCAGATCGGAA
>JAKAYQ010000199.1 GCA_021826725.1 Actinomycetes bacterium
TGGTTCACGCCGCTCGTGCGCGCCGAGCGCCTCGGAGCGGAGCTGGGTCTGCACGACCTGTGGTTGAAGAACGACACTGCCAATCCAACGGGTTCGTTCAAGGACAGGGTGGTGTCGGTGGCCCTGACCAAGGCCCGGCAGCTCGGGTTCAAAGTCGCCGCCTGCGCCTCGACGGGCAACCTTGCCAACTCCGTCGCCGCCCATGCGGCGCGCGCCGGCATGGTGTCGGTGGTCTTCATCCCCAGTGACCTCGAGACCGCCAAGATCGTGACCACGGCGGTGTACGGCGGCCACGTCGTGGCGGTCGACGGCACCTACGACGACGTCAACCGGCTCTGCGCCGAGCTGACCAGCGAGCACCCATCGTGGGCGTTCGTCAACGTCAACATCCGCACCTACTACGCCGAGGGGTCGAAGACCCTCGCCTTCGAAGTGGCGGAGCAGCTCGGCTGGCAGGCGCCCGACCACGTGATCGTGCCCGTCGCCTCGGGCAGCCAGCTCACGAAGATCCGCAAGGGGTTCGGCGAGCTGTACCGGGTGGGCCTGCTCGACGAGGAGCCGCATGTGCGGGTCTCGGGGGCTCAGGCGGCAGGCTGCGCCCCGGTCGCCGACGCGTTCGCGGCCGGGGCGGACGCCATCCGCCCGGTCAAGCCGTCCACGATCGCCAAGTCCCTGGCCATCGGCAATCCCGCCGATGGCTGGTACGCCCTCGACGCGGTACGGCGCAGCGGTGGTGCGTTCGCGTCGGTGACCGACGACGAGATCATCGACGGGATACGTCTGCTGGCCAGGACGGAAGGGATCTTCGCCGAGACGGCTGGGGGAGTCACCGTCGCCTCGCTGGCCAAGTTGGCCGCCCAGGGGGTGGTGCGGCCCGAGGAGAAGGTGGTCGCGTACATCACCGGCCATGGGCTCAAGACGGTGGAGGCGCTGGCCGGGGTGGTCGGGCCCACCGCTACGATCGCACCCACACTCCAGGCGTTCGATGCGACCGTCGACGTCGATGCAGCGCTTGACCGGAGGGCCTGATGAGCGTCACCATCCGAATCCCCACCCAGCTTCGCAGCTTGACCGGCGGCGCCGGCGAGATCGCGCTCGAGGGCGACACGGTCGGCCACGTGCTGCGGGCGCTGGACGGCGCCCACCCGGGAATGGGCGAGCGGCTCTTCGACGGAGACGGGTCCCTGCGGCGGTTCGTGAACGTCTTTCTGGCCGACGAGGATGTTCGCTTCCTCCAAGGGCTCGACACCCCGGTGTCCGACGGGCAGACCATCTCGGTCGTGCCCGCCGTCGCCGGCGGCTGACCGGCAGCCACGCCTGCTGCGCGGCAGCCACATCCGCTGCGCGGCAGCCACGCCTGTCGGGCGCGCCCGCCGCTGGTTCCTCGCATGTCTTCCGGGGGGCCTTGCACATCGCCGACGAAGGTGGTTTGCTCTTGGCACTCGAACGAGTAGAGTGCTAAGTGCCGCTCGGGAGCGCTGACCGGATCCATGCCGGGGCGCCCGCGGCGACCCGAACCGGAAGCGACGGAGGATCCAGGAATGCCCAAGCTGATCGCCTTCGACGAGGAAGCCCGACGGGCCCTCGAGAACGGCATGAACAAGCTGGCCGACGCTGTGCGCGTGACCCTCGGCCCGAAGGGTCGCAACGTCGTCCTCGAAAAGAAGTGGGGCTCTCCCACGATCACCAATGACGGTGTGTCGATCGCCAAGGAGATCGACCTCGAGGACCCGTGGGAGAAGGTCGGAGCCGAGCTCGTCAAAGAAGTCGCGAAGAAGACCGACGATGTCGCCGGTGACGGCACCACCACCGCCACCGTCCTCGCCTGGGCCATGGTCCACGAGGGCCTGCGCAACGTGGCCGCCGGGGCCAACCCGATGTCGCTCAAGCGTGGGATCGAGGCGGCCGTCGAGGCGGCCGTCGAGTCCCTGCGCTCCCAGGCCCGGGACACCGACGACAAGTCCCAGATCTCCCAGGTGGCTGCCATCTCTGCAGCGGATGCGGAGATCGGTCAGATGATTGCCGAGGCCATCGACAAGGTGGGCAAGGACGGCGTCATCACCGTCGAGGAGTCGCAGACCTTCGGCATGGAGATGGACCTGGTTGAGGGCATGCGCTTCGACAAGGGCTACATCTCGCCCTACTTCGTGACCGACCCGGAGCGGATGGAGGCGGTCCTCGAGGACCCCTACGTCCTGCTCGTCGGTTCGAAGATCGCCGCGGTGCGCGACCTGGTCCCCGTCTTGGAGAAGGTGATGCAGACGGGCAAGGCCCTGGTGATCATCTCCGAGGATGTCGAGGGCGAGGCGCTGGCCACCCTGGTGGTCAACAAGATCCGCGGCACCTTCAAGAGCGCGGCGGTGAAGGCCCCGGGCTTCGGTGAGCGGCGCAAGGCGATGCTCCAGGACATGGCCATCCTCACCGGTGGCCAGGTCGTGACCGAAGAGGTCGGCCTCAAGCTGGAGAACGTCGGCCTCGACTTGCTGGGCCGGGCCCGCAAGGTGGTCATCACCAAGGACGAGACCACGATCGTCGAGGGTGCCGGCGACGATTCCGACATCAAGGGCCGGATCAACCAGATCAAGGCCGAGATCGAGAACACCGATTCCGACTACGACCGCGAGAAGCTCCAGGAGCGCCTGGCGAAGCTGTCGGGTGGTGTCGCGGTGATCAAGGTCGGCGCAGCGACCGAGGTCGAGCTCAAGGAGAAGAAGCACCGGATCGAGGACGCGGTCTCCACCACCAAGGCCGCCATCGAGGAGGGCGTCGTCCCCGGCGGTGGGGTCGCCCTGCTCCGCGCGCAGCAGGACATCCTGCAGCGGTCAGAGAAGCTTGAGGGTGACGAGGCGACTGGTTGCCGGATGGTGGCTCGCGCGGTGGAGGAGCCCCTGAAGCAGATCGCCGTGAACGCCGGCATGGAAGGCGGCGTCGTGGTGGAGAAGGTCCGGAACCTGAAGAAGCCGGCCGAGGGTCTGAACGCGGCGACCGGCGTGTACGAGGACCTGTTCGCCGCCGGTGTCATCGACGCCGCCAAGGTGACCCGCTCGGCGCTGCAGAACGCGGCGTCGATCGCGGCGCTCTTCCTCACCACCGAGGCCGTCATCGTCGACAAGCCGGAGAAGGATGCTGCCCCCGCCATGCCTGGCGGCGGCATGGACGACTTCTGAGCCGGCAGCGGATGCCGGGGCGGGCCTGTGGGTCCGGCCGAGTGTGCACGGAGGGGCGCCCGATCGGGCGCCCCTCCGTCGCGTTCGTAGAATCGGGCGTGTGGAAGCCGACCCCGCTGTGACCGGACCGACCGACGCCCCCGTGGCCGGGGCGGTTGCCCCCGGTGGCGCCGCTGCGGCGCCGACGCCGCGTTTCGAAGTGGAAGCAGCAGGGATGGACATCGTGGGGGTGGGCGCAGCGGGGATGGTGTCGCCTGCCGACGGTCTCGGTGTCCTCCACCTCTTCTGCCATGTCGGTCCGGGGACCGACCGGGTTCGTCTGGGCGCGGCGGTGGCAAGCGCCAGGCACGCCGGGGATCAGGTGGTCACCGTCAGCATCCTCGGCCACAAGGCCGATGTCGGCCTGGTGGCACTGGGCCCGGACCTGCGTCGGCTGCGAGCCTTGCAGGGAGCGGTGCATGCGGCGGGCTGCACGGTCACCGCATCGTACGTATCGCTGACCGAGGTGAGCGAGTACGCCGCTGGCATCCCCGATGAGATGCGCCAGGCGCGGCTCTACCCGCAGCTCCCGCCATCGGAAAAGCCGGCGTTCTGCTTTTACCCGATGTCCAAGCGGCGGGGCGACACGCACAACTGGTATGCGATGGGGTTCGAGGAGCGCAAGGAGCTCATGCTGGGTCACGGTCGGGTGGGGCGCAGGTTCCACGGCCGGGTCCTGCAGCTGATCACCGGGTCGACCGGCCTCGACGACTGGGAGTGGGGGGTCACGTTGTTCGCCACCCGGCCTGATGACCTCAAGGCCTGTGTCTACGAGATGCGGTTCGACGAGGCTTCCGCTCGCTTCGCCGACTTCGGCCCGTTTTGGACCGGGGTCGTAGCCGACCTGGACGAGGCTCTGGACCTGTCGGGCGGCGTTCGATGAGTGGTGCCACCAGCCGGCTCGGTGCCAGGCCCGGCACGTCGAACCCCTCACCCACCGGGCCGGAAGCCGAGGAACGCCTCCACCAGGTGCTCGCCCGGCTCGGCCGGGTGGTGGTCGCCTTCAGCGGCGGGGCCGACTCCGCCTTCCTCGCCTGGTCCGCCACCCAGGCGCTGGGTCGGGAGCGGGTCCTGTGCGCGACGGCGGTCTCGCCGTCGCTCGCATCCGGTGAACGACAAGCCTGCGAGGAGCTCGCTCGCACGTGGGGCCTGCGATGGCAGGCGGTGGCCACTGCCGAGATGGACGACCCTCGATACCGGGCGAACGGCCTGGACCGGTGCTTCCATTGCAAGAGCTCCCTGATGGAGGCGTTCGCGCCCCTGGCATCGGCCGAGGACGCGACGGTGGTGCTGGGGGTCAACCTCGACGACCTGGGCGACCACCGGCCCGGGCAGCGCGCCGCGACCGAGGCCGGTGCGATGTTCCCCCTGGTCGAGGCGGGGTTCGACAAGGCGCTGGTGCGGTCGGCGTCCCGGCGGGCCGGACTGGTGACCTGGGACAAGCCGGCAGCGCCCTGCCTCGCCAGCCGGTTGCCGTACGGAACGCCGGTGACCATCGGCACGCTGCGGTCCGTGGGCGCCGCCGAGGCAGGCCTGCGGGCCCTGGGCTTCGGCGATGTCCGAGTCAGGCACTACGGGGACCTTGCTCGGGTGGAGGTCCCTGCCGGCGATCTCCGCCGGTGCCTGGACCAGCGCCAGGATGTCGTTGCCGCGGTCCGGGGCGCGGGCTACCGCTACGTCACCGTCGACCTCGAGGGGCTGCGCCCCGGCAATCTGAACGCAGCAGCCGGCGTGAACGTCCCATCCGACGCTCCCGTCCGGGCGGTCCCTGTCAGGACCGGCTACGGTGCCGGTCCGGCAGCTTCCGGGAGCGAAACGGGGCGCGTGGCACGGGGGGAGACCCGATGATCGAGGTCAGGATGCGGCTGACGTTCCCCGAGGAGCTGGTGCGGGCGCCGATCATCGCCCAGCTGGTGACCGACCACGGTGTGGTGCCGAACATCCGCCGCGCCAACGTGGACGAGACCGAGGGGTGGATCGTCTGCGAGCTGGGGGGCGAGCCCGCCTCCGTCGAGGCCGCCATCGAGTGGCTCCGCCGCACCGGCGTGCGCGTCGACCTCCTCGGTGACGTGGTGGAGAGCTGACCTCGACGTCGGGCATGGAGCCTTTGGGAGCACCCGAGGAATTCCTGCCCGAGGGTGGGCTGGCGGCAGGTCTGCCCGAGGGTGGGCCGGCAGAAGGCCTGCTCGGTGAGGATCCTGACGCGGTGCTGCGCTCTGCCGGCCTGCGTCTGGCCGAACGCGCAGAGGAGGTCCTGCCCGGGTGGCTGGTTCGCCGTGCTGTGGCTGTGCTGCGTGCAGCGCCAGCCGACGTGGTGTCCGACCGATCTGCCGACGTGGTGTCGGCTGCCCGGCAGGCGGGGGTGGAGGCAGCGATCTCGTTGCGGGAGCTGGCAATGACCGACGCGGACCGGCAGCGCACCACCCCGCTCTCCGCGGTCCGTGCCGCCGTGGCCGCGCCCGGTGCAGTGCTGCGGGCGGCGGGTGTGCCGATGCCCGTAGCTGCAGCCGGCCCTGCGCGCCGGTTGGTGGAGGGTGACGACTACGAGCTGGCACCGCGATCGTGGGCCGAAGTCGACGGCGAGCTGGCCGAGCTCGCGCTCCTGTGGGGGGCGACCAAGGCAGCCGTGCATCGGCGCCGGCACGGCTCCTGAGCCCGCTGCTGTCCCTGTCCCTGTCCCTGTCCCTGTCCCTGTCCCTGTCCCTGTCCCTGTCCCTGTCCCTGTCCCTGTCCCTGTCCCTGTCCCTGTCCCTGTCCCTGTCCCTGTCCCTGTCCCTGTCC
>JAKAYQ010000200.1 GCA_021826725.1 Actinomycetes bacterium
AGGATTCGAACCTGCGACGCACGGTTTAGGAAACCGACGCTCTATCCCCTGAGCTACGGGGGCGGGACTTCCGCGTGAAGGTCCGCGCCAACCTCCGCGTGCACTTCCGCGCGATCCGGCACGATCCTAACGCCCGGGGCCAGCGTGCCCGGATGGGCCACCCCAGCGCGGTGCGCCTCCGCTGACGGACAGGCGGGTCGGGAAGTCCTCCGGGGTGACACCGTGCCAGTGCTCCTCGCGTCGGGGCATCGACGACGTCGCCTGCGTGCAGTGCGACGGCGTCGTCGCCGTGGACCTGGCCGAGGCCCCCTCCCTCGGCGACAGAGAGGGTCTCGCCGCCGTGGTGGGAGTGACGGGCGCTACGAGCGCCTGGGTGAAGCGCACGGCGACCACGTTCAGCCGTGAGGCAGGCAGGCCGCAGGTGATCGGGTCGAGCCACACCTCCCCGGAGAACATGCCGTTTGATCCCTTGGCCGTTTGCGGTTTGGCGGCGACCTCCATGGTGTCGTGGTCTTTCGGGAGGGTCAGTGCCGGCGGAAGGCGGGCTGGAAGGCGGGCTGGAAGGCGGAGGGCAGAGGGCAGAGGGCGACCGGCCGTCGGCGGCGTCGATGGCGTCGGCTCCGAGGTCCACCTCAGTGGCGGTCATCTGGCACCCGAGGTGGTCCATGGTGCGCCGGTGGACGATCGCCGTGGTCATGGCCGGTTCTGGAGCACGAAGGCGATCGCCAGCTCGACCCGGGGAGTCGGCAGCTCGTCGGCTGGGCCATGGACGAGGGGATGCCCACCGCCCTGGTAACCAATGCCCTGCGTCCGGCGGCGGACCGGGCGTTGCGACCGCCGATACGTTCGCCCGGGCGGCCGATGCCAACACCGCCATCGCTGCCTGGGTCAACCGCTACAACGCCGTCCGCCTGCACTCGACCATTGGCTACGTCCCGCCGGTCGAGTGGGGCTGCGCGACCGTCTCGACCAGCGGGCTGCACAACCACGTGTCCGGCTGGCGGGGGGGTCACCGGTCCTCGGTTCCGGAGGAGCGGCAACGCCGTGTCTGCCGGGAGAGCGGCGAGATGGGTGGCCGGGTCCGGCGGACGCGGCATCGTGCTCCTCGGGACACCCGTACCCCGTCAAAGGTCGACGTCGAGGGCAACCCCGTCGCGGTCACCGGCGAACCGGGCGAGGACCAGTCGGTGGCGGCCCGCCGGGGACCGCCAGGCATGCGCCTCGGGGTCGCGGACGGCCAGCCGGTCGAACGGGACGGTGACGGTCACGGCGACCTCGGCTCCGGCAGGGACCTCGACGCGTCGGAAACCGACCAGGCGTGGCGGAGCGTCGGCATCGGGGAGCTCTGCGTAGAGCTGGACGACGTCGGCTCCGTCACGGTCGCCCGTGTTGCGAAGCGATCCCCGGACCTCGACCACGTCACCGTCGACCGATGCCACCGCCGCGCCAAGTGCGAACGTCGTGTACGACAGTCCGAAGCCGAAGGGGAACAGCGGAACGCGGCCGTTCCTCGCCAGGCGCCACCACCCGTGCCAACGGTCATAGTGGGCTGTCGTGGCATCGCGGTCGAACGCCGGCAGGTCAGCCTCGTCGACCGGCACCGTGAAGGGCAGCCGACCCGCCGGTTCGGCGGCTCCGAAGAGCACGTCAGCCAGCCCCGATCCGGCCTCGCACCCGCCGTAGAAGGCGTGCACGACGGCAGGGACGTCACCGGCCCACTCGCTTGCGAGGATGGCGCTGCCGCCCTGCAGGACGACGACAGTCCGGGGGTTGGCAGCGACGGTGGCCCGCACGAGCTCGACGTCCTCTCGATGCAGGCGTAGCGACGAGCGGTCGCCCCCCGTGCTGAACCCGGCGGCACGCTCGGCGAGACGCAGCGGCTTCACAACGGGAGCGAGCTCGGTGATGGCCGCCGTGAACCGCTCGGCCACATCGGGCTCGTCAGCTTCGGGGAACAGCTCGCCGAGGGACGGGTCGGTGGCGCCGATGAACTCGCCCTCGTCGAGGTAGGTGCAGCCGACCACCACGATGGCGGCGTCGGCACCGGCGGCCAGCGCGCCAGCACGCCTGGCGTCGGTGCCGTCGTCGTAGACGGCGTCGGCCACGGCGGCCAGCCCGTCGAGCACCGTTCGGCACTTGAGGTCCCACACGTCGCTGGAGCCCCCGTCGCCGAGGTTGACGGTTCGAGCGAGGGTCCCGAAGACGGCCAGTCGTGACCCCGGTGCGAGCGGCAGCACGGGCGTGCCGCCGACAGGCTCGTTGCGGAGCACGACGACCGAACGGGCGGCGACCTCCCGGGCAAGGGTGCGGTGCTCGGGCGAGCCGAGCACGTCGGCCCCCGGCGCCGGCGTCGAGAGCACGTCGTCGAAGCGAAGCAAGGTAGCCACGAACCGGGTGACCGCGGCGTCCACGTCGTCCCACGAGGCCCGACCCTCCGCCAGGGCGGCCGGCAGGTGGTGGGCGCGCACCATGCGGTAGGGCATCTCGACGTCGAGCCCGGCCGCGAGCGACGTCGCCGCGTCGCGCAAGCCGAAGATCCAGTCGCTGATGACGAAGCGGGCGAAGTCCCACTCGCCGCGGAGCACGTCGGTGAGCAGCCCCCGGTTCTGGCCACACCACTCACCGTTCACCGCGTTGTACGCCGACATGACCGAGGCCACACCCTCGTCGACGACACGACGGAACTGGGGCAGGAACACCTCGTGGAGGGCGACTTCGTCGACCTCGACGTCCACGGTGAACCGGGCGTTCTCCATCGAATTGCAGGCGAGGTGCTTCACGCACGCCATCACGTGCCGCTGCAGGCCACGGGTGGCCGCGGCGCCGAGCTCCCCGACGTGGAACGGGTCCTCGCCGTAGGTCTCTTGGGCACGGCCCCACGCCGGATGGCGCAGGACGTTCACGCACACGGCCCCGGTGAGGGTGGCCCCAGCCGCCCGGAGCTCTCGCCCGATCGCCTCGCCCACCCGTTCCTCGAGCTCGGGGTCCCACGTGGCCCCCCGAGCCATGGCCACGGGAAAGCAGGTGGCGTTGCCCACGACGCACCCACGGGGCCCGTCGGCGAAGGCGACCCCCGGCAGCCCGACCCGCTCGATGCGTGCAGCGGCAAAGGGAGCCCGGTGATAGCCGTCCTCGGCGAGGAAGGTGAGCCCGGCCCACGTCGGCGCGTCACCGTCGACGCACCACAGCCGCTCGTCGGGCGAGAGGGTGGCGACCAGCCCCCGGGCCGCCTCGTCGGGCGTCCTCCCCGCCCGGACAGCAGCGCGTGCTTCCTCGAAGGTGGTGACGACTGGCATGACCTGCTGGGGGTGCCCACTGGTGACTGCAGCGGGCTCGTGGCCAGGCGTCGCCGGTGGAACGTCGCTTGGCTCGTGTGGCGAGCTCGGGCTCATGGCGGCGTCCGGCGGAGCTGACGAACGAGCTGGTGCGCCGGAGTGAAGAGGCGCCGGGCCGTGAGGGTGGCGGCGACTAGGGCGGCGAAGGCGTTCCCGCCGAGGAGCATGTACATCACGACGAGCTGAAGCCGGATGGCGGCGAGCGGCGAGGCACCGGCGAGGATCATCCCGGTCATCGCCCCCGGCAGCGCGACGAGCCCGACGACCTTGGTCTGGTCGACGCTCGGCAGCATGGCGCTGCGCAGTGAGGCGCGCAGCCACGGCAGGGCGGCCTGGTGGCTGCTCTGGGCGAGCGACAGCCGAGCCTCGACCTCACGTCGGTTGGCCGCCAGGTCGTCGTGGAGCCGAGTCATGACGAGCGACGTGGTGTTCATGGCAGCGGTGATGACCATCGAGCCGAGCGGAACGATCGCACGGGGCGACACCGGCACGATCCGGGCCGCCGCGAGCACCCCGAGCGTCGCCGCCGTGGCGACCGACACCGAGGCGGCCGCGACCAGCCGGCTTCCGGGCACCCGACGGGCCCGGGCACCCGAGGTCAGCGCCGCGGTCGCCACCATGACAGCGAGCGCCAGCGGTGTCAGCCAACCGTGCCCGGTGAAGACGAATTCGAGCACGTAGCCCACGGCCAGCAGCTGGACGAAGGAGCGGAGCGTGGCGACAGCCATGTCCCGCTCCAGGCCCACCCGCTGCCACCGCGAGATCGCCGCGGCGAAGAGGACGAGGAGCAGTGACAAGGCGATGTCTCCGAAGGTGACCGGTCCCGAGACGAGCGAGCTGCTGGTGCTGGCGAGCAACACGACGGTCAACGTTCTCCTCCGGGCAGTGAGCCGTCGTCTTCGGACGTCGGGGCGTCCTCGTCGACTCGGCGGGTTCCGTTCGTTCGCAGCGGCTGCACCCTGATGATGTGGTCGGCGAGGTCTGCATGGCGCGGGTCGTGGGTCACCATGACCACGGTCAGTCCCTCGTCCGCCAGGTGGCGCACCAGGTCCTCGATCCCGCCCTTCGACGTGGCGTCGAGCGCCGAGGTCGGCTCGTCGAGACAGAGCACGTCGGGGCCGAGGGCGAGGCTTCGGGCCAGCGCCATCCGCTGGGCCTCCCCTACCGACAGACGATCGGCATCGCGGCTGGCGAGCGCCGGGTCGAGACCGACGTGCGCCAGCAGTCTGGCGACGTCACGCCCCACGTTGTCGCCGACGGTGCCAGGGAAGGTGACTGGCACCTGCCCTACGCTTTGCACCCGGCGCCGCAGCTGGAGGACGTCGTAGGTCCGGACGTCGCGTCCGTCGAGGAGCACGGTGCCGGCGTCGGGGTCGTCGAGGCGGTTGAGCAGCCGGAGCAATGTCGTCTTGCCGGCGCCGGAAGGTCCCATGACGACGGTGAGGCCCTCTGAGGGGACGCACGCCGAGAACCCGTCGACGATAGGACCCTCGTCGCCATCGACACGGACGTCTCGGAGCTCGAAACGGGGCGTGGGAGCGATCACTCGTCAGCCACGGTCGTGCGCCCACCGCCCAGCAAGCCCGCCGGCCGTGGCCCAGAGGGCTCCTCGTCTGGCTGCGCCTCCGTCCAACGACCGGTCACGATGCCGGGAAGCAGCTCGACAGCCAGCTCGGCTACCGCTTTGCGAAGGATGCCAAGCTCCCGACGCCCCTGCTCGGTGGCGCGGTAGAGCCGGAGGGCGCGTCCGCGGTCGACCTCGACCCGGCTCGCCAGCAGCCCTTCGGTCTCCATCCGGTGGAGGAGCGGATAGAGGGTGCCAGGGCTGATGACGTAGCCGTGCCGGCTCAGCTCGTCGGTCAGCCACGCCCCGTAGACGTCGTGCTCCACCGCGTGGTGCAGCACGTGCGCCTGGGCGGCGCCGCGCAGGAAGTCACGCACCACCGCCGCCCGTGCCCTGGCCGGCCTCCGGTCTTCCGCCCGTATCGGCACGGCCCTCGATCCCGACGTCACGCCGTCACCGTCACCCTGTGGTCGGTCACCCTGTGCCCGATCACCCTGTGGCCGTCATCTGGTCGCCGATCCACCCGCTCTTCCCTCCCGGTCGTCCGGTGCACTGGGTGGGGTGCCCCGACTGGGGTGCCCCGACTGGGGTGCCCCGACTGGGGTGCCCCGACTGGGAACGTTCCTCGCTTCGGCCATGGATATCGTCTTCCGATATCGAGAAACGATATCGTACCTACATCGACATCGGTCCGCCGTGCACCCCGCTCCCGCTGGAGGTTCGGTCACGCCCCCGCTGGGTCGACGTGCACCCCGCTCCCGCTGGAGGTTCGGTCACGCCCCCGCTGGGTCGACGAGCACGCCGGGGTTGAGCACACCCGAAGGGTCGAGGCGGGCTTTGGTCGCGGCCAACGCCTCGGCGAAGAGGTCTGGCCGCTGCCGGTCGTACCAGGGCCGGTGGTCACGGCCCACCGCGTGGTGGTGGGTGATCGTGCCACCGCTCGAGAGGATCGCTTCGCTCGCCGCGTCTTTGATCTCCTGCCAGTGACCGAGCTGACGGCCCCGCTCGCTGGGCGCCAGCACGGTGAAGTAGGGAGCCGGGCCGTCGGGGTAGACGTGGGTGAAGCGGCACG
>JAKAYQ010000201.1 GCA_021826725.1 Actinomycetes bacterium
CGAGCTGCACATCGTCGACTCGGCAGTGGGCGTGGTGGGGGCCAACGGCATCGTCGGGGCCGGCATCCCCATCATGGCGGGGGCGGCGCTGGCGGATGTCCTGAACGGGACCGGGAACGTGAGCGTGACCTTTTTCGGGGACGGGGCCACCAGCGAGGGAACCTTCGCCGAAACGCTGAACATCGCGGCGAACTGGTCGCTTCCCGTGATCTTCGTGTGCGAGAACAACCACTATGCGGAGTACTCGGCGGCTAAGGACACCGTGGCCGGAGACATCTGGCGACGGTCCGAGCCGTACGGGATCCCCGGCGTCCTCGTCGACGGCCAGGTGGTGGGCGAGGTGTACGACGCTGCTCGTACGGCGGTCGACCGGGCCCGCCGCGGTGAGGGGCCGACGTTGATCGAGGCGTCCACCTACCGCTGGCACGGCCACGTCTACGGCGAGGACGCGCTGATCGGCGCATACCGCTATCGGGAGCCGAGCGAGGTCAAGAAGATGCGCGCCGAGCGCGACCCGATCCGCCTGCACCGCGACGTGTGCCTCGGGGCCGGCATTGCCGAGGAAGAGCTGAGCGGCATCGACAAGGCGGTCCGGGTCGAGGTGGACGAGGCCGTGGAGTTTGCGCTGGCGTCCCCGCTGCCCGAGCCCGAGCAGGCGCTCCAGTACCTGTTCGAGTGAGCAAGGTGCGTGGCCGCGCCACCTCCGGCACCGCTCGCCGCACCCCAATGACCTGGACCTGCACGCCCGGCGCTCACGCCGCCGGGGACTGCTGTACCAAGAGAGGACGACACCAACGATGGCAGAGCTCACATTCCTGGCTGCGCTGCAACTGGGGCTCCGCGAGGAGCTCGCCCGTGACCCGCGGGTGTTCTTGATGGGAGAAGACGTGCAGTGCGGGGTCTTCGGCGTTACGAACGGCCTGGTCGACGAGTTCGGGCCGGTCCGCATCCGCAACACGCCGATCGCCGAGGCAGCCATGACCGGCATGGGGCTCGGTGCGGCCATTGCGGGCGCCCGGCCGATCGTGGAGATCGAGTTCTCCACCATGACCTACATCGCCATGGACATGATCGTGAACCAGGCGGCCAAGACGAGGTACATGACCGCCGGGCAGGCCACCGCGCCCATGGTGATCCGCACCTCCATCTGCATGGGGTTCAATGCCGGGCCGCAGCACGCGGACACGCCCCACGCCCTGTTCGCCCACAGCGCAGGGATCCACGTGGCCGTGCCCGGAAGCGCCCGTTCGGCCCGGGGCCTGTTGAAGACGGCCATCCGCAGCAACGACCCCGTCATCTTCTTCGAGCACCTGTCGTTGGGTGCTACCAAGGAGGAGGTCCCCGAGGAGGACGAGCTGATCCCGTTCGGCCAAGCGCTCGTCCGGCGGGTAGGGGACGACGTCACCATCGTGGCGTTCGGCGGGGCCTTGCCGCCGGTCCTGGAGGCTGCCGAGCGACTGGCGGCAGACGGGGTCGGGGTGGAGATCGTCGATCCCCAGACCATCGTGCCCTTCGACTGGGAGGCTGTGTTCTCCTCGGTCCGCCGGACCGGCAGGCTGGTAGCCGTCGACGACGCGCTTCCCAACTGCTCGATGGCCAGCGAGATCGTGGCCACGGTCTCCGAGGTGTGCTTCGACAGCCTGAAGGCCGCCCCCGTCAAGCTCACGCGGCCCGCCGTGCCCATCCCCTTCAGCGTGCCGCTGGAGCGGCACGTGCTCCTGAACGTCGACAAGGTGGTCGACGCGGTAGCCCGGGTGACGGGACGAAGCGCGCTGACCACGGTGTGACAGGGCGAGGGGCTCGCTGTGCTGCGGGCCCGCCGGCCTGCCCGCCAAACGGGCGTGCATATGGCACACCGGGCGATGCTGCCCCCGCGCTGTGCGCCGGTGCGGGCGGCAAAGCCCGCTTCAGATCCACCGTGCACCGAGCCGGCCGGCAGCCGGCACCGCCCGAGGGTGGTCCGATGTGAGACAAACGAGACGCAAGGGAGAGCAGGCGCGTGGAGCGTGATGTGCGCGTACCGAAGTGGGGCTTGACGATCGAGCACGTCCGCATCGTGACCTGGTTGAAGAAGCCGGGTGACACGGTGGAGGAGGGCGACGCGCTCTGCGAGGTGGAGACCGAGAAGTCCTCGGCCGACATCGAAGCTCCCGAGAGTGGCACCGTCGTCCGCCTGGTCGTGGAGGAGGGCAGCGAGGCAGCCGTGGGCGACGTCGTGTGCACCTTGGAAGTCGAATGAGTGGCGCGGCGGCTGTCCGGCGGATGACCGGGGCTCCCGCCAGAGGCAGAGGGCTCCAGCACGGAGCGGGTCGCATGGCGCTGCAGCAAGACGCAAGGGCACGACGAGACGAAGGGAAATGCTGATGGGAAGAGTCGACGGCAAGGTGGCACTGGTGACGGGAGCGGCCCGGGGCCAGGGACGGTCTCACGCGCTCAAGCTGGCAAAAGAGGGAGCGGCGGTGGTGGCGGTCGACGTGTGCCGTCCGATCGGCGGCCTGCCCTATGCGACATCTACGCCTGACGACCTGAAGGAGACTGCCCGCCTGGTCGAGGCAGCAGGTGGGCGAATCATCACCAGCGAGGCCGACGTGCGGGACTACGACGCGCTCGTCGCCGCCGTCGCGGAGGGCGAAGAAGCGTTCGGGCCCGTCGACGTGGGGGTCATGAACGCCGGGATCTTCAACATGGTGCCAGCGCTCGAGATCACCGACGATGGCTGGCGGACCATGCTCGAGGTCAATCTGATGGGTGCATGGCACGCCGCCAAGGCAGTGGCCACACGGCTCGTCGCAGCGGGAAAGCCCGGCTCGCTCATCTTCACCTCCTCGACCACCGGCGTGCAGGCAGCCGGCCTGACTGCTCACTACGGCGCCAGCAAGCACGGCGTTGTGGGCTTGGCTCGCACCATGGCGATCGAGCTCGGGCCGTCGAACATCCGCTGCAACATCATCGCCCCGACCGGGGTCAACACCACGATGATCATGCACGAAACGCTGTACCGGGCGTTCCACCCTGAGATGGCGAACCCGACGTTCGAGGACTGCAAGCCCCTTCTGGAACAGCATCACATGCTGCCGATGTCGCACATCGAGCCCGAGGAGGTCTCGAACGCGGTGTTGTGGCTCGCATCGGACGAAAGCCGGTTCGTCACCGCGGCGCTGATCCCGGTCGACGGCGGGTTCACGCAGGTCTGAGACCGGCAGCGACG
Organism: Actinomycetes bacterium; assembly: GCA_021826725.1. Taxonomy (GTDB): domain Bacteria; phylum Actinomycetota; class Acidimicrobiia; order Acidimicrobiales; family UBA8190; genus JAJZYI01. Next base: position 3,209 of record JAKAYQ010000201.1, read on the forward strand.
AGGGATCGCCATGATGGCACCGACCAGCCGCGCCACGGGCACTGGAATTGGCACGGGCACTGGAGCTCAAACTGGAACTGGCGCGGTGGTTGTGCCGCTGTCCCGGCGCCGTTCCGCCATCGCTCGGCACATGCGGGCCAGCCTGGCTGCGTCGGCTCAGCTGACGTGCGGCGTGCGGGTCGGGCTGGACGAGGTGATGGCGGTGCGTGCCGCTGCCGGCCACCACTTCCGTGAGGCAACGGGGATCGCTCTGTCGCCATTGGCTTTCGTGGCCAGGGCCACGTGCCTCGCGTTGCGAGACATGCCGCTCTTCAACTCCACCTTCGACGCAGAGACCGGGGCCAGGACCGAGCATGAGCAGGTGAACCTTGGCATCGCGGTGGACACCGAGGACGGGCTGGTGGTGGCCAACCTGAAGCATGCCGACCGATTGCACACGGCAGAGCTCGCGCTCGGAATTGCCGCGATGGCCGAAAAGGTGCGGGCCGGGAAGACCCGGATAGAAGACGTGACCGGAGGAACGTTCACCCTGTCCAATACCGGATCGCGTGGCAGCACGTTCGACACGCCAATCCTCAATTGGCCTGAAGTCGGCATCATCGCGGTCCCTGTCGTTCAGCGAGAGCCACGGTGGGAAGACGGTGAAGGCAGTGAAGACGGTGGTCGCTTCGTGCCGGAGTGGAGCACTGTGCTGTGCCTGACCTACGACCACCAGGTCGCCGACGGCGCCGACGCTGCCCGATTCTTGCAACGGGTGGGCTCGTACCTGGCTACATGGAAATTTGCTGACGAGATCGGCAAGACAGCGGCCGTTAGCGCACGGTCCGACATCGGACAAGCACTGCCTGGCGCCGCCACCGCCGAGCCGAGGCCTTGATCGCCGTCTTTGCACGGAGGTAGGCAGCGTGCTCGAAGGACAGCTACCAGAAGAACGCGCCTGATCATCGATATTGAACATGGAGCACGACAACGCAGGCGGCGAATTGTGTCAATCAAGGTCAGGCCCATTGACGAAACGAACGTTGGGGAATACCATGCGCAGCAAGTTCTAACGACCATTTGATTGTTGGTCTGCGTCAAGCGTGCGGGTTGCGCACCGCGTGCCGGGTGTGCCGGCTCGCAGCGCACCGTCCGCCCGACCCCGCAGTGCTGGACGCGGACGCCGGAACGCAGAAGTCGCAACGCAGATGCCAAAACGCAGATGCCAGCAGCCGCGGGCGCGCGGTCACGGCGTTCGAACAGGCACGAGCGACAGACACTCGCTCGGTCCGTCGCTCACGCAAGCAAGTCCCTCACCCAAGCAAGTCAAGGAGCACATGCAGCCATGAACGCCAGCCCACGGAAGACCCGCCATTGGGCGGTGACAGCCGCGGCAACCGCCGCGATGGGACTCACGCTCGCCGCCTGCTCGAGCAGCTCGAGCAGTGGGAGTGCCGCCGCAGCCGGAAGCAGCAGCGCTGCTGCATCCAGCGGCGGGGGTGCCCCCATCACCGTCGGGAACATCTCGTCGCTCACCAATGCCGGTGGGACCTTCAACGGATTTGAGGCCGGTGTGTCGGCCTACTTCCAGTATGCCAACGCGCATGGCGGAGTCGACGGCCACAAGGTGAACTTCGTCAGCTTCGACGATGGCGGCAACCCCAGCCAGAACACGTCCGACGCCCGGACGCTGGTCGAGCAGGACAACGCGGTCGCCATCGTGGGGGAAGCCTCGCTGTCCGACGCTGCCAGCCAGAAGTACCTGCAGAGCGCCGGCGTGCCGGTGGTCGGCGGTTGGGCGACAAGCAGCGCATGGCACAAGCCCGCCACCAACATGTTCGTGAGCCTGGAGGGCCCGAACCTGCCGTACTGCGGCCTGTGGTCGAACCAGCTGGCCAAAACGGTCGGCGTCAAGAAGATCGTCTTCATCGCCCAGAACTTCCCCGCAGCGGTACAGGACGCCCAGTGCCGTCAGGCGGCAGCCAAGTACGTCGGCTTGCAGGTCGTCCCCCAGGTCATCACCGTGTCGGCCACCCAGGTCGATTACACGGGACCGATCCAGCAGGCGATGGCCACCGGAGCGAACGCGATCTACTTCTCCGCCGGTGGTGCCGGGGTGATCTCCGGCATCCAGGCCGGGCAGGAGCTCGGGTTCAAGGGCTTCTACATCCCGACCCAGCCATCGGGCCTTCTGTCCGCGCTGTCCGGGATGTCGAGCGCCCTGAGCGGCAGGGTCATCACCTCGTCGTTCGGCCTGCTGCCGAGCTCGTCGAACCCCGAGCTCACGGTGTTCCACAGCGCCATGTCCCAGTACAACGCCAAGTACGACAACTCCATCACCGCGGTGAGCGGCTGGGCGGCAGGTGTCGAGTTCGCTGCCGCCGTCAAGGGCGGCGGGGCGACGCGGTCGGGCATCACCAGCTGGCTGTCCAAGCAGACCAACTTCACCTTCGACGGGCTTCAGGGCCCGATGAACTGGGTCATCGGCAGCCACCCCAACCCGTGCACCGTTCCGCTCGTCTACAAGAACGGTGCGTGGACGCAGGGATCCGGGGCGAACTTCGGTGCGTTCGACTGCGGCCCGGACATCAGCCCAACCACCGGCAAGGTCCTCGTCCCCGCCCCACCCGGGGCCTGAGGCCGGCCGAGCCGAGGAGATCGGGTCCCCCAGTGGCACACGCCGCCCCGCCGGTCAGTTCCGAGCCGGCTGCCCGCCGGTTCGGGGCGGCTGCGGTCGGCGGGGGGATCCCGGCAGTGGTGATGGGCGC